>CAZKLA010000006.1:19300-40023 GCA_964553455.1 uncultured Aquiluna sp. | reverse complement strand
TCGCCTCGTTGAGCAGGTAATTCAACTCCGGCAGGGCGAGTGCCCTGGTGTAAGACGTGTTCAGTGTGAACCTCTCATAATCTAGCCCTTCGACTACCTCAAAAACTCTGTCATCAAAAACTCTAAGAAACATCAAAGTGGTGTTGGCCACTTTGGGAAATTCGCGATAGCTGCGACCGCATCCAAAACCGAACACCCTGATTGCCAAATCTGCTTCTTCCGGGCTGCACTTTTGAACCAACTGGCAATCCGTCACTCTCACCAAAGGTCGAAGGTCGGACTGTCGCTGCCAAATTTGAAAGCAGGTCCTGAGGTCGTTGTTAGCGCCAATCCGCTCGCCGGTGTCAGTGACGTAGTTGACCGCAACGTCTTGATCAAATACCAGGTGAAACCTTCTATCTAGTCGGTTTTGCACCGACCATTTACGCCAGGACCTTGGCACCAGAAAAGCAATGAACTCGCTGTGGTTGGCAGCTCTGTTGAAGAAGGGGATTGAGAGCGAATTGTTCCGACCGAATGGCGGATTCGAGATGGTGACCAGGTCCTGCCCAGTCAGTTGGTATTCCAGGAAATCCGCCTTTGTCACTCTGGGGTGCTTGGGGTAAAGATCAACCGCTTCGATTTGCTTCGCGCCAAGTTGCTCAAGGGCTGCGAGAAATGAGCCGTTGCCACCGGCGGGTTCCAAAAACGAGCGGTTTATCCCGGTTAGCTCAACGAGTATGGAGCTGAGTTGAAGCGCTAGGTCCTTAGGGGTGTAATACTGCTCGACCCCAGTCTTGCGGCGATTACCCAGCTTCTTCATTGGAACAAGATATCAAGCTTCGGGTAACAAAGACACAGCGTGGGCGTTACAAATACTTAGTTGCTCTTTGATAATCTGAAGGGCTGCCCAGATTTGGGCCTGAAATGGAGACAAAGTTGTCAAACAACACTGAGCGCGAGTCTGTTATCCGCGCTCGTTCCCTAACCAAGAAGTACAAAGATTTTGTAGCGGTCGACGGAATCGACTTTGATGTCTACCGCGGTGAGTCCTTCGGCCTACTTGGCCCTAACGGTGCTGGTAAGTCCACGACTATGAAGATGATCACGTCTGTCTCCCAGCGCACCTCTGGTGAACTTACCATTCTGGGTAAAGAGCCAAATAGCCAAGGGCCAGAGATTCGAGCCCACCTCGGTGTCGTGCCACAAAAAGACATGCTCGATCGAGAGCTAAAGGTCTGGGAGAACCTAGTTACCTACGGTCGTTATTTCGGCCTGCCGCGCAAGTGGCTCAAGACCAAGGTCGAAGAGCTATTGGAATTTGCCCAGCTCACCGATAAGCGAAATGAAAAGGCCGACGATCTCTCCGGAGGTATGCAGCGTCGCCTGGCAATCGCTCGCGGCTTGGTAAACGAGCCAGAGATTTTGCTCTTGGACGAGCCAACCACAGGCCTAGACCCACAGGCGAGGCACATCCTCTGGGATCGCCTGTTCCGCCTGAAAGAGCAGGGCGTTACCTTGGTGCTGACCACCCACTACATGGATGAGGCGGAGCAGCTTTGCGATCGCATCATCGTGATGGACAAGGGCAAGATCATGGCCGAGGGTTCGCCGGCTGAGTTGATTCGCGATTACTCATCCAAAGAGGTAGTCGAACTTCGTTTTGGAACCGACAAGAACGAGGTTGTTGCGAAGCAGCTTGAGGGCAAGGGTGATCGTCTAGAGCTTTTGCCAGACCGCATCTTGATCTACACCGAGAAGGGCGAAGCGCTTCTACATTCAATTCTTGAGTCTGGGCTACACCCGGTCACTTCACTGGTTCGCAGATCCTCCTTGGAGGATGTCTTCCTGCGCCTGACCGGTAGGACGCTGGTCGAGTAATGACTTTGGAATTCAAGCCTGGTAGAGCGGTAGACCCAAAGCGCGCGGTGCGCTTTGGTGCTTGGCGCGTTGCCGAATATCGCTTCTACGCGATGAGTAAGTGGATGACCTCGGTCATCGTCTTTGGTCTTGGTAACCCAATCCTCTACTTGATTTCCGTAGGCCTGGGCATTGGTGCTTTGGTGGATGCCAACACCGGTGGTGGCGGCATCTTGGGCGTCCCATACATTCAATTTGTGGCGCCTGCGCTTTTGGCCTCCGCGGCGATTCAGGGTGTGATGGATGAGGTTACCTTCCCAACCATGGATGGTTTTGTTTGGGACAAGCTCTTCTTTGCCATCAATGCCACCAGTGTTTCAGCAAGGCAAATTGCCGACGGCGTCATGATCGTGGCTTTGAGCAGGGGCTTGTTCACCACCCTGCTGTATCTGGGTGTGCTGCTGGCTTTTGGTGCGGTGCCGCTGGCAAGCGTGATTCCGCTCTTGCTCTCCTCGATGCTGGCAGCCTGGGGATGGGCTTCGGTAATGCTTGCCATCACTGCGAGATTGGAGCGAGACGAGGGTTACTTTGCCCTTATCGGCCGCTTCGTAATCGCCCCGATGTTCCTGTTCTCCGGAACCTTCTACCCGCTTGAGCAAATGCCGATTTACCTACAGCCACTGGGTTGGATCTCGCCGCTATGGCACTCGGTTCAGCTTGGTCGAAACCTTTCCTACGGCATGGAGCTTGCTGATGGCATGTTCTTTGTTCACCTCGCCTACCTAGCAATCATGGGCATCGTGGGCATGCGCTTCGTGTATCCAAAGTTCAAGGAGCGTTTGTCTCGATGATTACTCACGCTTTGATTACTCAGGCAGTCGCGATTGCCGAGAAGCGCGCTAAGCGTCCAGGTGCTTCGGTCTACTCTGGCCGCGCCATGGTCATGATTGAGCGCGCACTGTACGCCGCAAAGAGCTCGAACTGGCTCATCATTGTTTCTGGCTTTGTTGAGCCGGTGCTCTACTTGATGGCCTTCGGTTTTGGAATTGGCCAGCTGATTGGCGATATAGAAGATGGTAATGGCAACCCGGTCAGCTACGCGGCATTCATCGCCCCTGCGCTATTGGCTACCAGCGCAATGAACGGAGCGCTCTACGACGCAACCTGGAACGTGTTCTTCAAGATGCACTTTGGCAAGGTCTATCAGGTGATGCTTTCAAGTTCACTAGGGCCGATGGATGTCGCACTTGGTGAGATTTCATGGGCGCTAATGCGAGGTGCTACCTACTCGGTTGGCTTCATGGCGATTGTGGCTCCGCTGGGTCTGGTCTCAAATGCGTGGGGATTGCTAGCCATTCCAGCAGCCACCCTGATCGCATTTGGTTTTGCCTCGATTGGAATGGCAATCACTTCTTATATGAAGAACTTCCAGCAGATGAACTGGATCAACTTCTTCCTGTTGCCGATGTTCCTATTCTCCGGAACCTTCTTCCCAGTTAGCGTCTACCCGGACTGGATTGAGGCAATTGTGAAGGCCTTGCCGCTGTGGCAAGGAGTTGAGCTTGTTAGATCACTAATGCTGGGCATCATGGACGTGAGCATACTTGGACACATCGCCTACTTCTTGGTGATGATTGCCCTGGGGCTAACCTTCACCACGGTGAGGCTAAAAGCTTTGTTTATGCGCTAATTACCAGAAAACGGCTAGCACCACATTCAAGATAGTGAGCAGTCCGATTGCGCCAAAAGCCTTGGCCGATACGGACTGCTTCTTCTTGTTTAGCAGCACCAAAACCAAGACCACGATTACTACGAGTGTCTTGATGCCAATCTTCATGTGGTTGAGCTCGTCGTCCCAGGCCATCATGGCCATCCACTCGCGAACACCAACGAGCAATAGACCAGTGATCAGCATGGTCCAAGCACCGTGAACCATCGCTGGAACGATGGTCGCAAGACCCTTGCCCATCGCCTTCATCTGGGTTAGGAAACCTCCCAACAGGGACGCAAGTCCAATGAAGTGAAGGACTACGAGGGAGTGAAGAATGAATTCTGCGGTTGGCTGCATAATGCTCCTTTGATCAGGATTTCAGCCTATAACTTTTTGTCTTCAGCACTGGGTAGCGGCTTGGTTGCTTGGGATTGCTCGGTAAGTTGTTCGGCTGCCTGCTTACCGGAAGGGTGAAACATCTCATCGAACGATGAAAAGACTCCTGACATAGCAGAATGGCGTTTTCTGTCAGGCTTGGTTTTCCAAATCGCAGGAAGAATGATGGCCAACAGGATTACTCCCGCTGCGAGCAGGTAATCCATTACTTGAGGTTGGCCATGGTCAAGGCAGCCTGCACGGCTTCTTTGCCCTTGTCTTCCTTGGAACCCTCGAGTCCTGCTCTCGCAAGCGCTTCGCTTTCGTGATTCACAGTTAGAAGACCAAAGCCAATCGGAACGCCGTAATCGAGTTGAACTCGAGTGAGGCCTTCGGTGGCGGAGTTACAGACGAAGTCAAAGTGTGGGGTTTCTCCCTGGATTACAACACCTAGGGCAATCACAACGTCGGCACCTTTTTCGGCTGCCCACTTAGCTGCCAATGGCAACTCAAATGCACCCGGAACGGTTTGCTGAATTACTTTGGTTGCGCCTGATGCCTCAAGCTCGCGAAGAGCACCGGCAACAAGGCCGTCCATAATCTGGGTGTGCCAACTGGTAGCAATTACAAATATCTTCTTGCCCGCTGCGCTTGAGCGCAGTTCGGGAGCGCCTGATCCACTCACGGTTACAGGTTAGCTGGTAATTGGTGTCCCATGCGCTCGCGCTTTACCTGCAAGTAACCGGTGTTCTCGGCAGCCAGGCCAACGACCAGTGGAACAGTCTCGTTCACTGGAATGCCAGCCTCAACCAAGAAGCTGCTCTTGGCTGGGTTGTTGGTCATTAGTCGAACGCTCCTGATGCCAAGGTCGTGCAAAATTGCAACTGCTGCGCCGTACTCACGAGCTTCCGAAGGAAGTCCTAGAGCGAGGTTGGCGTCGACGGTGTCGAGACCCTTCTCCTGAAGAGCGTATGCCTTTAGCTTGTTCAAAAGTCCAATGCCACGACCCTCTTGGCCACGCAGGTAGATAACAACGCCACCGTTTGGGTCAGCTGCTGCCATGTCCATAGCGGCTTCTAGCTGTGGGCCACACTCGCACTTGAGTGAGCCAAATGCTTCGCCGGTGATGCACTCGGAGTGCAGGCGGACAAGAACGTTTTCACCGGTTGGGTTGCCGGAAATCAGTGCCACGTGGTCAGCGGTGGTCTCTACGTCGTAGTAACCGCGAAGTCTGAAGTCGCCGTGGGTGGTTGGAACGTTGGCCTCTGCCTCGAAACGAATTCGGTTGGCTGGCTGGTCCTGCTTTACCTGACGAGAGGAAAGGTGGTCCTTCAGATTTGAAATGGTGGTCATAGGTAGTTCAAACCGCTTAGCGGTGTCCAATAATTCCCCAAATCGCATCATTGTTCCGTCGTCATTAACCATTTCGGCCATCAGGGCGACTGGCTGGAGGCCTGCGAGCAACATTAAATCAACCGCAGCTTCGGTATGGCCGGGGCGTTCTAGCACTCCACCTGGCTTTGCGCGAAGTGGAATTACGTGACCTGGACGAATCAAAGAGTCGGCGGTTGAGTTTGGATCTGCCAGTACTCGACCGGTTAGCGCACGCTCAGCCGCACTAATGCCGGTTGAGGTTCGGCTGGCAGCGTCAACGCTCACCGTGTATGCGGTTTGGTGTGGATCTTTGTTGTTCACCCACATCAATGGCAGCTCGAGCTTGTTGGCTCGCTCGCGACTCATTGGTGCGCAGATGTATCCGGAGGTGTAGCGAATCATCCAAGCTAGCCACTCGGGCGTGGCGAACTCGGCGGCGATGATGGCATCGCCTTCATTCTCGCGGTCCTCGGCATCCGAGACCAGAACAGGCTTACCGGCCTTTAGCGCGGCAATTACCTCTTCAATACTGGAAAGTTCACTCATTTAAACTGCAAAAGCCTTTCGATGTGCTTGGCAAGCACGTCTGCCTCGACGTTGACCTTGTCACCTGGCTGCTTGTAGCCCAAGGTGGTGACCTCCAAGGTCTCAGGGATCAGCGAGACCGCAATGTGGTCATCGCCAAGTTCATTCACAGTCAACGAAATGCCGTCGATGGTGATTGAGCCTTTCATCACCACATACTTCATTAGGTCCGCCGGGATGCGAATTCGCACCCAATCCCAGTTGTCGCTCTTCTCTCGAGAGATAACTTCGCCAACACCGTCAACGTGGCCCTGCACGATGTGGCCACCGAAGCGGGTCTCGTGCTGCATGGCGCGCTCTAGGTTGATGACATCGCCAACCTTGACTTCGCTCAGACTCGAGCGCTTGAGGGTCTCGAGCATCACATCTGCGGTGAAGGAGCTGCCATCGATGTCAATCGCGGTGAGGCAGGTGCCGGAGCAGCTGATTGAGTCACCACGCTTGAGATCGCTGAGCACCTTGCCGCAGGCAATAGTTAGTCGAATCGCGTCTGGCTGCTGTTCGATGGCAGCAACTTTTCCTAGCTCTTCAATGATTCCGGTAAACATTTAGGCCCTCCTGGCTCTAAGGAAAAGATCGCTGCCCAATTGCTCGATCTCGAAAATCTCTAGGCGATGTGCCTCGGCGATGTTGCTAACACCAATGTCGTTGAGAGCTGTCTTAACGCCACCCAAAAGCACAGGTGCTAGATATATCTGGTATTCATCAACCAAGTTCTCGCGCTCAAACTGGCTCGCGAGAGTTGGCCCGCCCTCAACCAAAAGATGTTTTACGCCTCTTGCCCACAGATCCGCAAGGGCATCACCCAGGTTCCTGGTTTGAATGTGGATGGTTGGCGCTTTGTCGTTGAAAATCTTCAAATCAGCGCCCAATTCGCTCTCGCCGATTACCACTCGGATCGGCTGGTGCTCGAAGTAAGAGCCATCGGATCTGCGGGCGGTTAGCTCTGGGTTGTCTGCCAAGACTGTGCCGGTGCCAACCGCAATCGCGTCAATCTGTGAGCGAGTCAGGTGAGTGTGCTCTCGAGATTGTGGACCCGAGATCCACTGGCTGGTGCCATCGTCCGCTGCGTTTCTACCATCTAGGCTGCTGGCCCACTTTAGAGTCACATAGGTGCGCTTGTTGCGATTGGCAGTTAGCCAAACCCTCGACTGTCTGTCAGCCTCGGCCACTAAAACGCCGGAAATAACTTCGATGCCAGCATCGCGCAAGGTTTGCGATCCGTTACCAGAAACATCTCCCGGGTCCTGCGAAGCAAATACCACCCGCGAGATTCCAGCTGCGATTAGTGCCTGGGAGCAAGGGCCGGTTCTGCCGGTGTGATTACAAGGCTCGAGCGTCACCACAGCGGTGAGGTTCGCGGGCACGTTGTCGCCGTAAGTGGCGGAAAGGTTAGCCAAGGCCATCACCTCGGCGTGTGGAGTGCCGGCGCCCTGGTGCCAACCTTCCGCAATGATGTTTAGGTCTTCATCGAGAATGACCGCGCCAACCTGTGGGTTCACACCGTGGGCTGGGCCTTTTAGGGCAAGCTCAAGCGACCTGCGCATTGCAGGTTCGAACGCTTGCTGATTCATTTCGCCCTCTCGGTTATCACAGACCGCGGGCGCGCGAGAAAAACGGGTGCAGAGCACCCAGGTTCTTCTCCCATCCGGACTTTAACCGTCGGTATCGGAATTTCACCGATTCAACCGCCTGAGGTCATTTAGCTGGCTGCCAAACTCCCAGTCGGGTCGCGGACTTTAACCGCCGGCTCAGATTTTCACTGACCCCGAAGAACTGTGTTACTTAGAACAATAGCGGTTTCGCTCGCAAAATTCCCTGGCGCTATGGGCGCACGAAGCCGAGCTTGTCGTAAACATCAGCCAGCGTGCGCTCAGCGATGTCATTAGCCTTGGCAGCTCCCTGCGCTAGCAGACGATCTAGTTCTGCCGGGTCGGAGAGTAGTTCCTGGGCGCGAAGGCGAATCGGATCCAGGGTTGCCACGACAGCATCTGCAACCGCAGTCTTTAGCGCTCCGTAGCCCTGGCCCTGAAGCGATGCGGCAAATGTCTCGATACTCTCACCGGTGATGGCGCTGTAGATTCCGAGCAGGTTTGAAACACCTGGCTTGGCCTCTCGATCGAAGCGAATTTCACCATCGGTGTCAGTGACTGCGCTCTTGATCTTCTTGGCAATCGCGGTTGGCTCGTCCATCAGGTTCACAAGACCCTTAGGGTCTTGAGCCGACTTTGACATCTTTGCGGTCGGCTCCTGCAAGTCATAAATCTTTGCGGTCTCTTTGAGGATGTGAGCCTCGGGAATCTCGAATGTCTTGCCAAATCTGGAGTTGAATCTGGTTGCCAAGTCGCGAGTTAGCTCTAGGTGCTGACGCTGGTCTTCACCAACCGGGACGGACTTTGGCTGGTATAGCAAGATGTCTGCTGCCTGCAAGATCGGGTAGGTGAAAAGGCCAACCGATGAGTTGTCCGCGCCACCTTTTTGGCTCTTGTCTTTGAACTGGGTCATGCGGCTAGCTTCACCAAAACCGGTGATGCAGTTCAAAACCCATGCCAACTGCGCGTGAGCTGGAACGTGGGACTGAACAAAAAGTGCTGACTTGGTTGGATCGATTCCGGCAGCGATGTATTGCGCTGCGGTGCGGCGAGTGTTCTGCCTTAGTTCGCTCGGGTCCTGTGGGACGGTAATTGCGTGGAGGTCAACGATTACGTAGTAGGCGTTGAAGTCATCCTGCATCTTGACCCACTGGGTAAGCGCACCGAGGTAGTTGCCCAGGTGAAGGCTGGCAGCGCTCGGCTGCATGCCCGAAAGCAGGTTTGGCTTGGTCATCTTTTGTCCTACAGGTCGTATTCGACGTTCACAGGTGAGTGATCGGTCCAACGGGTGTCGTAGCTTGCTGCTCTATCAACCCGATAATTCTGCCCTTTTTCCGCAAGCTTTGGGGTAGCGAGCTGGTAATCGATGCGCCAGCCAGCATCGGTATCAAAAGCTTGACCTCGGAAGGACCACCAGGTGTAGGGTCCTGGCACGCCAGGGTGAGCCGCTCGTCCCATGTCTACCCAGCCTTGATTGGCAAAGCCATCAAAAAAGGCCCGCTCCTCTGGCAAGAAACCTGCGTTCTTCAGGTTGCCCTTCCAGTTTTTAATGTCGAGCTCGGTGTGACCAACATTTAGGTCTCCAACCACAACTGCGTAGTCACGATTCGCAATCAGCCACTGCATGCGCTCACTCATGGCGTTTAGAAACTTGTATTTCTCGACCTGCTTCGGGGTGTCAACCTCACCGGAGTGAACATAGACGCTCACCACGGTGAAGATTCCGCTCGGAGTTTCAAAGTCAGCTTCGATCCAGCGCCCAGCCGAGTCAAACTCATCTGGCCCCAGCTCCACTCTCACCTCAACCGCAGGCTGCCTGGACAAAATTGCGACACCGGCACGGCCCTTGGCAGTTGCCTCGTGGTCGTAGATGTGCCAACCCTCAGAAATCGCGATTGGTCCATCTAACGCTAGGGCATGAAGTTCTCCCTGCGGAGCACGAACTTCCTGTAGGCAAAGAATGTCTGGCTTGGCTTCCATAAGCCACTGAGCCATATCTTTTCTGGCAGCAGCACGAATGCCGTTGACGTTGACGGTTGTGACCTTGAGCACTAGATGGTTATCCAAATCTCTTCACCGCGAATCTCAATCGCAAGCTTCCCAAGCGGACTCTTGGCGGGACCGGCTACTGGCGTGCCCGTTTCCGGGTCGAATCTGGCCCCGTGGCATTTGCAGGCTATTTCGTTGTTTTCGACACCGCTTACGATGCAGCCGGAGTGCGTGCAGGTGGCGCTAAAGGCCTTGAAGTTACCCGCTTTGGTTTGCGTAACTAAAACCGTGAGAGTTTTGTCCACTGGAAACTTGGTGCCTGAACCCACCGGAACTTCCGAGACCGTGCCCAATAGAACTTCGCCGGAAATAGGGGCAGGAGTTTCTGTGGCTACCTCGGCAGGTTCTTCAGCCGAGCCACAGGCCGCGAGCGCAATAGTGCCAGCGGCTGCCATCGAACCAATTGCGGCTCGACGACTTAGGCTCACGGCTTTCCGCGCAGGATGGCCTGCTTGACCTCTGCGATTGCCTTGGTGATTTCAATACCTCGAGGGCAGGCCTCGGTGCAGTTGAAGGTCGTGCGGCAGCGCCAGACGCCCTCTTTGTCATTCAAGATGTCGATGCGAACCTGAGCTGCCTCGTCACGAGAGTCAAAGATAAAGCGGTGGGCGTTCACAATCGCGGCAGGGCCAAAGTACTGACCATCGGTCCAGAACACTGGGCAGCTGGTGGTGCAGGCTGCGCAGAGAATGCACTTGGTGGTGTCGTCGTAGCGAGCACGGTCCTCAGGGGACTGCAGGCGCTCCTTCTCCGGCTTGTCCGAGGCAATCAAGAATGGGTTGACATCCTTGTAGGCCTGGTAGAACGGGTTCATGTCGACAATCAGGTCCTTCTCAATTGGAAGGCCCTTGATTGGCTCGATGTAGATCGGCTGCGAGATGTCCAGATCCTTGATCAGGGTCTTGCAGGCCAGGCGGTTGCGGCCGTTGATGCGCATGGCATCAGAACCACAAACACCGTGAGCACAGGAGCGACGGAAGGTTAGCGAACCATCCTGCTCCCACTTGATCTTGTGGAGTGCGTCTAGCACGCGGTCGGTGCCAAACATCTCGACGTCGTAGTCCACCCACTTTGGCTCAGTGTCAGTCTCTGGGTCAAAGCGACGAATAAAGAGGGTTACCTGGAATGAGGCAACTGCTGCGATTTCCTGCTGGGCCATTAGTACTTGCGCTCCATCGGCTGGTAGTTGGTAATTACGACTGGCTTCCAGCCGAGCTTGATGTTCGTTCCGGTCGCCTTGTCCGTCTTGTCAACCTTGTAGGCCATGGAGTGAACCATGAACTTCTTGTCGTTGCGATCTGGGAAGTCCTCACGTAGGTGGGCACCGCGGGATTCGCGGCGCTCGCGGCAGGTGATGACGGTTACCTCGGCAAGGTCGAGCAAGAATCCAAGCTCAATTGCCTCAAGCAAATCGGTGTTGAAGCGACGACCCTGGTCCTGGATTGAGATGTTCTCGTAGCGCTTGCGAAGTTCCATGATCTTGTCGAATGCTTCCTGCAGGGTCTCCTCGGTGCGGAACACCTGGGCGTTCTTGTCCATGGTCTCCTGCAGCTCCTTGCGAAGCTGAGCAACCTTCTCCTTGCCATTGGCCTTGCGAACCTTCTCCAGCATCGCAATTACCTCATCGGCAGCGTTCTCTGGAACCGGAACCTGCTTGGCAGTCTTGGCGTATTCAACCGCGTACTTTCCAGCGCGCTTACCAAACACGTTGATGTCCAGAAGCGAGTTGGTTCCTAGGCGGTTAGCACCGTGAACCGAAACACAGGCACATTCGCCAGCTGCGTAGAGGCCAGGCACCACGGTGTCGTTGTCGCTCAGCACCTCTGCCTTGATGTTGGTTGGAATGCCACCCATCGCGTAGTGCGCGGTTGGGAACACTGGCACTGGCTCGGTGTAAGGCTCAACACCCAGGTAGGTTCTCGCGAACTCAGTGATGTCTGGAAGCTTTGCGTCAATTACCGCAGGCTCCAGGTGGGTTAGGTCCAAAAGCACGTAGTCCTTGTTTGGACCCGCACCGCGACCCTCGCGAACCTCATTCGCCATCGCACGGGCGACCATATCACGCGGTGCCAGGTCCTTGATGGTTGGGGCGTAACGCTCCATGAAGCGCTCACCGGAGGCGTTGCGAAGGATTCCACCCTCGCCACGAGCTGCCTCAGAGAGCAAGATTCCTAGACCAGCTAGACCGGTCGGGTGGAACTGGTAGAACTCCATGTCCTCAAGTGGCAAACCCTTGCGGAAGATGATGCCAACGCCATCACCGGTGAGGGTGTGCGCGTTGGAGGTGGTCTTGTAGATCTTGCCGAAGCCACCGGTTGCGAAAACAATCGACTTGCCCGCGAAGACGTGAATGTCTCCGGTGGCAAGTTCGTAGGCAACGACTGCTGCAGGCTTGCCGTCGTTCATGGCTAGGTCTAGGACGTAGAACTCGTTGTAGAACTCAATCCCCAGCTTTACGCAGTTTTGGTAAAGGGTCTGCAGAATCATGTGACCGGTGCGGTCGGCTGCGTAGCAGCTGCGACGAACTGGAGCCTTGCCGTGGTCACGGGTGTGACCTCCAAAGCGGCGCTGGTCGATCTTGCCATCTGGGGTTCTGTTGAAAGGAAGACCCATGTTCTCCAGGTCGATAACCGCCTGGACGGATTCCTTGGCCAGAATCTCAGCGGCATCCTGGTCAACGAGGTAGTCGCCACCCTTGACGGTGTCGAAAGTGTGCCACTCCCAGCTGTCCTCTTCAACATTTGCGAGCGCCGCAGCCATACCACCCTGAGCCGCACCGGTGTGTGAACGGGTCGGGAACAGCTTCGATACCACTGCCACCTTGGCGTGAGGACCAGCCTCAATCGCCGCACGCATGCCAGCGCCACCGGCGCCGACGATAACCACGTCGTAGTTGTGATAGGTCACGTTGTCGTTGGCCATGATTTCCTAACTAGTTCACCGGGCAGAACGAAGGCAATAGCTCCGCAGCTGCTCCAGCAGGGCAAGGGTCAAAAGTAAAGATGACTAGGGTTCCTAGAACAATCAGAAGTGCGCAAACAATCCAAAGCGTGTAGTTCAGGCCGACGCGAACCTTCTCTCGCTCGGCATAGTCGTTCACGATGGTGCGCATGCCGTTGGTGCCGTGGATCATTGCTAGCCAGAGCATGGCCAGGTCCCAGACCTGCCAGAACGGATCTGCCCACTTGCCCGCAACGAACGCGAAGTCAATTGCCTTGATGCCCTCACCCAAAACCAAGTTCACAATTAGGTGAGTGAAGACCAAGACCACCAGTAGCGGTCCGGAGACGCGCATAAATAGCCAGCCGTACTTCTCCCAGTTAGCGGCCTTGCGGCTGCGAGGCTGGTTTGGGGTTTCGATAACCACGCTCATTAGTGGGCTCCAAACACTCGAGCGAGGTGAACCGGCGTGAAGGCCGCTACCAAAACCACGCTGACGACGATAATCACCCAGAACATGATGCTCTGGTACTTCGTACCCTTCGACCAGAAGTCGACTGCGATGATGCGCAGACCATTTAGGCCATGGAACAAGATTCCTGCCACAAGCCCAAGCTCAGCGATACCAACAATCGGAGTCTTGTATGACTCGATTACAACGTTGTAGGCCTCTGGACTAACCCGCACCAAGGCGGTATCAAGAATGTGAACGAGAAGAAAGAAGAAAATTGCGACACCGGTAATGCGGTGAAGCACCCAGGACCACATGCCCACCTTGCCGCGGTACAGGGTTCCTGCTGGCCGAGTTGCCAAGCTAGCCTCCATGGATAGTTTCGGGATAGGTAAAGTCTAACCAACCAAACCGCAATGGCTTTCCCAAATGGCCAAGAAACATCTAGGGTGATTAGGTGAATTCCTCAACAAGCAGCAATTTAGAGAATTTCTTCGCGGTGATCCCAGCCGGAGGCGTAGGCTCCAGGCTTTGGCCGCTTTCTCGAGCCAGCGCTCCGAAATTTCTGCACGACCTAACCGGTAGCGGTCAGACCTTGCTTCAGGACACTTGGGATCGGCTTCAGCCCTTGGCCGCTGGCAAGACCATGGTGGTCACCGGCAATGTCCACGCTCACGCGGTAGAGCAGCAGCTTCCTGAGCTTGATGAGAAAAACATCATTTTGGAACCATCTCCTCGCGATTCCACCGCTGCGATTGCGCTCGCGGCTGCGGTTTTGGCACAGCGACAGCCAGAGGTAATCATCGGCTCATTCGCCGCCGACCACGTGATTTTGGATCAGGCCGAATTTCACAAGAGCGTCCTGGAGGCAATCGATGTTGCTGCCACTGGCAAGATCGTCACGATTGGACTTAGGCCAACCGAACCTTCGGTCGGTTTCGGTTACATTCAAAAAGGCGAGCCACTGGACAGTCCAACCGCCTGCCAGGTACTCAAGTTTGTTGAGAAGCCGAATATCAAAGTCGCCAAGAGCTATGTTGAATCTGGCGAGTACTTCTGGAATGCCGGCATGTTTATCGCCAGGGCGAGCGTGTTGCTGGATGTCCTAGCAAAAACCGAGCCTGAGCTTCACCGCGGTGTGATGGAAATCGCAAAGGCCTGGGATACCCCTAGCCGAGAGTCTGTACTGAAGAGCGTTTGGTCAAAACTCAAGCGCATCGCGATTGACTACTCCATCGCCGAGCCGGCTGCTGAGCAAGGTTTGGTGGCGGTCATCCCGGCCGAGTTCGAGTGGCATGACGTTGGAGACTTCGCTTCTATCGCCGAGCTGCAGTCCCAGGGACGCAAGGGGAACCTAGCGGTACTGGGGTCAGCCAAGGTGCTGTCCGACTCCTCCTCGGGCATTTTGATTTCTGACACCGATCGCCTTATTGCCCTTATTGGCTTGGAGGATGTGATCGTGGTTGATACCCCGGATGCCTTGCTGATAACGACCAAAGAACACGCGCAGAAGGTTAAGTCCTTAGTTGATGTTCTGAAGCAGACCGGGCACTCCGAGCTTTTATAACGGTTGCTCAACAAGGTTAATTCTTGCCCCTTGGCGTCATTTTGCCCCCGGAATCGAAGGTAGAGTGGAGGCAATTAGGTGCCCTAGGGCACATTCCAAACAGGAGGAAACCTTGAAACTAAAGAATGCATCCGCAGCATTCGCACTGTTGGGCGTATCCGCTCTAGTGCTAACTGGTTGCGCAGCTGCCCCAGAGGCAGAGCCAACCGCTTCAGAGACCGCTTCAGAGGCACCAAGCATTGACTACCTTGCTTGTGCAGTTTCTGACGAGGGTAGCTGGAACGACAAGTCGTTCAACGAGTCTGTATTTGACGGTCTAACCAAGGCTCAGACCGAGCTAGGCGTTGAGATTGCTGAGGCTGAGTCGAACTCTGCTGAGGACTTCCAGCCGAACCTACAGGCAATGGTTGACCAGTCTTGCGACATCACCTTCGCAGTTGGCTTCAACCTAGTAGCAGACGTAAACGCTGTTGCCGCAGCTAACCCAGGCGTTAACTTCGTAACCATCGATGGTTGGTCTGAGGGCAACGCAAACCTAAAGCCAGTTGGCTACGCAATGAACCAGTCCAGCTACCTAGCTGGCTACCTAGCTGCTGCCTACTCGACCACCAAGGTGGTTGGTACCTACGGTGGTATGCAGATTGACGCTGTTACCGACTTCATGTCCGGCTTCTACTTCGGAGCTATGGCTTGGGGCAAGGAGAACGGCACCGAGGTTAAGGTTGTCGGTTGGGACCCAGCCACCAAGACCGGTCAGTTCATCGGTGACTTCACCCCTAACTCCGGTACCTCAAAGTCAATTGCTGCTGCTTTGATCAACGACGACGCTGACGTAATCTTCCCAGTTGGTGGAGACCAGTTCGGTGCTGTTTCTGAGGCAATCAAAGAGGCTGGCATCGCCGGTGTAATGATCGGTGTTGACAAGGACGTTGCTCTAACCTCACCTGAGTACGCACCTTACGTGCTTACCTCCGCTGAGAAGCGCATGACCAACGCTGTTTACGACATCATCGCAGAGCTATCTGCTGGTGGCGCATTCAACGGTGAGGCATACGTCGGCACCTTGGCAAATGGTGGAACTGGACTATCTCCGTTCTACGACTTCGACTCCAAGATCGATGACGCAACCAAGGCTCGCCTAGCCGAGCTAGAGGCTGGCATCATCGCTGGTGAGATTGACCCACTGAGCTAATTCAGTAAATAAAAAGTCGGGGGCCGCAGAGAAATCTGCGGCCCTTACTTTTTGTCTAAAGCAGCAATTTTCTTTGGCAGAATAGTAGGGGGCACGAAGGAGTGCGAAAGTGAAATTAGAACTGCGCGGAATCACCAAGCGCTTTGGCCAGTTGGTGGCTAACGACTCAATTAACCTGGTCGTTCAACCCGGAGAAATACATGCTCTCCTGGGCGAGAACGGCGCTGGCAAGTCAACCCTCATGAACGTGCTCTACGGTCTCTACCAGGCCGATGAGGGCGAAATCCTGCTCGATGACAAGGCCCAAAAATTTGCCGGCCCGGGCGATGCCATGGCCGCCGGCATCGGCATGGTGCACCAGCACTTCATGCTCATTCCTGTTTTTACCGTCGCCGAGAATGTTGCGCTGGGTAACGAACCCACCGGCGTCCTAGGAACCTTTAATCTTTCCGAAGCCAGAAAGCGCGTTGTTGAGATTTCCAACCGCTTCGGCTTCAACGTTGACCCAGATGCCCTGATCGAAGATCTACCGGTTGGTGTCCAGCAGCGCGTGGAAATCATTAAGGCGCTCTCACGAGATGCCAAAGTCCTGGTGCTTGATGAGCCAACCGCGGTTCTGACTCCGCAGGAGACCGACGAATTGATGGCTATCATGCGTCAGCTTGCCGCCTCCGGCACCTCAATTGTTTTCATCACCCACAAGCTTCGTGAGGTGAAGGAAGTCGCCGACAAGATCACAGTTATTCGATTGGGCAAGGTAGTTGGAGATGCATCCCCAGATGCCTCCACTTCAGAGCTGGCTTCGATGATGGTTGGTCGCGAAGTAGATCTAACGGTCTCGAAGCGTGCGGCCACCCCGGGTGAAGATGTGCTGCGAGTCGAGAATATCTCCGTGCTAGATGACCGCAATCAAAGAGCGGTCAATGGTGTGAGCTTTAGAGTTCAACGCGGTGAGATTTTGGCGATTGCTGGCGTGCAGGGGAATGGCCAGACTGAGCTAGCCGAAGCGCTCCTTGGCCTGCGTCCGGTGATCAAGGGTGGCGGCACCATATCGATTAAGGACCGGCCTCGAAAGCCTCAGGCTTCGGTGCGTGAGATTCTGGAATCTGGCGTTGGGTTTATCCCGGAGGATCGTAAAAAGGATGGCCTGGTTTCTGAGTTCACCATTGCTGAGAACCTGATGTTGGATGCGTCCTACAAGTCGGTGTTCACCAAGGGGTTCAACATTAACTTCGCGGCTCGTAAGAAAATCTCTCGAGAGCTCGTGGAGCGCTTTGATGTTCGAACCCCATCGGCTGATCACCTGGCTGGAAAACTCTCCGGCGGAAACCAGCAGAAGGTTGTTGTGGCCAGAGAGCTCTACCGAAATGTTGACCTCTTGATCGCATCCCAGCCCACCAGAGGTGTGGATGTCGGTTCAATCGAGTTCATTCACGAGCAGCTGGTAGCTGAGCGCGATGCCGGCAAGGCAGTGATTTTGATCTCGACAGAACTTGACGAGGTGCTCGCCCTAGCCGATCGCATCGCAGTGATGTATCGCGGACAGATTGTTGGAATTGTTGGCCCAGAGACTTCACGAGAGCAATTGGGCAAGATGATGGCGGGAGTCGCAGCATGAGTAACCCAGAGGCAAGATTCAATCAGGCCATGAAGGAAATCTTGGCCGGTGGGCTAACCCGCACCGTGCTCTCGGTGATCCTTGGCTTCCTAGTCGGCGCCATGTTCATGATTGGCTCCAATAAGGAATTCCTTGAGGGTCTGGCTTACTTCTTCTCTCGTCCGCAGGATTCCCTGGGCGCCGCCTGGTCTGTCGTGAGCGACGGCTACGGGGCACTATTCAGAGGGTCGATCTACAACGCCGAGGCCGAGGATATAGTCATGGCTTTTAGGCCTTTGACCGAAACCCTTCGACTCGGAGCACCGCTTATCGCGGCAGGTTTGGGAATTGGCTTGGCTTTCCGAGTCGGTCTTTTCAACATTGGTGGCACCGGTCAGTTGATTTTCGGAATGATCTTCGCAACCTGGGTTGCAACCCGCGTTGAACTTCCAATCGTGCTTCACACCGTGGTTGCCCTAATCGCTGGAATTCTGGGAGCATCGCTACTGGGCGCCCTGGTTGGTTTCTTGAAGGCCAGAACCGGCGCTCACGAGGTGATCTTGACGATCATGCTTAACTACATTGCGCTGTATTTCTTTACGTTCTTGATGCGCGACCCAATGCTGCTTCAGGAGGAGCGTGCCACCGGAAACCCTAAGGCTGACCCGGCCGCTGTTACCGCTCAGTTCCCAAAGCTATTTGGCGATGAGTACTCGCTGCACTGGGGCTTGGTCATTGCGCTGGCGGCAGTAGTTGTCTACTGGTGGCTAATGGAGCGTTCCACAATCGGATACCGCCTTCGCATGGTTGGCTTCAATCCAGATGCCGCTAAGACAGCCGGCATCAACGTCAACCGCACCTACATTTTGGCAATGGCGCTCTCCGCTGCCTTTGTCGGAGTTGCTGCTTCAAACCAGGCGCTGGGTACGGCGATCGGCGTTACTCCAAGCTCACACGCCAACATCGGTTTTGATGCCATCACGGTTGCGCTGTTGGGTGGCTCTTCGGCACCAGGCATTTTGCTGGCCGGCTTGCTATTCGGAGCATTCAAAGCCGGAGCGCCTGCGATGCAGGTAATCGGCGTATCCCCGGAGGTGCTGGGCATCGTACAAGGAGCGATTGTTTTGTTTATCGCGGCTCCGCCGCTGATCAGGGCAATCTTTGGTCTGCCTAAGCCGCAGACCACCAACGCCCTCGGTGCCTTCCGAGATCGACTCTTCGGGAAAGGCGGTGCCAAATGAGTTGGCTTAAGCCAGTCGCTGGCGTGAACAGCGAAGAGCGGGTTGGATACAAGAGCCCAATCGTCATGGGTGCCATTGGCCTCACCGTGCTTTATTTCTTCGGCATTGCTGGTCGCTCGGGTCAAACCACTTTCGAGCTAACTCGCAAGGACGATGCCATCCAGCTGCCAGCCTTTGAGATTGCCTCAGCCCAGCTGGGTGTCATCTCGGGTGTTTTACTGCTGGGCATTGCCGTAGGCGCTTTGCTACTCTCCCTTAGAAATCGCAAGACCCCAATTTGGCTGATCTCGCTTTACGGCTTGATTGGCGTCACCGCTCTACTTGGTTGGCTAGCCGCTGACAACACCGTGCCGGTGGTCTTTATCGCTGGAACCGCTTTGGTTTTGGCGGTGCCAATCATGCTCGGCGCTATGGGTGGCGTGATGAGTGAGCGCAGTGGTATCACCAACATCGCCATCGAAGGTCAGCTGCTTACAGGTGCGTTTATGGCGGCCGTGGTTTCTAGCATCACCGACAATTTCGCACTCGGTATTTTTGCCGCAATGTTCACCGCCTCACTAATGAGCATGGTGCTGGCCGTCTTCGCCATCAAGTTCTTGGCCCAGCAGATCATCGTCGGTGTGGTGCTGAACGTTTTGGTTATTGGTATCACCAACTTCCTCTATCAGCAGTGGCTGACCGAGGATGGCGAGAACGTCAACTTCCCCGGCACCTTGGACATCATCAAGATTCCACTCCTGAGTGATATTCCAGTGATCGGTCCGGTTTTGTTTGAAAACCGCATCACGGTCTTCGCAGCACTATTGATTGTTCCGGCGCTGTGGTTTGTATTGTTCAAGACCAAGCTGGGCCTTCGTGCCAGGGCGGTTGGTGAGCACCCGCTCGCTGCCGACACAGTTGGCATCAACGTTGGTCGCACTCGCTTCTGGTGGGTAACTATCGGTGGCGCAATTGCGGGTCTCGGCGGAGCTGCGTTGACTGTTGGTAACGCCGGTGCTTTTGGTCGCGAGATGTCAGGAGGCTTCGGGTTCATCGCCTTGGCGGTTGTAATTTTGGGTCGCTGGCACCCGATCTTGGCAGCGCTAGCAGCCTTGCTGTTCGGCTTCTCTATCATCTTGCGAGTCTGGGCCAACCAGGTTAGCCCCGGTATCCCAACCGACTTCATCACGATGGTTCCCTACATTGTCACCATCATCGCGGTGGTTGGTTTCGTTGGTCAGTCAAGACCTCCGAAATCACTCGCCGTTCCGTATGTGAAGGGGTAGTTGTGGACATCGATTGGACAGCCCTAAAGGCTGAGGCCACTAAGGCAATGAAGAAGGCTTACGCTCCCTATTCGAACTTTCCGGTTGGTGCTGCTGCCCTAACCGACAAGGGAGAAATCATCTCGGGTTGCAATGTCGAGAATGCCTCATACGGCGTTGGCCTGTGTGCCGAGTGCTCGCTGGTGAGTGAGCTCTATCGCACCGGTGGTGGCAAGTTGGTTGCGTTCTCCTGCGTTGATGGTGAAGGCAACACCCTGATGCCCTGTGGTCGCTGCCGCCAGTTGCTTTACGAACACCACGCACCAGGCATGCTGCTGGACACTGTGTCCGGAATCAAAACCATCTACGAAGTATTACCTGATGCCTTCGGGCCTGAACACCTGGAGCAAAAGTGAGCTTTTCCGCAGTCGAACTGATTATTAAAAAGCGCGAGCGATATGAGCTTTCAACCGATGAGATTCGGTGGTTGGTCGCCAACTACACCTCGGGCGTGGTTGCGGATGAGCAGATGTCGGCAATGGCAATGGCGATCTTGCTTAACGGCATGAACCGCCGCGAGATCAAAGATCTAACCCTCGCCATGATTGATTCCGGAGAGCGCCTTGAGTTCACCGGTCTATCAATGCCAACCGCGGATAAGCATTCAACCGGTGGTGTGGGTGACAAGATCACTTTGCCGCTCGCTCCGCTGGTGGCCTCCTACGGTGTTGCGGTGCCACAGCTATCGGGCCGTGGCTTGGGTCACACCGGTGGAACTCTGGACAAGCTGGAGGCTATTCCAGGGTGGCAAGCCAGCCTGTCCAACACCGAGCTCTATTCACAGCTGGCCGAAGTTGGCGCTGTGATTTGTGCTGCTGGTTCGGGTCTTGCCCCAGCCGATAGAAAGCTCTACTCGCTGCGCGATGTCACCGGGACCGTTGAGGCAATTCCACTCATCGCATCGTC
>CAZKLA010000006.1:5198-19200 GCA_964553455.1 uncultured Aquiluna sp. | reverse complement strand
GAGTTAACACCGCAGCGCTTTTGACTGACATGTCCACCCCGCTGGGTCTAAAGATCGGTAACGCTCTAGAGGTTGAGGAATCCGTCGAGGTTCTAGCTGGTGGCGGACCTTCTGACGTTGTTGAGCTGACGGTTGAGCTTGCCCGAGAGATGCTGGTTCAAGCTGGAATTCACGGAGTTGACCCGAGCGAGAATCTTCGCAACGGCAAAGCCATGGACAAGTGGCGTCAAATGATTTCTGCTCAGGGTGGAAACCCTGACGCTGAGCTACCTAAGGCAAAGCACTCGCACCAAATTCTCGCGACTGAGTCCGGATTCGTCTCCAGGTTGGATGCGTTAGATGTTGGAGTTGCCTCTTGGAGACTTGGCGCTGGTCGCGAGCGTAAGGAAGACGCCGTGCAGTTTGGTGCGGGCATCGAGCTAAAGGTTCAGATTGGCAGCCACATCGAAGCTGGTCAGCCGCTTATGACTCTTTTCACCGACACCGAGGAGAAGTTCGACCGCGCGATTGAACTGGCATCCGCAGCGGTTGAGATTTCAGCCCTGCCGGTCGCGGAGCGTAAGCTCATCCTCGGCAGAATCAGTTAGGAACCAATTGGACATCAAAGCCCTACCAAAAATTTCTCTTCACGATCACCTTGACGGCGGGCTGAGACCTCAGACCATCATCGAGTTGGCCGAAAAAATCGGTCACGTGCTTCCGGCTAACAATGCTGTGGACCTGGGTCGCTGGTTTGCCGAGTCGGCAAACTCTGGCTCGCTGGTTCGCTACCTGGAGACCTTTGATCACACCGTCGCAGTGATGCAGACCCGTGAGGGCCTAGAGCGCGTCGCGTATGAGGCGGTTATTGACCTTGCCGAAGAGAACGTAATCTACGCAGAGCTGCGTTGGGCGCCGGAGCAACACTTGGCTAAGGGTCTTAGCTTGGACGAGACCGTCGAGGCAGTCCAGGATGGTCTCGAGCGCGGTATGGCCGAGGTTGAGGAGCGTGGTGGATTTATCCGCACCGGTCAGCTGGTAACCGCAATGCGTCACGCCAACCGCGGCATGGAAATCGCTCAGCTCGCAATCCGTCACCGCAATGCTGGAGTTGTTGGTTTTGACATTGCTGGCGCGGAGAAGGGCTTTCTGCCAAATCTTCACAAGGAAGCTTTTGACTACCTTGCAGCAGAGCTTTTCCCATGCACCGTTCACGCCGGTGAGGCAGATGGCGTTGAGTCGATTCGCGATGCGATTGTCTCCGGGCGAGCGCTTCGACTCGGCCACGGTGTGCGTCTGGTGGAGGACATCATGTTCTCTAGAACCGAAGGCGACACTGACCTAGTGGTGCTTGGGCAGGTCGCCCAGTGGGTCCACGATCGCGGTATCGCACTTGAGACCTCACCTTCATCAAACTTGCAGACCGGTGCCTTTGAGATGCTCGGCGACACCATGGCGGACCACCCGTTCGACATTCTGTATGACCTAGGTTTCAAGGTCACCGTGAACACCGACAACCGCCTAATGAGCAACACCAACTTGACCAAGGAACTTCAAATCCTGGTTGACACCTTTGGCTACTCACTTGAGGACCTAGAGCAGTTCCAGCTCAATGCCGCTGAGGCCGCCTTCCAGGGTTTGCCAGAACGCGAAGAGCTGATGGACATGATCGAGATGGGTTTCGCCGAGGCGCGGTAGTGCTAGCCCAAGCCTTTGGACCAAAAGCGATTTCTCACCGGTCGGAAACCACCGACTGGGTGGGAGCCATTAGCGCCGCAGTTGCCTTGCTGGAAGCCGATCAAAAAGTAACCGCGGGGTATTTGCCAAGGGTCTTGGAAGCTAACCAAAAGCATGGCCCTTACTTTGTGGTTGCCCCAGGAATCGCTATCGCTCACGCATCACCAGGATCGGATGTTGTGGAAACTGGCATGGCGCTGTTGCGGCTGGAGACAGCGGTGGTTTCCGGCTCTAACAACGACCCGGTGAAGCTGGTGTTTGCCTTTTGCGCGGTTGACAGCACCAGCCACATCAGTCTGCTTTCGCGTTTTGCCGAGGTGATGAGCGATGCTGGAAATGTGAATTCTCTGTTAAATGAACCCAATCTCACAATTATTCGCAATTTATTGACGGCCTAGTTGGTTAGATAGTTTTGTGAAGATTTACGCTGTCTGCGGTGCCGGGATTGGCACCTCCGTGCTCCTAAAGTCCAATGCCGATCGTGCCTTGGCTTCTTTGGGTATTGAGGCGGATGTTCAGGCAGTTTCGATCACAGACGCCATGGCCGCTGATTCCCTGGCTCAGGTGGTTTTAATAACTCCAGAGCTCCAAGAGCAGATCAAAGGCATTCGCTCCGAAGTCATTCCAATTGACAACATTTTCAATCTGGAAGAACTAACTCAGAAACTCTCTGCCGCTCTGAGCTAGTGTTTTGCCATGGCTAACCCTGGCGGAACAGAGCGCACCAAGCTCAATCGCATCTCATACAAGGCTTCCCACGAGGTGAGTGACCTCTATTCGATTTTGGATAGCAACCTGGTCGCTCATGTTGGTTTGGTTCAGGATGGCAAACCGCTTGTGATTCCGATGGCCTATGGCCGGGTTGACGACACCATCTTCTTACACGGTTCCTCGGGCTCTAGATTGATGAGATTGCTCGAAACGGAGCCAGAGGTTTGCGTTTCCATCACCGAACTTAGAGCCCTGAAGGTGGCGCGCTCAACCTTCAATTCCGGAATGCACTATCGCTCGGTAGTGATCTTCGGTAAGGCTTCGCTGGTTGGCGATGTTGACAAAGACCAGGCACTAAATGCCCTGAGCAACGCCATGATCCCAGGGCGCGTGGCAGAGGTGCGGGCCAGCACCAAAAAAGAGTTAGCCGCCACCATAATCGTTTCCTTACCGCTGGATGAGTGTTCGGTAAAGATCTCGGTCAATGAGGTTGACGATGACGAGCAAGACCTAAATCAGGGCACCTGGGCCGGCATTGTGCCATTTATCACCACAGTTGGTCAGCCGATTCCCGCCGATGAAGAGGCAGCTGGCTTGGAAGTTCCAGCCTCGATTCGAAATCTAACTAAGCACTCTTAAGTAGTTGCTGAGCCCAACTCTTTAGGGTCGCCAACTGCTGCTGCGATGCCTGCTCTGACTCCGCAGTTACCTGCAGGTAACACTTGAGTTTTGGCTCTGTGCCCGAAGGTCTAATAATCACTCGATAGCTAGCGGTGGTGAAAATCACACCCTCGGTGGCAGGTAGGTTCTTGCCTAGCTCCAGATTCTCAAACTCGGCCTGCTCACCCAAAATCTCAGAGACCGGGTTGTTCTTTACCTCGGCCATAATCTTGCTAATAACTGAGAGGTCTGTAACTCGAATTGAAACCTGACCGGTCGCAAGGTGCCCGTAGCGCTTAGCTAGACCTCGGAGCAAATCGATCAGATCCATCCCTTCGGCCTTGAGAGTGGCGGCAAGTTCGGCGATTGCCAGGGCGGCCGTGATTCCGTCTTTGTCGGGGGTGGCAATCGGGTCGATGCAGTAGCCAAGCGCTTCTTCATATCCGTAGCTCAGCTCTGGAACTTTTGAGATCCACTTAAAGCCGGTTAGTGTCTGCTGGTATTTCAAACCGTGGAATGCTGCGACCTTGGCCAAGCTGGCCGACACAATCGAATTTGCCAATGTCCCGCTTTGGTGTCCGGAGGCAATCATCTCGGCCAGCAGCAAGCCAACTTGATCGCCGGTGAGCATTTGGTAATCGTTACCCTTTTTCACGGCGATAGCCAAGCGATCCGCATCCGGGTCATTGGCGATAATCAGGTCTGATTGATTGGCTTTGGCATGTTCAAAACTCAGGTCCATGGCCCCCGGTTCTTCGGGGTTTGGGAATGCCACAGTTGGAAACTGACCGTCCGGTTCCTGTTGTTTGGCGACCGAGCTAAATACAAAACCGGTGCGGTCAAAAACAGCCTTCACAACTTTGTAGCCGACGCCGTGCAGCGCGGTGTAGGTGATCTTGAGGTTCTTGCGACCTGTGACATCTTTGTCAACCAAGGTTGATGCTCTTGCCACATAAGCATCGATATCAGCCTGGCCCAAAGCTTCAATGTTCTTTGACTTTGGAATCTCATCGAACTTGATATCGGTTGCGATCTCGTCAATCAGGGAAGCGATTTGCTTGTCCTGCGGAGCAATCAATTGCGAGCAACCGTTTTGGCCGCCGAGATAAACCTTGTAGCCATTGTCTCGCGGTGGATTGTGGCTGGCGGTGACGATTACCGTTGCGCTGGCTAAGAAGCGCTTGCCGGTGAAGGCTGCGACCGGAGTCGGAACAGCCGAATCAAATAGCCTGGTTCGAATGCCAGCGCCAGCAAAAATCTCAGCCGAGTCCTGAGCGAAAACATCGGAATTCACCCTGCCATCAAAACCAACCACGACGGAGAGCTCGCCATCTTGGTCGAGGTATTCGCCCTTGTTGGCATTCAAAAATCTTGCGATTGCCAGTGCTGCCTGGGCGACCACAATCCGGTTCATCCGATTCGGGCCTGCCCCTAATTCGCCGCGAAGTCCAGCAGTACCAAACTGCAGCCGAGTCTCAAAACGAGCGCGAAGACCATCATGGTCACCGGCATCAATCAGCTGCTCAAGTTCTAACCTGGTAAGCGGATCTGGGTCCTGATTCAGCCAATTCCTGGCAGCCGCGATGTAATCCATTTAGAGCTTTGCCACTATCTCAGCCAGCAGCTTGCTGATTCTCGCCTCGGAATTACGGCCGGTTTCCAGCACCTCAGCGTGCGAAAGCGGGGTGGTCTGAATGCCGGCGGCAAGGTTGGTAATCAGTGACATGCCAAGAATTTCCATGCCTGCCTGACGCGCAGCTATCGCCTCCAACGCGGTGGACATACCAACGATATGGCCGCCCATAATCTTGGCCATCTGCACCTCGGCTGGAGTCTCGTAGTGCGGCCCACGGAACTGCACGTAAACACCCTCATCGAGATTTGGATCAACCTCTCGTGCGAGGTCTCGCAGTCGCTTGGAGTAGAGGTCGGTTAGATCAATAAAGGTTGCGCCCTCAAGTGGGCTGGATGCCGTGAGGTTGATGTGGTCAGAAATCAGCACCGCAGCGCCACCTGCCCACTCCGGCTTGATACCGCCGGCACCGTTGGTGAGAATCATGGTCTTGGCACCGGTTGCCGCCGCGGTTCTCACCGAGTGCACAACTGGTCTGACGCCGTGGTTCTCGTAAAAATGGGTGCGAGCACCGATTACTAGGGCGTGCTTACCGTTTGGAAGTCGAATCGAGCGAATGGTGCCAACGTGCCCCACCACGGCGGGCTTAGAGAAGCCGATGATTTCACTGCCGGGAATCTCGCTAACCGTCTCTCCAATTAGATCCGCGGCCTGAGCCCATCCCGAACCCAGTGTCAGTGCGATGTCGTGTCGCGCGATGCCAGAGATTTTGGCGATTTGATTGGCAGCCTCTTGGGCGATTTCGAAGGGATTAGCACCCTCGACGTTGAGTGGATTGACCATAAAAATCAGTCTAACTAACCCCGTAACGCAGATTGGTAGGCCAGAATGAACCCGTGACAATTTCTTCGTCGAATCAACATCGCATCGTAATCATCGGTGGTGGCCCGGGTGGCTACGAAGCAGCCAGAGCCGGTCGCCAGCTCGGAGCCGAAGTAATCCTGATCGAGGACAGCGGCATTGGCGGCAACGCAGTGCTCACCGATGTGGTGCCATCCAAGACCCTTATTGCGACCGCGGAGGCCGCCCAGCGCGTAGCGCAGGCCCAGAGCCTAGGCGTAACTTTTTCTATCGACCAGGTCGCAGTTCAGCCCAAGGTCGAGATTGATCTGGAGGCGGTAAACAAGCGTCTTCTTGCTTTGGCCAAGAGTCAGTCGGAAGACATGCTTGAAACGCTCAAGAACGAAGGCGTGCGCGTAATTTCGGGCCGTGGTCGCCTGGACGGAAATCACCATGTGATTGTTGAGCCAACTTTGGGTGGCGAGCCGGAGCGCATCGAGGCTAAGACCATAATCGTTGCCGTTGGTGCCCATCCGAGAGAAGTCCCAGGTTCCAAGCCAGATGGCGACCGCATCTTCACATGGAAGCAGCTCTACAACCTAAAGAGCCTGCCTGAGCACATGATTGTGGTTGGTTCCGGTGTCACCGGCGCCGAATTTGCCAGCGCCTACCTGCAGCTCGGTAGCAAGGTGACCTTGATCTCAAGCCGCGACAAAGTACTGCCCGGAAATGATGCCGATGCTGCGGATTTGATTGAGGATGTCTTCCGTCGAGGCGGAATGCAGATTCTGAACAAGTCCCGTGCCGTCGAAGTAGTCAACACCGGAAATGGTGTTCGCGTCACTCTGGAAAACGGTCAGGTGGTTGAAGGAAGTCACTGTCTGATGGCAGTGGGTGCGATCCCAAACACCGATGGCCTAGGTCTTGAAGAAGCGGGCGTAAAGCTAACCGAGTCAGGCCACGTGATTGCCAACAAGGTGGCTAGAACCTCCAGGGCCAATGTTTATGCGGTCGGCGACTGTTCAACCGCTATGCCGCTAGCTTCCGTGAGCGCGATGCAGGGCAGGACAGCCGTTTACCACACCATGGGTGACGTGGCGGCTCCGACCAGAATGCGCAATGTCGCTGCCAACGTTTTCACGTCTCCTGAGATCGCCTCGGTTGGCTGGTCACAGGCCGAGATTGAGCAGGGATTAGTCCGCGGTGAGATCCAGAAGGTGATGCTGGACACCAATCCGAGGGCAAAGATGTCTGGCATCCGCGAAGGTTTCATAAAGTTGTTTGCTTCGATTGGCTCCGGAACCGTTATCGGTGGAGTAGTGGTCGCCCCGAGGGCATCGGATTTGATTTACCCGATTGCGGTTGCGATTGAAAACCGACTAACGGTTGATGAGCTGGCAAGGACCTATACGGTCTACCCATCGCTCTCTGGCTCGATCGCTGAGGCTGCCTCAGCGCTGCACCAGCCAATCGACTAGTCGACGATATCTAGAATTCTGGTTCCGGCAGAAATTGTGCTGCCCACGGTCACGCCAATTGAGCTAATCGTTCCCGAGCGGTGAGCTGTGAGCGGCTGTTCCATCTTCATCGCTTCTAGCACCACGACCAAGTCCCCAGCCTCTACGTGATCACCCTCGTTGGCGGCAAGCTTGACCACGGTTGACTGCATCGGAGCCAGCAGGCTGTTGCCCTTGGCGCCGGTGTGAGAGGCCCCACCTGAACTCTTAGCGCGCTTTGGAGCGTGTCCGGCAGCTGAACCAATCTCGCCGACCAAAAGCCGCTTAGGAACGCTCACCTCAAGACGCTTGCCAGCGACTTCAACTACAATTTCGTGACGCGCTTCGGCCTCTGGGAGGTCTTCAGCCTGTCCAGACCAAGGTTCAATGGTGTTGTCCCACTCGGTCTCGATCCAGCGGGTGTAGACGCCAAACTTGCCGCTTTCGGCGGTGAAGGCAGGGTCGTTCACGATGGCTCTGTGGAAAGGCAAAACGGTCGGAAGGCCGTGAACCTGCATCTCTTCCAGCGCTCTTCTAGAGCGCTGCAGTGCCTCGGCGCGGGTCGCACCGGTGACAATCAACTTGGCGACCATCGAGTCAAAGTTTCCAGAAATCACATCACCCGAGACCACGCCCGAGTCAACACGTACCCCTGGGCCACTTGGGGCGATGAACTGGTGGATTGATCCAGGGGCCGGCAAGAAGCCACGACCCGGGTCTTCGCCGTTGATGCGGAACTCAAAGCTGTGACCGGAAACCTTTGGGTCTGGATAGTCCAGCACGCCACCCTCGGCAATGCGGAATTGTTCGCGAACTAGATCAAGACCGGTTACCTCTTCGGAGACCGGGTGCTCCACCTGCAGGCGAGTGTTCACCTCTAGGAAGGAGATGGTTCCATCCTGGGCGACCAGGAATTCACAGGTTCCAGCACCCTCATAGCCGACAGCTTTCAGGATTGCCTTGGAGGACTCGTAGAGTCTGGCTTCTTGCTCCGCACTCAAAAAAGGAGCCGGAGCTTCTTCAACAAGCTTCTGGTGTCTGCGTTGCAGCGAGCAGTCACGGGTTGAAACCACAACCACGTTGCCGTGCTGATCGGCTAGACACTGAGTCTCAACGTGACGTGGCTTGTCCAGGTATTTCTCGATGAAGCACTCACCACGGCCAAAGGCGGCAATTGCCTCACGGGTAGCGGACTCGAAAAGTTCACCAATTTCTGCTGCGTCGCGAACGATCTTGATGCCGCGTCCGCCACCGCCGTAGGCAGCCTTGATGGCCACCGGCAAGCCGTGAATCGCAACAAAGTCCTCAACCTCTTTGACGGTCTCAACTGGATTAATGGTTCCAGGCGCTAGTGGAGCACCAACAGACTCGGCAACTTTGCGAGCGGAAACCTTGTCGCCCAGCTGCTCAATGGATGCTGGTTTTGGTCCAATCCAAATCAGACCGGCATCAATAACCGCCTGAGCAAACTGTGCATTCTCAGACAAAAAGCCGTAGCCAGGGTGGACAGCGTTCGCGCCAGATCTTTTGGCAACAGCGATTAGCTTGTCGGAAACCAAATAGGTCTCAGCTGCGGTTTCACCATGCAGGGCATAAGCCTCGTCGGCGAGCTTTACGTGCTGCGCGTGACGGTCACCATCGGCATAAACCGCGACCGTAAGGATGCCAGCGTCTTTGGCTGCTCGAATAATGCGAACTGCGATTTCGCCTCGATTGGCGATAAGAAGCTTGGTAATTCGGCGCTGGGTCATAATCGAAAAGCTTATTGCCCTCTAGGGCAGGAAATTTATAAGCAAACGACAAAAAAATCGCGGTTTCGTTGCGGTTATCTCCATAGCGATTGGTAGTCGTGACCCAGTTCGGTCACCAACTCCCGCAGCGCCACCAGCGAAAGCCCCACCACGGTGTGATAGTCGCCCTCGATCCGCTCGACAAAAGCGCCACCGATGCCGTCGATGGTGAATGCCCCGGCTACCTGAAGCGGCTCACCAGTGGCAACGTACTTGCGAATCTGCTCATCGCTCAAATTGGCAAAGGTCACTGAAGTTTGGGTAACTTTTCCGGATGCCTGGCCGGTTTGACCATCAATTAGCCAGTGTCCAGAGCAGAGCACTCCGGTTTGACCGCGCATCTTTTGCCACCTAGCGATCGCAACTTCGGGGTGGTGAGGTTTTCCCAGCATCTCGCCATCAAATAGCAGAGCAGAATCACACCCTAAAACCAGTCCATCGAAGCTAACGGCCTCAGCCTTGGCTTGAGCCAATAACAGCGTCATCTCTTGGATGGTGGCTGGCTTGTGACTTTCTACTAGGGCATCTTCATCCACGCCAGGAGATCGGGTCTCGAAGGCAATCCCGGCATCGGTGAGTAGACGCTTTCTAGCGGGAGATGTCGAGGCAAGCAGCAATTTGGTCACGGAAGACAGGTTAGCTGTGGAACACTGTGGGAGTGAATCTTCGAGTCAAAATTGAAAAAGTTGCCCACGGTGGAGTTTTTGTTGCTCGCCACGAGGGCAGAGTCATCTTCGTCTCCGGCGCTATCGACGGCGAGGTAGTGGATGTTGAGGTAACCGAGGATGCCGGAAAGTTTCTAAGGGCAACGGTCACGAAAGTGGTTGAAGCCTCAGAGCATCGCCAACCGCATTTTTGGAAGGCTGCCCGCGAGGGAGCCGGTGGTGCCGAATTCGGTCACATCGAACTGTCTCACCAGCGCGAGCTAAAGGCTCAGGTTCTTGAAGAAGCGCTGCAGCGCATGGCCGGCATTGATCTCAAGACCACAGTCGAAGCTTGCCCGCAGGAAACCGACGGGCTGCACTACCGAACCAGAGTCCAGCTAAACGTTGACGCATCTGGCACCGCGGGACCAATGCGCCCGAGGAGCAACGAAGCCGTCTTTACCCCTAACCTGCCGCTGGCGGTCACCGAGATTGAAGAGCTTGGACTGCAGCTGAAGAATTGGAATGGCGTCAAGAAGATTTCTATCGCCGCCAGCTCAACCGGGGACCTGCAGTGGATGGTTGATGGCAAGCTAAACGGCTCCGAGCGCTTGGTCGAGAGGGCAGCTGGCCGAACCTTCAGGCTAAGTTCTGGTGCGTTTTGGCAGGTTCACAAAGACGCAGCCAATGTGCTGACTCAGGCAGTTTTTGAAGCAGCGGTAGTGTTGGAATTTGATCCAGCTAAACCAGCCCTGGACCTTTACGCCGGAGCCGGTCTATTCGCAGCCACCATGGCAGCCAAATACTCATCCACCCCATTCACTGCAGTTGAGAACAACAAGCAGGCGGTTGCCGATGGAACCAAGTCTGCCATCGACCTTTCGAATCTAAAGTTTGAGAAATCAGACGTGCTGCAGTACTTGCGCATCGCAAGCGCGAAACCGGGCAGCTTTGACACCGTGGTACTTGACCCGCCGCGCTCCGGAGCTGCCGGCAAGGTAATCGAACAAATAGTGAAGCTTCGCCCACGAAACATCATTTACGTGGCGTGCGATCCAGTTGCCCTAGCTCGAGACCTAGGGTCCCTGACTAAGGCCGGCTATAAGCTATCCGGTCTGAAGTCGTTAGATATCTTCCCTCACACGCATCATTTTGAGGCGGTTGCCGCTCTAACTCTTGGTTAGCCTAGAGCGGTATGGAAAAGGTAAAAGTCGCAATCGTTGACGATCACGAGGCAGTGCGCCTTGGGTTCGCAGGCACCTGCCAAGAGAATGGTTTTGAGTTGGTAGGTTCTGCTGCCACTGTGGATGACCTACTGCTTCAGATTTCAGATAAAGACTGCGAAGTGGTTATCGCAGATTTGTCTCTTGCCGATGGGTCCTTGGTGCAGGACAACATCGAGCGTTTGGTGGATTCTGGTCCCGCGGTCTTGATCTACAGCATCGCAGACAAGCCTCCGCTGATGCGCTCAGCGTTGCGCGCTGGCGCCACCGCGATTGTTTCAAAATCCAGGCCAATGGCAACTTTGATCGAGGCCATTTCACTTGCCGCTCAGGGCATCATCATCAACAATGCGGAAACTAGCGCTCTTATTGATGCGGATCGCCCTTTCAAAGAGGTAAAACTCTCGGAGCGCGAGCGCGAAGTGCTATCGCTCTACGCTTCCGGCATGAGCTTGAAGCAGGTGGCTTATCAACTCCAGATCAAGCCATCCAGCGCCAAGGAGCACATCGACCGCGTGCGGGTGAAATACGCGAAGTTGGGCCGAGAGGCGGCGACCAAGGTTGACCTATTCCGTCGAGCTGTAGAAGATGGCATCTTGCAAGGAGAGTTGCTTTAGGTGTCAAAACCAAAGCTAGCTTCAGCTGCCAGCGTCCGACTGGAAATCATGTTCAGCCGAATCTATTCGAGCGTGCTTGCGGTGCTTCAAATCGAAGTTATCGCGAATGCGTTCTTGGAGTCTCAATACCTCGGCAATGGTAAGTGGTGGGTGCTGTTCTACGTCAGCGTTCCAATAGTTGGCATGGTTGTTCACTCCTGGCTGCGAGGCTCTCTAGGTTTTTGGCCCTATGTCCACGGAGTTACGGTACTAATCGCAATGTGGCGATGGCCACTGCTCGTTGTAGACCCGGCAGCCTTGCCGGAAAACTTCCAAGCCTGGATTTGGTGGCTGGTTGGAACCGCCACCATCTCGATGGGCGTTATGAATCCTCGCTGGCTTGGTTGGGTCTATCTGGTTGTCGCGTCTACCAGCTGGTTCTTTCTTGACACTTCCATTTATGGCGGATCAGGGGATTGGCAAAGTGCCCTTCAAGATTCGATTTACGTATTTTTATTGGGAGGAGCCGTCTCGTCGCTGGTGCGCCTGACTAGAGAAGGTGCGAGAAGAGCTGACGAGGCTAACTCAACAGCGATTGCCAACGCGGTCGAACAGGCCCAGACAGATGCCATCGAAAGAGAGCGACAGCGCATCGATGCTCTGGTTCACGATCGAGTGTTGAATACTCTTTTAGTGGCTGCCAAAGCTAATTCGGCAGCGGACTACAGGGCCGCCGCGTCGGCTGCCGCCGAAGCCATATCCAGTCTCGAGTCGATCGCGGCTGAGCAGGAGAGTAGCTCCGGCGTTACCGCGTTGGGCCTCTACCGGTCACTTAGGAAGGCTGTGCTTCGCGCCTCTCATGACATATCAGTAGAAATCGTTTCGGCAGGGTTGGAAGAGGTGCCGGCTGAAATCGCACGCACTCTCACGGAGGCGACCTTGCAGGCTGTGGACAATGCCCTGCGCCACTCAGGTGCGAGGGAGATTCGATTGATTCTTGGTGATTCTGGATCGGATGGAATCTCGATCCAGATCATCGATGACGGCAAGGGTTTCAATTTAGACCGATTGCCCAAAGACAGACTTGGCATCCGAACCTCAATCCAGGCTCGCATGAAGAATGTTGGTGGTCAGGCCCACATCACCACAGAGCCTGGCGCCGGCACAGTTGTTGAGCTGAGGTGGTCGAAGTGATAAGACTCTCCCGCACCGCCATAACCGTCTTCACACTGGCATTTGGCGTGTATCACGCAATTCTGGGCCTGCTTAATCTTTCTGACCTGGAGAGACCAGAGTTTGCCCTGGTTGCCGTTGCTCTTTATCTATTTGCTTTGATTTTGGCAATCGCAGATCGTCCCGGGCTAAAACTCAAGGACTACAAGGCAGCCCTGACACTGATCATCGCCATGCTGGTTGCCTTTCTAATGATCGCTTCGGTTTCGGACAGTCACATCGACAATCACTCGACTTGGCACGTCGGTGGCATTGCGACGTTGATGGCCATTATTGCCCTGAGACAACACAGGGTCATGGCGTGGTTTGGGGTAACCGTGCTGGTCGCGCAGGTTCTGATCTGGGGCGGACTGGGGATTCTTTTCAACGCTGGTATTTTCGGAGCGCTGATGCTGGTGGCGGCGGCCCATGCTGCAGCCGTGACTCTGGCATCCACCTCGAGGGCAGCTGCGGACTTTCGTGAGCAAGCGCTAGCCACAGCTGCTGCCACCGCAGCCAAGTCTGCCGCTAGAACTGAGCGTCAGCTCAGGGTAGAGCGCGCTCTGAGTGCGGCACTGCCGTTTTTGAACAAGATCGAAAGCCTTGGCGGCCAGCTCAGCGAATCAGAGCAACAACAGGCTCTCTCACTGGAGGCCACCCTGAGAGATCAGATTCGAGGTCGCAACTTTGATTTGCCTGAGCTACTTGATGAGATATCGCTGGCAAGGTCCAGAGGTATTGAGGTGCAGGTCTTGGACGATGGCGGGCTCGAACAGCTCTCGGAAGCCCAGCGAAACCGCATACTGAGTGAAGTCGCAAAGCATGTGTCAACTGTCAGTTCCGGAAAGCTAGTGCTGCGATCAGTTGCCGATGAGAGCTGGGTTGTGACGATTACCGCATCTAGACCAGGCGCAGACGCACCGGATTTGTTTATCAGAATCTAAAAAAAAGCGCTGGAAGGTGCCAGCTATTTGCGTAGCAGTTTGGCTACTGCTCCAGCTATTAGAGCAATGCCTCCAACGGTTAAGGCCAAAGGTATCAAGCCAACTATCAGAAAGAAAAGCAGTCCTAACAGAAACTCCATTGGTCCTCCAAGCCTTTCTATTTTGGCTCTAAACCAGGGTGGGATCTAAGATCCCGCCCCTACATCTCCCCTGTGCTGTGCACAATCCCTGAGCACCCTTTATTGCTGTAACAGGGACACTTTTATCTCAGTCACTTTTAGGTGTTCCCGCAGCGGAAGTAATTGGAATGTTACTAACCACTTTGGGGGACAAATCAGAGACCAGGCTTGGAAGATGAGTGCCAGTTTGAGGAAAGCTCACCACGCAAAATGCCTTGATTCCGGTGCCAGGTTGAGCCCGGCTTTCTCACCGCGATGCGGCCCAAGCGACGAGATTCAATGATTGCAGCGGTTACAACTGCGAGCGCCGCAGCCTGGTCCTCTGCTTCGCCACCGCTGACGGTGAGCAGCTGCCGGATCTCTTCTTCGGAATACTGCTTCATTAGAGCGGGATGTTTCCGTGCTTTTTCGGAGGCAA
>CAZKLA010000006.1:0-5098 GCA_964553455.1 uncultured Aquiluna sp. | reverse complement strand
TCTTCGGAATACTGCTTCATTAGAGCGGGATGTTTCCGTGCTTTTTCGGAGGCAAGCTTGCTCGCTTGGTCTTGAGAGCTCTCAGCGAACGAATCACCGCGGTTCTGGTGGCGGCTGGTTCGATGATGCCATCGAGCTCACCACGCTCTGCAGCGAGGAACGGGCTTGCCACGTTGTAGGTGTATTCCTTGGCCAGCTGGTCACGCACCTTGGCGATATCCAAGCCCTTTTCTTCGGCTTCGCGAATCTTGTCGCGGAACAGAATGTTCACCGCGCCCTGACCGCCCATAACTGCGATCTCTGCGGTTGGCCAAGCTAGGTTGATGTCTGCGCCGAGCTGCTTTGAACCCATAACGATGTAGGCGCCGCCGTAAGCCTTGCGAGTGATTACGGTAACCAAAGGAACGGTGGCCTCGGCATAGGCGTAAAGCAATTTGGCACCGCGGCGAATAACACCCGCCCACTCCTGATCGGTTCCAGGAAGGTAGCCGGGAACGTCCACCAGGGTCAGAATTGGGATCGAGAAGGCATCGCAGAAACGCACAAAGCGAGCTGCCTTTTCACCGGCATCGATGTTCAGAGTTCCAGCCATTTGCTGTGGCTGGTTGGCCACGATTCCAACGCTGGAGCCGTCGATACGAGCAAAGCCAATCAAGATATTTGGAGCAAACAGCGGCTGAACTTCCAAGAACTCACCCTCGTCGACCAGCGCTTCGATAATCGAGTGCATGTCATAAGGCTGGTTAGGGGAGTCCGGGATGATGGTGTTTAGCTTTAGGTCTGCCTCGGTGATCTCCAACTCAGTTTCAGACTGGTAGGTCACGGTCTCCGAAAGGTTGTTCTCAGGCAAGAAGCCAACCAAAGACTTCACGTAATCGATGGCATCTGCCTCATCATCGGCGAGGTAGTGAGCTACGCCAGAGGTCTCGTTGTGAGCGCGAGCTCCACCGAGCTCCTCCATGCCCACGTCTTCACCGGTCACCGTCTTGATCACATCAGGACCAGTCACGAACATGTTCGAGGTCTTGTCCACCATGATCACGAAATCGGTTAGGGCGGGGGAGTAAACCGCACCGCCAGCAGCCGGACCCATGATGATCGAAATCTGCGGGATCACACCCGAGGCCATGGTGTTGAGCTTAAAGATTTCGCCGTATTTCCCGAGCGCGATGACACCTTCTTGAATGCGAGCTCCACCCGAATCCAGCATTCCAATCAGTGGCACGCCAGTCTTGATAGCAAGTTCCATAATCTTGATGATTTTGTTTCCTGCGGTCTCGCCGAGCGAGCCGCCAAAGACAGTGAAGTCCTGGGAGTAAACCGCAACCTGACGGCCGTGGATGGTGCCAACTCCGGTAACCACGGAGTCACCGTAGGGACGCTTGGCATCCATGCCGAATGCGGTGGAGCGGTGACGCACATACTCGTCTACCTCAACAAAGCTGCCAGGGTCTAGCAGCATCTCGATGCGCTCGCGAGCGGTGTTTTTGCCCTTGGCGTGCTGCTTCTCTTTTGCGTTGTCTCCCGCACTGACCACTGCCTCGTGGTAACGAGCCTTCAGATCGGCAAGTTTGCCAGCGGTGGTGGAAAGATCAGGGGTGTCGGACACAAATTCTCCTTAGATGCTTGCCTACTTTATCCAGCTTCTAGGCAGTACAACTTGAACAATACCTACAAGCAAATTCTAAATTCATCGTAGATACCTACAAGTTTGCTGGTTGCGATACGGTTTTGGTGTGTCCCTTACTCAAACTGCCGGCGTTGTAAACGAACTGATCGCTCTGGATTCAGTTGATTCCACCAATCTCGAACTTGCCCGCCGCATCCTTGCGGGCAACCTCCCCAACTTCTCACTGGTGGTCGCCCGCGAGCAAACTGCCGGTCTTGGCCGACTAGGTCGAGGTTGGGTTTCAGAGCCTGGCACCAGCATCTCAGCGTCGCTCTATTTGAAATCTCGCCACACCCAGGAGTTGGGTTGGGCAACCCTGATTGCCGCGACCGCGATTCGCTCCGCTGTCGCGGAGTTAGTGGCGGATGAGGTTTTGGTGAAATGGCCCAACGATGTCTTAGTGAATGACAAGAAAATCAGTGGCATCCTCGCTCAGATCCAGCCGGATGGTTCTTTGGTCTTGGGATTTGGGATAAATCTGAAGGCACAGCTTGGAGCGCCAGAAACCGCGACTGCCCTTGACCTGCTCGGAGTTGACGCTGACATGGACACAGTCCTCCACGCTGTGATTCGAAACTTCCGAATTCGCTGGGCGATTTTTGAGCAGGATCCGAAGGCTTCGATAGCAAAGGCCAGGGCAGAGCTACTTCAGCACTCCGCCACGATTGGCAAGACGGTTAGGGCAGAGTTGCCAGGTGGCGGCGAGGTGCTTGGCGTGGCGAAGGACATCGATGGCGAAGGCAGATTGGTCATTTTGACCCCCGAACCGGTCGCAGTGTCAGCGGCCGATGTCTGGCATCTGCGAAACTAGAGCTTGAAGAGAGGGTGAGCATGCCAGTTGTTGGAGTAATCGGTGCTGGTCAACTTGCCCGCATGATGCAGCCGGCAGCTATCGCCCTTGGAATCGGGATCAAAGTCTTTGGTGAGGCGGAAGGTTCTTCTGCGTATCAAGCCGTTTCCAAGGTTGGCGACTACAACGACTTTGACCAGCTGGTTGATTTCGCTAAGACCGTAGATGTCATTACCTTCGATCACGAGCACGTGCCAACCGAGATTTTGGAGCGCTTGACGGCAGCGGGTCAAGCGGTCCGCCCCGGACCAAACGCCCTAAAGCACGCTCAAAACAAGCTCACCATGAGGCGCAAGCTCACCGAGCTTGGTCTGCCGCAGCCAATCTGGACGGCGGCCAAGTCCGAGGCTGAGGTGGCAGAGTTTCTGACTTCGCACGGACCAAAGATTGTTGTGAAAACTCCGATTGGCGGTTACGACGGCAAGGGTGTGCGGGTAATTTCCTCGGTTTCAGAACTCAGCGATTGGCTCGAGAACATCGATTCTTTTGGCGGAGAGCTATTGCTTGAGGAAAAGGTCGACTTTGTGGGGGAGCTGGCCCAGCTCTGCGCGAGAAGACCAAGTGGAGAATTCAAAGCCTGGCCATTGGTTGCTACTTTCCAGGAGGCCGGAGTTTGCTCCGAGGTAGTTGCCCCCGCGCCGGCAATCGACAATCACGCAAAGGCCGAGCAAATCGCGAGATCAATCGCCGAGGGTTTGGATGTAGTTGGCGTGATGGCGGTTGAGCTGTTCCAGACTCGTAGCGGCGAGATTTTGGTGAATGAGTTGGCGATGCGACCGCACAACTCGGGTCACTTTTCAATCGATGCCTCGGTCACCTCACAGTTCGAGCAGCACCTGAGAGCGGTGCTGGATTTGCCGCTGGGTGACACCGTCAGCACATCGAAATTTGCCGTGATGATTAACCTGCTCGGTGTGGATTCCGAGAATGACTTTTTGCGGCACTATCCAAAAGCAATGGCTCAGTATCCGCAGGTGAAGTTTCATCTCTACGAAAAGCAGCCGCGCAAGGGGCGCAAGATGGGTCACCTCACCTTGCAGGGTGATGACCTTGACGAGCTTTTGGCAGCTGGAAGAGCCTGCCGAGAATTGCTTTACAACCGCTAAATTGACCTTGGGAGGTTGACATGAAAACTGTCGCAATTGTGATGGGCTCTGACTCGGACTGGAGAGTGCTGCAGGATGCCGCAACCACTCTCAAGGAATTCGGTATTGAGCACGAGGTCGAAGTTCTCAGTGCCCACCGCACCCCTGAGCGCATGATCGAGTGGGGTAAATCCGCAGCCGATCGCGGCATCAAGGTCGTTATTGCCGGAGCCGGAGGTGCGGCGCACCTACCGGGCATGCTTGCCTCGGTAACTTCGCTGCCGGTAATTGGAGTCCCGGTCGCGCTCGGGAAACTAGATGGCATGGACTCACTGCTTTCGATTGTTCAGATGCCAGCCGGTGTTCCGGTGGCAACGGTTTCAATCGACGGTGCCAAGAATGCCGCGCTTTTGGCAGTTCGAATTCTCGGCGCCAGCGACGCTTCGCTACGGACTCAGCTCGATGCTCACCGAGCAGAGCTGGCCAGCACGGTAGCGGTCAAGAACGACAACCTAAAGAACAGCCTCTAGCCCCAGCAATTTAGCCGAAACCGCTTGTTGCTCAGGGTTTTCTAAGCCAAGCAACTTAGGGTTGGATTCGGTTGGAGGTGAGGCATGAGAGTTCTTCTAAAGTCTTTGGCGGTTTCTGCGCTGCTAATAACCCTCACCGGCTGCAGCGTTTTCTATCCAAACTGGGGTGCAACCTCACTGCCTGAATCGGTGACAGAGTCAGAAACCGTAGCGCCGGAAGAGACCGCCGCAACTGAAACCGAAACCGCGGAAGCTACCCCAGAAGAGACCGCCACTCCTGAGGAAACCAAAGAACCAATCGTTCGCAAAGAGGTGACCGTAGAGATCATCATGGCGGTTCCAGAACCAGCCATCGGAGTCTTTACCGTGGTTGCCCAGATTCCTAAGTTGACCGAATCTGGCGGTAAGTGCATTTTCAAATACTTGGGTAACGGCGTGACCAGAACCAAGGAAGTTAAAGCCGAGCCAAGTAGCGAATACACCCAGTGTTTCCCAATCGAATTTCCGTTGAAAGACCTGCCTTCTGGCAACGGGGTGGTGACCGTTAGCTATGAATCCGAGGGGCACTTTGGGACTTCCGCCCCGACCTCGGTGGTGATTGGCTAATGAAGCGCCTGCTCGGAATCGTTTCTGCCATTGCCCTAATAGCCGGTGGTTTGGTTATTCAGCCACCAGCTCAAGAGCCGGCTCAGGCGGCCCCACCGGGAAGCGCGTTTGATCCAGGTCTAATCATCAGCGACAGCGTCTTTTTTGACTTTGGCTCCATGACAATTGCACAGATTCAAGCGTTTTTGGACTCTAGGGTTGCCGAGTGCAGGGCGACCAATCCGGCGATTGACTGTCTCAAGAATGTCAAGATAGACATTCCAGCCACCCCAGCCACCGGGCCGGGCGAAGTCGGTCCCTGCAAGGCGATTGCCGCCAAGAACGGGGCAAGTGCCGCCGAAGTAATTCACACCATTTC
>CAZKLA010000005.1:0-44028 GCA_964553455.1 uncultured Aquiluna sp. | reverse complement strand
GCAGTCATTTCCTTCCAGAATGAACCAGCTCCAACCTCGGCTGGCATCACGTCGGAGCCATCGAAGCGGAAGGTGGATGCGTTCTGAAGGATCTCAACTGCAACCTTGTTTACTGGGTCTGCAACGTTAGCGGTGTCTAGACCGAGGTTTGCAGAGAACCAGCCACCAAGAGCAGCCTTCTTGTTGTTCCACTCAGGAGTGGTTAGGTAGTGGTGAACTGCGTGCACCTCTGGACGGTCAGCGAAGATACCGATGAACTCGCCACCACCAAGTGCTGGCTTGTTGTCAGCCGAAACACCTGGGAAGTAGAAGGTGGTGATTCCACCCTCAGTGGTGGTGTCCGAAGGGTCCACGATGGTTGCGCCGTAGTCAGCAGCAAGGATGCCACCGATGAACGATGCCTGACGGTGCATTGCACAGCTGCCGTCAACTAGGCCAGCGCCACCCTCCTGGAAGGTGGTGGTAGCGATAGAAGCAACGTCGCCTACGTAAGCAGGGTTCTTTAGGATCTTGCCAGCCTCAGCTAGAACTTCAGCAACCTTAGGGTCGTTGAATGGAAGCTCGCCAGATACCCACTGGTCGTAGGTAGCAGCGTCCTGGAAGCGAAGCATTAGGTCTTCCATCCAGTCAGTTCCAACCCAACCGGTAGCGTCACCGGAGCCGAAACCAACACACCAAGGCTGAACAGAGCCCTCAGCTGCGACGGTGTCAGATAGAGCTAGAAGCTCGTCCCAAGTGGTAGGAATGGTCCAACCCTTGTCTGCGAAGGTCTTTGGTGAGTACCAAACGAAGGACTTCACGTTAGCGCCCAGTGGGGTGCCGTAGAAGGTTCCGTCGACGGTGCCGTAGGTCTTCCAGTCAGCGGTGTAGTTCTCGTCAACCGAAGCAGAAGTCTCGGCGTTAGCAGGTACTAGACCGTTGCCAGCGAACTTAGCCAATAGGCCAGGCTGTGGGAAGATCGCCATGTCAGGTGCAGTTCCACCCTCAACGCGAACAGAGATCTGAGCCTCAAACTCCTGAGTTCCGTTCCAGTTGATGGTGATGCCGGTGCACTCCTCGAACTCAGCGAAAGACTCAATGAAGAGTGATGCCTCTGGGTCGATGATGGTGGTGTAGATCTCAACCTCGGTGCCCTCGTTGCCTAGGTAGGCCTCGTAGGCAGCACAAGCGTCAGATCCGGTCGCAGTGGTCTCCTCGGCAGCTGGCTCGGTGCTTGCGCAACCAGCCATTACCAAGGTAGCCGCTACTGCAGTTGCTCCAAGAGCAACCACGCGACGACGTAGTGTTGACATATTTTTCCTTTCGAAATCGCCCTTCATCGGACGAACCTCACACAATAGGAGGGTCCTAAAAGGATAAATCAAGGCGGCGATATCTTTCGACTGCAAGCGATTACATTCAGATAACAATGATGTATCGGCCTGTTACCAATTACTTTTACATTTTTTACAATTGGAAATGTACGGTGCTGAAAACTCAGTGCTTGGCTAGGTATTCCGCCATCTGCTGAAGCGCCATGAAGCGGTGAGACATCGAATTTTTGACCTCAGGATCCAATTCTGCGGCCGTTACGTTCAGGCCCGAGGGAATGAAAACCGGGTCGTAACCAAATCCGCCACTGCCTGCGACAGCCATCGCGATTGCGCCTGGCCAAATCCCAGTGAAGGAAATTTCCCCATCAGGACCAACCAGGGCGATAGTGCACACGAAGGCAGCTGATCGATGCTCCTCGGGGATGTCTTCCAGCTGCTTTAGAAGCAGATTTCTATTTGTGGCGTCATCACGAGTGCCTGACCAGATCGCCGAGAAGATTCCGGGTGCCCCACCCATTACCTCACAAGCAATCCCGGAATCGTCAGCAAATGAAAGCTTTCCAGTTGCCTCATAGGCCGCTCTCGCCTTGATCATTGCGTTCTCAAGGAATGTCGTCCCGCTCTCGACAGGTTCGGGTCCGTCATGGGTAAGTACTCGAACGTCGGAGTTTGCGAGCTTGAGAATTGCCTCGGCTTCCTGAGCCTTGTGCTTGTTTCCAGTAGCGAAAACGATCTCCACTATCGAAGCTCCAAAGCGTCGCCGAGTGCCTCGCGTTGAATCTTTGATAGCTCTACGTTTGCGGCCAGCGCCATCTCCAACAGTCGATTGAGTTCGTCGCGGTCAAATGGCTCGGCCTCTGCGGTGCCCTGCACCTCGACAAACAAACCCCGCCCGGTAACCACGACGTTCATGTCGGTGTCAGCCCTCACGTCCTCGACGTACTCAAGGTCGGTCACCGCTACCCCATCGATGATGCCTACTGAAACTGCGGATACGGTGTCAATGAGCGGCTTAGCGCTCTTGGCAATCAGACCCTGCTGCTTAGCCCATGCCACCGCATCTGCCAAAGCAACAAAAGCTCCGGTGATTGCTGCTGTTCTGGTGCCGCCATCAGCCTGAAGTACGTCACAGTCCAAAACGATGGTGTTCTCCCCCAGCGCTTTGACGTCAATCACGGCTCGGAGTGAGCGGCCGATGAGGCGCGAGATTTCGTGGGTGCGGCCGCCAATCTTGCCCTTTACTGCCTCGCGGTCGGAGCGATCATGGGTTGCCCTGGGGAGCATGGCGTACTCGGCGGTTACCCAGCCTTCGCCAGAGTCCTTCTTGAAGCGAGGTACTCCAGGGGTGAACGATGCGTTACACAAAACCTTGGTGTTACCAAAGGAAACCAAAACCGAGCCTTCGGCGTGGATTGTGAAGTTTCGCTCGATCTTTACTTCGCGGAGTTCGTGCTCTGCTCTGCCATTTGGCCTAGTCATTTGCTGCCTTTCGATCCAGGTGGGTTACATCGCTAACCTCTGGGCCCAAAAAGCGCTTGGCCAGGCTCTCGAATTCTTTTGCGTCTCCGGTTGCGTAAAACTTATAGCTGGGCGTAGCGCTGGCAGGGGCAAGCAGGTCGTGCTCGGTCAGCACCCTAAAGACGTCCTTGGCGGTTTCATCTGCGGAAGAAACCAGGTTCACGTTGTCGCCCATGACGTAAGAAATGGCTGCGTTCAGGAGTGGATAGTGAGTGCATCCCAAAACCAATGTGTCTACATCCGCGCGCTTAATTGGAGCAAGGTACTCCTCGGCTGCCTTGAGAAGCTCCGGCCCGGAAGTCACACCTCGCTCAACAAAGTCAACGAAAGCCGGGCACGCGGCAGCCGTTATCTCAAAGTCAACGGCCGCAGCAAATGCGTCCTCATAAGCCTTTGAGTTGATAGTGGCGCTAGTTCCAATCACTCCAACCCTGCGGCTTCTGGAGGTCCCCACAGCCTTGCGAACCGCAGGTTGAATCACCTCAATAACAGGCACGCCTAGGCCTTCGGTGTAGCGCTCACGAGCATCTCGAAGCACCGCGGCAGAAGCCGAGTTGCAGGCAATAACCAGAAGTTTCACTCCCGATGCCACCAGTTCATCCATTACCTCAAGAGCGAGGCGACGCACCTCGGAGATGGGCTTGGGGCCATAAGGAGAGTTGAGGGTGTCCCCGACGTAATGAATGGATTCGTGAGGCAGCTGATCGATGATTGCTCGAGCTACCGTCAAGCCACCGACGCCTGAGTCGAATACGCCAATTGGTCTGGAATCCACTCGCTAAGTCTAAAGCTCATCGGGTGGGTAGGCTTAAGGCGTGTCTACCGCTTTGAATACTGACCGCTACGAGCTGACCATGCTCCAGGCTGCCCTGCGCTCTGGCAAGGCAAACCGCCGGTGTGTATTTGAGGTATTCACCCGCCAACTTCCAGCTGGGCGACGCTATGGAGTTGTGGCCGGCACTGGCAGGGTGCTTGAAGCAATTCAAAACTTTAGATTTGAAGACACCGAACTGGCCTACCTAGCTGACAACGCGGTGGTGGATGAGCAGACTCTGAAGTGGCTTGCGGACTACAAATTCCATGGGAATGTCTCTGGTTATCGCGAAGGTGAGCTTTACTTTGGGCACTCTCCAATCCTTACGGTCGAAGGCAGCTTTGCCGAGGCAGTGATTTTGGAAACCGTAATTCTCTCCATACTCAATTACGACTCTGCCGTTGCTGCGGCTGCCGCACGAATGAAGTCGGCAGCGAATGGCCGAAGGCTGATTGAGATGGGTTCGCGTCGCGCACACGAAAGCGCGGCTGTGTCAGCAGCTCGCGCTGCCTACATTGCCGGCTTTGATGCCACCAGCAACCTAGCCGCTGGCGCTCAGTATGACATTGAAACAGCTGGGACCAGCGCCCACGCCTTCACCTTGCTTCACGACAGCGAGGAGCAGGCCTTTCAGGCTCAACTCGATTCCATGGGCAATGAGACCACGCTGTTGGTGGACACCTATGACGTCAAAACTGCTGTCGAAACTGCGGTTCGACTCACCGGCGGAAAGATTCGAGCAGTGCGGTTGGACTCAGGCGACTTGGCAACCTCAGCAGTTGAGGTTCGCAAGCAATTGGATGGCCTCGGGGCGACCCAAACCAAAATCACAGTGACTAGCGATCTCGACGAATACACCATCGCAGCTCTCGCTATCGCACCGATTGACAGCTACGGGGTTGGCACCAGCTTGGTTACTGGCTCTGGCTTCCCCACCGCTGGATTTGTTTACAAACTGGTCGCTCACAGCGACAACGGCGACTGGGTGGATGTTGCGAAAACTTCGAAGCTCAAGACCAATCGTGGTGGCAAGAAGTTTGCGAGCCGATCCTTAGATGCCGGAATCGCAAAGTCTGAGGTGATCTCCTCGGAACTACAGGCAGGAAGAGCGCTGCAGGTCCCCTTGGTCCAAGCTGGCGAAACTGCTCAAGAGTATTTGGGAGTCCAAGGTGTTCTAAATGCTCGCGAACACCACAAGCTCGCAGTCTCTGAACTTCCAGCCGGAGCGCTCAGGCTCTCTAGGGGCGAACAAGCGCTGCCAGTTGAGTTTATTTAGGCTCGTCGTCGCCAGGCTTTAGGCCTTCGTAGATCTCCTGGCAAGTTGGGCATACCGGGAACTTCTGCGGGTCCCTAGAGGGAATCCAGACCTTGCCACAGAGCGCTACCACCGCACTTCCCATTACTGCTGATTCAACAATCTTGTTCTTCTGAACGTAGTGAGAAAAACGCTCGTGGTCCCCTTGGTCAAGGAGAACCTTCTCCTCTAACTGAGTGCCGAAATCTTGATCTGCCATGGCATTTATCTTAGGTCTGCGGCATCGCCCAGGGTCACCTGGAAGGTCATGCGCTGCCCATTCCTAAGCACCTCGACCTCAACCAGACCACCCGCTGGTTCTGCTCTGACCATGGCTGTTAGGTCGGATGCCGAGGCCACGGTCTGGCCATCGAATTTCACAACTACATCGCCCGGCTTGATTCCTGCGGTCTCAGCAGCGCCTGCCGCAGTTACCTTCTCAACATAAGCCCCTGTGGAGAAGGTGGAATCTTCAACAGTGTTATCGCGAACCATCGCTCCGAGCAAGCCGTGGGTAGCAGAGCCGGTATTGATGATCTCCTGAGAGATGCGGAACGCCGTGTTAGAAGGGATCGCAAAACCCACGCCAATGCTGCCGCTCTCGCCGTTGCCAGCGGTGGCGATCGCAACGTTGATTCCGATTAGTTCACCCTGGTTATTCACTAGCGCACCTCCCGAGTTGCCAGGGTTGATAGCAGCGTCGGTCTGGATCACCTGAAGAGAAATTGGGGCATTCCCGGTGCCGTTCCAAAACTGAAGTCCAGGATTCTCACTGACCTCAGCACTGGCAACTTGAATGGTTCGATTTAGCGCTGAGATGATTCCCTGGGTAACGGTTGAAGCTAGACCCAACGGAGCACCAATGGCCACCACATCCGCACCGACATTCAGCTGGTCCGAATCAGCAAAAGTTACTGGCTTGAGTCCAGTTACCTGTACCTTCACAACCGCGAGGTCATAGACCGAGTCATAGCCAATGAGCTTTGCGGGAAAGACCGAACCATCCCAAAGCTGGACGGTAATGCTTGGGTTTTCGGTAAGGCCACCCAGGGTCACGACGTGAGCATTGGTTAGCACATAGCCATCCTCAGTCAGCGCAACTCCAGAGCCCGACCCTGATCCATCAGCGGACTGAACTGCCAACGTCACTACCGAAGGAGCGGCGTTTGCGGCCGCTCCAGTAACCCAGTTGACCTGCTCGGTATTGTTCACGACAACGGGAGCGGGCTGAGAAATAGAAAGGTAAGAAAGGGTAAACGCGGTAGATCCAACGACCCCACCGATCAAAGCTGCGGTCAGGGCAAAAAGCGCAACACCCAGTGCGCGAATCGGGCGACGCTTGCGCTTTGCGGGGACAGTGACGGGAGCTGAATAGGTGTCTCCGAAGCTGAATTGGCTGTCGCCAGAACGATTCCACTCAGACATAAAAATCCTTTCGAGTTGCCCAAATTCTCATGGGCAAGACTGAGGATTCTATGAACTCAACCTGAGTAAATTCTGAACTCCCCGGCCACAATCATCCCACTAACAAAGTTCGTCGCTCTCTTTCAACCACCACTATGCTCAATTTGTTGGCGCTGAGCTCCCAGCGCGCTGCGTTCATTACCCAATCTTGAGTTGAGAACTTGTAATCCACTTCGTAGGTGACACTGGCGGTCGCGGTGTAAATTCCAGCAGCGTTGAAGCTGTGACTTCTCTGGAATCCATAGAGCTTGGAGCCCTCAGAAATCTCCCATCGAGCCGACACCGGCCGAAAGCGAATCTGGGCTGGGCGGTTTAGTAGAGAGCCAGATACGGACTCAGTCCTAGCAAACACTTTGAACTCTATGACGTCCTCAAGTTCCACCTCTTCGTTGGGCGTCCAAGATGCTAAGGGCCTTGAGGCAAATGCTGTGAATTTATCCCTGAGTTCAAGCTTTACCTGATTACCCCAGGAGCTAGATGGGCCGCTTTGGTCGGGCACCGCGTCTCCCAGGCAAAGCCGAGACCCGGAGGGAACCCACGCCGTGATTATGGTCATGGTCGGGACGTCAATGGTTCCGTTGGCGTAGTACTTACACTCTCGCATCAGCACTCCGCCAGAGCCGGCCGATCCACTCCCACCACTGCTATTTGATTCTTCCGCGCAGACGCTGAACTGACCGGGCGTCAAGCCTGAGCAGTTGTCAGCTTGGCTTTGGGTGGGCAGACCTACGTTAAAACTTGCCAACCCAAAAGCCAGAAAGGCGACTAGTAGTAAATGCATGCCAGCACGCTAGGCGGTATTTGAATATCCGTCTCAGGGTTCTCCACAGGAAAAAGAAATCCCCTCAATTTTCATTGAGGGGATTTTCTTAGTTGCGGGGGCAGGATTTGAACCTACGACCTCCGGGTTATGAGCCCGGCGAGCTACCGAACTGCTCCACCCCGCGGCGAAGTTCCAACATTAGCAGGAATTCTGCTAGTCCGCCAATAGCCCTAGCGCATCCTCTACTGCTTTTGCCAATCTCTCGTCAGCTTCACCGAAGGCCTTCCAGTCGCCAGCAGCCAGGGCCGCCTGCTTGTCCTTGATGGCCTCAGAGGCCGCCGCAAGGGCTGCCGAAAGCGCTGGGTTGGCAGTATCTACCGTTCCAGAACTGGTTGAGCCGGTGTTAGGTGAGCCAGGCTCTGTTGGAGTTGGTACACCAGAGTCGCCTCCGAATAGCGCATCTAGCGCTTCTTCAAGAGTGTCTTCGAAGGCGATTTGGTCACCAAAAGCAACCAGGATCTTCTGCAGCAGCGGGTAGCTGGTCTCACCGGTTGACTCGATGTAGACCGGCTGAACGTATAGCAATCCGCCGCCGACCGGAAGGGTCAATAGGTTTCCGTTTAGAACTCGAGTGGAGCCCTGTCGCAACAGGTTCAACAGCGAGGACACTTTGCTGTCAGCGTTGAAGTTGTTCTGCACCTGACCAGGTCCAGGGACGATGGTCTCCCTAGGCAGGTTCAAGAGCGTCAACTTGCCATAATCAGCGTTCACCTTGCCGGCCTGATTACCAGCATCAGCATTAGCGATTAGGTAACCGGTTAGTACGTTTCTAGCAGTTTCACCCGTGGACTGCGGGATGAAGGTTGAGTAGAGCGAGAATCTGCTCTGAGTCTCCCCCGGTGCCTGAAGCGTTAGGTAGTAAGGAGGCTGAAGCTCTCCGATTCCCGTGCCCTCAACTGGGTCGTTAGGAGTCATCCAGGCATCCTGCTGGGAGTAGAAGGCGCCAGCCTCAGTCACGTGGTATCGACCGAGAATTGAGCGCTGCGCCTTGAATAGGTCAGCTGGGTAGCGCACGTGAGCGATCAGCTCCGCGCTCATTGCCGTGCGAGGCTGCACGGTGTCTGGATAAATGCCCATCCAAGCCTTCAGGATTGGGTCTTCCTCATCCCAGGCATATAGGTCTACCGAGCCATCGTAGGCATCGACAGTCGCCTTCACCGAGTTGCGGATGTAGTTGATAGTTGAAGGACCAGAGCCAAAGCTGTCCGATGCGGAATCCAGCTTTGCGATGTTGAAGTTTTCCGCATTGGAGAACGGGTAGTTCGCGGTCGTGGTGTAACCATCGATGATCCACTTGATGCGTCCGTCCACCACCGCCGGGTAAACCTCGGAGTCCAGAGTTAGGTAAGGAGCAACCTCGGCAACGCGAGTTGCTGGGTCTCGGTTGTAAAGAATCTGGGAATACTCATTGATGGCATCTGAAAGCAGAATTTGCTCGCTCTGGAACTTCAGTGCGTAGGCAAGCCTGGTAACAAAGTCGCCAATCTTTGGACCACCATCACCCTGGAAGGTGGTGTAAGTCTCGTTCTCTCCATCGGCGCCTGCTGGGTAGTCAAACTCAAGTGGCTGAGCGCCCTCTGGAGCACCCACAATCGAATACAGCGGTGAGTTCGCACCAAAGTAAACTCTCGGCTCAAACTCGCCAAGCGCGCCCACCGATGGAATTCCGGACTGCAGGAACAGCGGCTTACCGTCGGTATCGCGCTTGTTGCCAAAGGCAGCTACCAGGCCAAATCCGTGGGTGTAAACGATGGTGGAGTTGTACCAAGATTGAGAATCACCCAAACCTGCTTGGTTCAGCTCACGCACCGCTACCACGGTGTCCTGAACCTGACCATCAATTTCGTAACGGTCGACGTGGAGACGGTTCGGGAAGCTGTAGTACTGGCGGTACTGCTCTAGCTGCCTGAAGGCATCTGAGACCAGTGCCGGGTCCAGGATTCGAATAGACGCTGTGGTCTTGGCATCGTTTCGAAGCGCACCTGGCTCAGCTACCACCTTGGCGTCGTAATCAACTACCTCAACGCCATCCAATCCATAAGCCAAACGCGTGGCATCAATGTTGTTTTGGAGGAATGGTCCCTCCAGGGTTCTCTCATTTGGAACCACCTGGAAAGTCTGCACGAACCATGGGTAGAGGCCACCAAGTACCAAGCTCGAAAGCACCATCATGGTGGTTCCGATAATCGACACGCGCCACTTTCCAATGATTGCGGTGATCAGGAACAATGCCGCAACGGCTATCGAAATCAAGGCAAGAATCTGAAGCCCTGGAATGATCGCGTTCGCAGCGGTGTAGTTGACACCGGTGAACAGCGCGCCGTTTGAGCTCACGGTTGCGTACTGGTCGAGCCATAAGCTCGCCCCCTGCACCACGAGGTAAAGAGCGACCAAAGAAGTTAGTTGGATTCTCGCCGGTTTAGACACCCGAACATCACGACCAGTGATTCGAATACCGCCGTAAATCAGGTGCACCGCACCGTTAATCAGACCAGCAAGCAAGATAGCGCCGGAAACATAGCCGACTGCGAAAGTTAGAAACGGAAGCTGGAAGACGAAGAAGCCGACATCCAGACCAAAGTGCGCATCGGTCTGACCAAACTCTGAACCGTTGAGCCAAAGCGCGATTACCTGCCACTGGCGGGCCACGATTAGGCCACCAAAAACACCAAGACCCAGAGGCAAACCCCATCGAACCAATTTGCCAACGCTCTCGATCATCTGCTGATAGGCCTGGAAGGGTGAGGCTTCTGGAAGCTTGAGGTACACCGGACGATTACGCCAAGCCAGACCGAGGCCGAGGGCCACAAAGATGGTCATTACCAGCCAACCGATGAGGAAGCTGACCACCTGAGCAACAATCTGGGTTACAAAAACCGACTCAAAGCCAAGCTGGCGGAACCAGAGCAGGTCGGTAAAGACGCCGGCGGCCGAGACTAGGGCAAGGGCTATCGCCGCAACAATTCCGATAGCGATAGAAAACGGTGAAGCCTTGCGCTCTGGCCTGAGGTTTGGTTGGGTCACTTTTTACTCCTGATCGGTGCAGCTAATTGGTGGTACTGGTTTACCTGTATTGAAATCTTCTATTGCTTGAAGTGCGGTTTTGAAGTCCTTCACAATCGCAACTGACAGTCCCTCTGGAATCTGCCCGACAACTTCCGAGCAGTTTCCGGCCGGTGCTAGAAACAAAGTTGCTCCTGCTTTTTTTGCCGCTATGAGCTTAAGCTCTATTCCGCCAATCGGACCAACTTTGCCGTCCGCAGTTATTGTGCCAGTACCCGCGATATGGGTCTTTCCAGCCAGGGACCCCTCAGTAAGAACGTCATAGATTCCCAGCGCAAAAATCAAACCACCCGATGGTCCGCCGACATCGCCGAGCTGCAGGTCTATATCGACGGGAAAATCATAGACATATCCCACCATCGCGCCAATCACCCAAGAGTCATCTTTTTTCTCCGGGGTGAGTTCGAATTCTCTAGCTTCACCATCTCGGATTACCTTGATGACTACTTTCTGCCCCTCAGACAACTGGATCTGCTCACGCAACTCCTCGTAGGTCGCAACAGTTACCGACCCAACCGCAGTCAGATAATCGCCGGCAACCAGTTTCTTCGAAGCAGGGGTTTCCGCAATCACCGAGGCAACATAGAGCTGCCTGTCTAGCTGGTAACCGAGCTCAGTAAGTGCTGCCGCAATGGCGTCCTGCTGAGATACCTCCATTTGGGCGGTCGACTCTGCCCTCACCTGCTGCGTTGAGAGCTGCGGTGGGTAAACCTGATCCAGCGGAAGCACTACCTGGTCAGGGTCCATCCAAGCCGCCAGCACCTGAAGCCAACCAGGGGTGGAATCACGATTGCCAAGCAGGGAAACGGTGGTGATGTCGAATCGGGTTTCACTCTTATAGGTCTTTACATCGTTAGCCGAAATGACTGGCTTCTCGTCCAACTCCCCCATCACATTGAAGACCTGGCCGGGCCTTTCAATCACGTATCCGCTAGGCAAGGTCATCAGACCACCGAGGCTCAGCACTAATAGCGCGGTGATAGCCCAGCTGCCGCGCTTAGGCCGCGGATTTGAGTTCTTGAAGAAAGTCATTAGGTCAATGCTACGAAGCTTTCGCAACCAGCAGGCTAATGTCCTCACGCCGTGGGCGAACAGCCCAGCAATCATCAGCTATTTCCCAGCTTCTTTGAAGTTTTGGCGGTAGCGTTTTTCCAAAGGACAGGAACCCAAGTGGACGAAAATCGCGATAGAGAAGAGCTGGAAAAGCTCCTAAAGCGCATGTTCGAAACCGGTGGGTTGAATTCCGAGGAACTTGCCAAAGTTGCGGGGGCTGGATTCGACCCAAAGCTGCTAGGTCAACTGTTCGGCCAGGTTCAGGCCATGATGAGTGACTCGACCGGTCCGGTTAATTGGGAGCTTGCGACCAAGACCGCGGTTGACCTGGCCAAGGAATCCCAATCGCAGGCAAGCGAGGCGTTGCTGAGCGAAATTCAAAACAGTTTTGACATCGCACAGCTGTGGCTTGGCGAGCAAACCGAGTTCACGAATTCACAACCTCTAAAGCAACTTTCAAGGACGCTGTGGGTACAAGATGCCATCCCACTTTTCAAGGATCTTGCGGAGCCGGTAGCAGCGAGTATGTCTCGAGCTTTGAGCGAGAATCTGAACCAGGTGATTCCAGAGGAACTGGTAGGCATGATCGGCCCAGCAACTAAGTTTCTAGAAAACGCCGGGGCAGCAATGTTCGCCGCCCAACTGGGACAGTCCGTCGGCAAACTTTCTGAACAAGTACTCAGCTCCACCGAAATTGGCATACCGTTAAGCAGCCGGCCGGGGCTGGTTAGTCAGAATGTTGAGCTACTTCTAAGAGACCTCGAAACCCCCAAGAGTGAGGTCTTGATTTACCTTGCTATTCGCGAGCTCGCAGTGTCATCGCTTTACGCCTCCAACCGATGGCTGAGGGATCAGATCGCGACACAGGTTTCGAGTTTTGCGGCCGGCTTGAAGATTGACCCAGAGTCCATCCAAAACCTCGCTCAGCAGATCGACCCTAGCGACCCAACCAGCATCAACATCGTGATTGAATCCGGCGGACTTATTACCCCGAGAACCCCGGAGCAGGAAGAGGTGCTTGCTCGCATCGAGACCACGCTTGCCCTGATCGAGGGCTGGGCTGACGCTGTTGCCCTAGCCGCTGCAGCTCGCTTGCCTGGAATCCACCAAGTCTTCGAACTGGTGCGTCGCCGTCAAGCTGTCGGTGCTGCGCAAAAAACCTTCGCCACCCTGCTTGGCCTTGAAATCAGACCAAGACTGCAACGTGAGGCGATGGCCATGTGGCAGAAAATCTCCGATCATGTCGGCACTACCGCACGCGATGAGATTTGGAAGCACCCAGATTTGCTGCCCACCGCTGAGGACATCCAGGACCCAAGCGCACTGGTAAAGCGTCTTTCCGGGGGCGATGATGACTTCGACTCCGAGCTGAACAAACTGCTCGGCAACTAGCCTGTGGAAAGCCGCCCGCGAGATTTCTCTCGTTGCGGAATTCTTTTTCAATGGTTAGACAAATAAATCCCAGCCTTGCTCGCATCTGGCACGCAGAGAATGTTCGTCAATACGGCTATTCCAAACCCTCGCTGGTCCCAATCGAAACCGAGGCCCAGCACCGGCTGGTGGACATCTTGGAACAGGGAGTAACCAATGTTCAGTATCAGAATCTCGCCAACCTAGCCAAGATTGAGCCCGACGAGTTGAGCCTGATTCTCGGAAGACTTTCACCACTGATAAGACAAACCAGCAGCTTTCTACCAGAAATAGATCAGCGCGAGGTTGAGATTAGGTTTGCCGAAATCATGAGGCTGTTTCTGGCGGACTTCCAAGATCCCGCGGAAGTTATGAAGCAGCGTGGGCTGGCCAAAGTGTTTGTATCGAGCCTTGGTCGAACGGGATTATTGGCGGCTAAGGCGCTTTACACCGCCGGAATCGGAACCGTCATCACGTTCGACGGCACCCGGGTAAAGCATGGTGACACCAATGAGCTCGGCTACTCGCCTGTAGCTCTTGGCCTTACCCGCCATGAAGCGGCGAAGCAGCTACTGGGTAAACAGCGCAGCGAGCTGCAGCTTCACACTCGGCTGACATCCGGATTGGACAGAATCTCTGCCTCTTTGATTATCGCCAACGACGTTGTCCAGCCAGATGAATATCAAGTTTGGATGACACGAGATGTCCCACACATCGCGATTTGCTTCACGGAAACCGGCGTGAGCATCTCGCAACTCGTGGTACCTGGATTTACCCCCTGTTTGGCTTGTTCGGAGATTCAGAAGATGCAAGATGATCCAAATTGGCTGGCGACGGTGACTCAACTGTCACAGCTTGAGCGAGATCTTGCTGACTCAGTCAGCATGTTGGCCGCAGTTGGACTAGCAGTCCGCAGAATCCTGCAGCAGATAGATTCTCAGACTCTCCATGAGAGCGAGCCCTTGGATTTTGATTCCGCCACCGGAAAGGTCCAAATTCTTAGCCTCCCAGAAACCAATTGCGGCTGCCGCTAGGAGACAAAGGCCAGGAATTCGGAAACGGGTTTGTCCGAGTGACTTGAGAGCATTAGGTGATCTTTGGCTCTGGTAATCGCAACATAGAACAGCCTGCGCTCCTCGGCCAGCTCGGCATCACTCTTTGCGTAAGAGATTGGGAAATAGCCCTGGTTCAGACCGCAGAGAAAGACGTACTGCCACTCCAGCCCCTTGGTGGCGTGAATCGTCGCCAGTGAGACGGCGGCCATCGCTGGCTCATGTCCGGAACGCTCTCGCTCCTGAAGCTCTCTGAGGTATTCATCGAGCGAGACTTCCGTAGGAAACTCCTCCAAGACCTCAATAAACCAGTTCAAACCCAGCCACTTATCGCTGCCGTCAGAGCGCGAACTCCAGCCCAGGGCAGAAATGATCTTGCTCACCTCGACAAACAGCGGATTTGCCAGCTCAGCCGCTGCCAGCGCTCTCAATGCGGTCATGGCCTGCATAATCTCTGGTCTGCGGAAGAACCTGCCGGTGCCTCGCAACTGACACTTGATACCAAGTTTTGTCAGCTCGCCTTCCACCGCTTCAAGCTGAGAATTGATTCTTGCCAACACGGCAATCTCTCCGAGAGGCGTGCCGGACTGAATTGCCCCAGAAATCTTTTCCGCAATCCCCTTTGCCTCGGCCAACGCGCTGGAGAACTTCTGTTGAGAAGGCTTTGAGCTAAACAATCGAACCGACTCAAGCTCTCCGTGCTCGGCAACTCGATTGGCAAGCGAGACAATTTCAGCGCTGCTTCGATAGTTTCGATTGAGCTCTACAACCTGCGCACTCGGGAATCTATTAGAGAATCCGGTCAGGAAACTCGGATCCGCTCCCGCAAATGTATAGATGGTTTGCCTGGGGTCCCCCACCACACACAGTTCTTCCCTATCGCCAAGCCAGGTCTCCAAAAGTGACTGCTGCAGCGGTGAGATATCTTGGTACTCATCGACGGTGAAATGCCGGTATTGCTGCTGCAGGTGAGCGAGCATACGCGGTTCATTTCGCAACAAACCCGCGGTGAGCAGCAAGACATCTTCCCAGTCGGCAAGTCGACGCTGCTGCTTTAGAGCTTCGAACCGAGCGGCAACATCGAGAAACTTTTCCTTCGACATCGAAGCAACGCTGGGTCTATCGAAATTGAGATAGTCGACATCGCGGACCAACCCGTACTTCATCCACTCGATTTCGGCGGAAATGGCTCGAGTTTCATCATCTGAAACTCGAAGCTTCAACTCTTCTAGGGCGTCCTTGACCACTGACAACTTGTTGGTAATGAGCTTTGGCGCCAAGGTTTCTGTTAGCTGCGGCCAAAAGAACTGCAGTTGACTAAGTGCTGCGGAGTGGAAGGTTCGGACCTGGACCTGAGGAACGCCAAGATCTTGCATTCTGGTGCGAAGCTCGCTAGCGGCACGATTTGTGTATGTCAGCGCTAGCACACGGTTAGCTGCGTAAACCCCGGTTTCTATGCCAAAGGCAATGCGATGGGAAATTGTCCTGGTTTTTCCACTGCCAGCGCCAGCAATTATGCAGACTGGTCCTATCAGAGCCTCGGCAGCAACCCTTTGCTCATCGTCCAACTCAGCGAGAAGATCGACGGGAGACTGGTCCGGGTTCAATTGGGAATCCTCTTGGTTAGCGTGGCATTGACCGCTTGCGAAGCTTTGACCGTCTAACCTTTGAGATGTGGGACGACCTGCTTTGATTTTAGCTGCACTGGCAGCCGATGCTTCGCCTGGAAAAAACTTCCGGCACTACCTAAAAGTTGACTCCAATCCTGACCTGGAGACGCTGAGACTCTGGAGCGCCGATGGCCAGGCTTACGAGTTCAAGATTCCAGCCAACTCGGCTGGCATTAGCGAGCTCGCAACTGAGCAAATGGTGGTGCAGTCAATGCGCCGCCTGGCCTCGCGATTGCCATTCGAGATCCCTGAATCCCTCGGCCAGACTCAAGACAGCGATGGCACAACCGGCGTTCTCTTCACCCTGCTGGAAGGTTCCAGCCCTGATCTCTCTCGCCTTGGTCCAGGGGCGTTCTCAAAGTCCTTTGGAGAAGCGCTCGCTGCTCTACACTCCCTACCTGTTGATGCGATCGCAGACTCTGGCTTGCCGCAGTATGAATCGGCAGCCCTACTGCACCAGAAGGTTTCTGAGCTAGACAAAATGGCCGCTACCGGACGCGTTCCAGCTCCGCTACTTAGCCGCTGGGAGCAAGCACTGGAAGACATCGGATTGTTCCGCTTCCACTCGACCATAACTCATGGAGCCCTGAGCTCGGAGGCTGTATTGATCAATGGTCAGCAGGTGGTTGGGCTAACTAACTGGAACGCCCTCTCAATTGGCGATCCTGCTGAAGACTTCCGCTGGCTCTCAGGTGGAGCATTGCCGTCAACCTTTGAAGACGCAATGCTGCACTACCGAGCTGCTCGACCTTCGGCCGATGAGAACTTCGCGCAACGCGCCATGCTCTACTCCGAACTTGAACTTGGCACCTGGTTGCTGCACTGTTTGGCCACCGGCGATGCCGAGCAGATCAAGCAGGCCGAAGAGTTGCTCGCCGAACTCAAGGACAATCTTGAGGCGGGAAATCTCAAGGACCTAACAGCTACCAGCTTTGTCGGATTGGCTGCCACGGCTGCCATCATTCCTGTGGCAACTTCAACTCAAGAGTTCACCGCCATTGCGGATGAGTCTGAGCCTGAGCCTGAAATTGATGATGTCGAGGAGGTGACTGCCGCCTCAATCTTTGATGAGGTAGCGGGAATCGAGACCGAAGACACCGTCGAAGACGAGCCAGCGACTAAAGAGACTAATCTCGACGAGCTGTTTTAGCCCTTTCAATTGCCTCAATAAGTTGGCTTTCGGACATCAGTAACTGAGGAGTCACTTCCTTGCCATCTGCGGCGAAGAAGAAGGAAGCCTTCACGCGCTCGACACCGATGGATTTCCACTTGGCAAAGGCGAGCCGGTAAAGCGCCAATTGAATTGCCCGGTTAGCAAGTTCATCCGCATTGGCTGGTGATGCGCCAGATTTCCAGTCGACAACCTGGTATTCCCCATTGACCAAAAACACCGCGTCAATTTTGCAGACCACAATCAAGCCAGCCAGCTCAAACTCAATGGACTGCTCAATAAACTCCGGCTCGAGCTTGGCAAATCGAGATCCTTCGAAATTTGCCTTCAGCTCTAAGTCTTCGACAGCCCAATCCTGGTCCGCCAACTCGATGTCCTGAAGCCAGTGCTCCTCTAGCAAGCGATGGAAGTCTGTGCCTCGCTGAGCTGAAGAGCTGAAGAGCTGTGGCACCGGTCTTGCTAGGTACTCTGCGAAGGTTGCGGGATCAGTGATTAGCTGCATCAATTTAGATGCGCTGAGCCTTCTGGGGAGCTCCGGAGCAGCTAGCCAATTGCCTCGCTCACGCTCTTCAAGAAGGAGAGCCAACTCGGTGAACTCCTTGAAGCCACTAGGGGTAGCCTCGGCAACATGCTTGGCAGCCTGCTCCAGTTGGTGCCGTTTAGCGCCCAATGGATCAAATGGCCAAATGGCCTGTTCCCTGCGGCCATCCAGCGGATTTGATTCGAGCACCTCTGGAATGTGATTGACCAGTTTGACCAGCCCCGTATCCAAGAGTTCAAGGAGAAATTCCGAAATCTCTCTTGGCTTCTTGTTCCCAGCCTTGTAGTGCGAAGCGGTGATGTGGAGGGCTAACTTTGCTCTAGTGACTGCGACATAAGCCAGCCTGCGCTCCTCTGCTAGCTGACGCTGGCGATTGCGCTCCTGGAAATCAAGGTAGAGGGCGTTGGCTTCTTTTTGAGTCTGTGCTTGTGTGTAGGCAAACCGCGGTAGCACATTGGAATCTCCACGCAGGCTAAAAGGCAACTTGCCAGCTACTAGCCAGCCCTTCGCGCCTTTTCCATCCACCGGAAATGAGCCCTTGTTTAGTTGGGCAAGAGCCACAAGGTCCCACTCCAAGCCCTTGGCCGCGTGCACCGACATAATCTGCACCGTGCCCTTTTTGGCACCGGTCTTGGGTAGCTCGAAGTTCTCTCGCTCGGTAGCGTAATCCAGCCACGAGAGCAGTCCATTCATGGAGGGGCGGAGTGATGATTGCTCATACTCGGCAATCCGAGCGATAAAGGCTTCGAGATTAGCCAGCGGGTTTAGCTGTGTCGAATGAGCAAAGAGTTCGATGTCAATATCAAGCTCGCGGACCACTACCCAAGCAAACTGCGCCAAACCGATGTTTGAGGTTGCCCTCATCTTGCGAAGGAGCTTGGCGGCAGCCACCAGCCTTGGCCCACCCAGTTCAGAGAAGTTAGCGCGATCCAGCGCGCCAGGTCGGCAGAGCTCGTCCAGCGCTTCGACTATGGTCACCGGCATCGCGGAGGTTACCTCTGAGCGGATTCGGGAAAGCCGCTTGGCCATCTCGCTCAGCTGAGCCAGGTCTTTAGGTCCAATTCGCCAACGTGGTCCCGATAGCAACCTCATTAGGGCGGCACCGGATTCTGGGCGCTGAATCACCTTGAGTGCGGAGATTAGATCCAGCACCTCCGGCAGCTGCAGCAACCCAGACAGTCCGGTCACTTCAACTGCTATGCCGCGTGCGGAGATTACCTTGGCATACAGGGGCATGCTGGCCTTGGTCCTTAGCAGCAAGGCCGCTGACTTCTCTGAATCAAGGTGCTCCTGGAACCAATCCGCCACAGCCTCAGCCTCGGCCAGCTCATCCTGGAAGACCTCGGCGGTGACCGAATTCACCTTGTCAGTTGCGCCTGGCGCGAGCTTGACTGGCGCAAGTTCGGGCTGCGCAGCATTTAGGGCGAGAGTGAGTTGATTTGCCGCATCAACAACCGCCTGACCCGAACGCCATGACTTAGACAGCTGAAAGGTTATGGGGGTGTTTGAACCAAAGTCCCGGTGATAGCCGGAGAGGTTGTTGCTGCTAGCCCCGCGCCAGCCATAAATGGCTTGGTTGGGGTCGCCAACCGCCAACACCGCCTGACCCTTGAAGAGTCTGGCAAGCAGTTGAGTTTGGATACTGGAGGTGTCTTGATATTCATCCAGCAAAACAAATTTGTAGCCGTGGTCAAAACCTGCCGGCAGGGCAGAAAGCGCGAGCGCGACCTGATCTGAGAAGTCCACTAGATTCCGTCGTTTCTTCAGCTCCAGGTATTCCGCTACCAGTCTCGCAATCACTACATTCAGGTTGGCAGCATCGATCATGTCCACGGTGTACTGAAACTGTCCGAATTCACCCTTTTCAGATTTCGGAAGGGATGCGATGTGCTGAATGAACCTGTTGAGCTCTTCGATCATTTGATCGCTACTGCTCTGATTGTCCGTGACCTCGGCCGCGAGGGAGAGAACCAGATCTATTAGGTAATCCTTGTTTTTATCCCAATCCTCGAGATTCTGGTGAAGTTCGCCTCTAACGTTGCGCACCAATTCATCGGCTAGTGCTACTGAGCTCGCTTCAGTTAGTAACGTCGCATCGGATTCATAACCGACCGCAAGGGAAAGCTTTCGAAAAATGTCATTTCCGAAAGAGTTGTAGGTAGTGATGTTTGGCGGCGTGAAATCCAACGCCAGATCGGCTGGCCACATTTCACTTTCGCGAAGCTTGTATAGTGCCGAATTCACTCTCGCAGCTAGCTCGCTAGCCGCCTTTCTGGTGAATGTTAGGCCGAGAATCTCACCGGGCTGCGCCAAGGAGTTGGCAATTAGGTAGAGCACACGAACCGTCATAAGTTCGGTTTTTCCGCTACCGGCTCCCGCGATAACCAAGGTGGGAGCGTCGATAGCAGCACCCTCCACTACGGCGCGCTGCTCCTCGGTCAGTGAGTGTGGTGAAAGCAGCTTGTAGACCTGATCAGCAGAATACTTAGCCACTGGTAACCACCTTTGAAATCAGCAATTGGCAGTTAGCATCCCCGTCGCAGTGATCAGCGACCTCGGCAACAAAGGTGTTTCCACCAGCGCCTGCCTCCACCTGCTTCAAAAGCTCAAGTACTTCCTCTTCAAACTCCCCGGCGATGGCTGATTGATCAAGTACCTTGAGTTTCTCATCGCCCACCGAGACGATGCGTGCTCCAGCCAGAGGCTCTGAGTATTGAGACCTGACAGCAAGTTGGTAAACCGCCAGCTGGCGGTGATTCTCAACTTCCTTAGCAGTTGGAGGCTTTCCGGTCTTGAGGTCGACCACACGCAGTCCACCGTCCGAAGCTCTCTCAACTCGGTCGATTTTTCCAGCGATGACCAATCTGCCGATGGAAACCTCAAACTTCTGTTCAGCGCTGACTAACTCGCCGGCATCCTTTAGGTATTGACCCAGAGCGGCAACCATATTCAAAGCCCGGCGCTTTTGCCCGCTTTCTTGCCAGCTCGCCTCAAATTCCAAGGTGTGCCAGTTGCTCTGAACAAATTGCTCGAGCTCGGCTTGATTTTGGGAAACCTCTAGAGCGGCGTGCAGCAGGGTCCCAAGCGATGCCTCGAAACCCGAACCATCGCCACCGAAGTTTTGGATGAACCAGTGCACCGGGCACTTTTCGAAAGCGGAGAGGCGCGATGGCGAGAAACGAATCGGTTCGTTCTGATCGACCAGCGGCTCGCTAGTTGATATTGGCAACAATCCCTGCCACAGATCCGGGTGAGCCCCTGGCACCCCAAGCAGTGACAGTGCTGCCAACAGCGGCGCCACGGTGCTATCCCCCATTGAAAGCTGCTTTCGGTAGCTTCCAACCAGTCGCCTCAAATCAAAGCTAACGGGTTCATCAATTCGGCTTGGGGACAGCCCAAGCATCTCGAAGAACTGGGAGGGCTGCTCTTCTTGAGAGAGCATGGCGGTGACAATCACTTCGCTGCGAGCTGAGCCAATTGCCTTGTAGAGCAGCCGAATCTCATCATCCAATTCAGAGCGAACAGGCTCATTAGGGCTTGAAACTCTTCCCGTGAGGAAACCGGCCAGCGAACTTGCCCCAAGCAGCGAGCTGCGGGGTCTGAGGTTGGGCCAGATCCCATCTTGAAGGCGAGGAATCACAACTACTTGAAAACTGCGATCTACCAGTCCAGCTGAGGTTGTGAGCTGAACCGCTGGGCGAAGCCCACCCGGCGCGAGCGAATCCTCCGGTACCGATTGCTCAAGCTGCGCATAAACAAATTCGGTTGCGGTGCCAAGTTGGTTGGCATCGAAACGCTGTGCAGCAGCAAAGAGCTCCAGCACGGAATCGAGTGACCTGTTGGCAGCCAGGGCTATTTCGGAAGAGCCGCGAGATACTATCTCGAGTGCCTTTTGATCAACCGTCGCCCAGACCGCAGAGAGCATTTCGTGAGCACTGGCCGCTCTCAGCTCTCGCAGCTTACGAAGCAGTTTGGTTAGCGATGCGAGCTTACGAAGCTCTGCGCTGGTGGCTTCAACCTCGATCTCCAGCGCAGCGACTAGAAGTCCCGCACTTGGCACATCTTGAAGCTCTGGAAACTGAGCCAACTGCCTTTTGAGTCTCCGGATCGCGATGCTGTCCAGGCCAAATACCTCAGAATCTAGGACCTGAACAACAGCCTCCTGATCCTCAACTTCAATCGCCAGTTTGGCAGTTTCAAGGATGGCTCTTGCCATTGGCTGATCCCTCAAAGCGGCTGATGACCCGAGCAGACGGACCGGAACATCTCGTGCGGCTAGCGCCGCAGCCAGCTGGTCTAACTGGGTTCGGGTGCGCGCCACGACAGCAAAATCTCCCCAGCCCAAGCCGGCTCTCATGCGGCGCTGTCTGATCTGGCTGGCAATCCAGTCTGCTTCACTGACCTGGTTGTCAAAGAGTCCGGTTTGAATCGGACTCTTTGACTCCTTGGGCTTTGGTCTCTGTGGGCCGGCAAGTTGCGGTGGCAGCTTTGAAACCAGTTTTGCCATGGGCTGGCTAAACGTCGAAGCGCCGGTCAAAAAGTGCTTGGTGGCGTTGGTGAATTCCGAAATAAAGCCTTCAGACACCCCAGACCTAAATCCCAGGACAGAGCTGTCTGGATCACCAAAGAGCACCAGGTTGGCGGTGCCAGCAAGTTTTCTGACCATTGCCAAGCCGGCCCTCGAGAGATCTTGGGCATCGTCCACCAAAATCCACTTGTAACCCGCCGAGTGGTCGCCGTTCACCTCCAGCAAAAGCTGGGAGGGGTCAATCAAGTCCTTGGCAACAACCACGCTTTGGTAAAGCGGGAGTATCTCAGCTGCGATTCCCAAACCTCGATGGTTGAACTCCTGCGCTTTCTCAGCTAGCCACTGAGCCGTTAGCTGGTGCTCAATGCAGACCGAGAGCAAGTCTCTGAGTTCCTGAACAAACCCCTGTAGGCCGATGGTTTGCGCATCGAACCCCCATGGGCTGTTTGGGCTTTGAGTCAGCAGATCCCGAAGAATTTCCTGCTGAAGCGCTCCCGATAGAAGTCGAACGCTCGGTTTAGCCGCGCTTATTTGCGAGAAGGCAAAACCCGTAACGGATTGAACGCGAGCTTTTTCGGTGGGCTTCTTGCTATCCAGCGCAATCAAGTCCCTGAGCTTGGTGGCCGCCAATCTGCTTGGGGTGAGAATCAGAATCTCTTCGGGGCGATGTTCGCGCTCCAGCCGATTAACCAGCTGCCGGAGCGCTGTCGTCTTTCCAGAACCTGGAGCACCCAAGACAATGTGATGTCCCGCATCCAGTTCAGCGAGTAACTCTGTTGCGATTTCCCCCGCACCCGGGTCTCCGGATTGGGCAAAAAGCAAAGAGTTTTCTATCACCGAGCAAATCTATTTGCCGAATGTGACTTTTTCATGTCGTAACCTAGTAATCCCCAAAGGAGTGCAATGGAAATCAGAATCGGTATTCGCGAGAATCAGCGCGACCTAGCTTTCGAAACAAACCTAAGTTCAGCCCAGGTGTCAGCACTTGTCACCAACGCTTTTGCTGCGAAGCAGGACTTGGTCAGCTTCGAGGACGACAAGGGGAAGACCATCCTGGTTTCGGTTGCGAGCATCGCATTTGTTGAAATTGGCGCGGAGCAGAACCGCAGAGTTGGATTTATTGCCTAATGGAAATTTTGGTTCTCTTGGCTTACGCCGCAATTTTGGCGCTGGTGGCACCTTTTGTGCTGCCTCGCTCAGAGCACTATGGCAGCTTCGTACCGGCAGCCATCTCGCTGGTATCTGGGTCTGTGATCTGGCTAGTGCTGACTTGGTTTGGATTCCACTACGACGAGGCCTGGATCTGGTTCATCGTCATGCTGGCGATGCCGGCGGCAGTTATCTTGGGCACCCGTTACCTTCACAAGGCACGAGTCAGCGCTGAAGAGAATAAGTTGGCGGAGATTCGCCTAGGCGGTAAGGCCTAGTTGATCCATTCGCACCGTGTGTGCGGCAATCAACTCAGAGGTGTATGGCTCTAGCACCTTGAACTGGGCGCGGGTGCTCTCGGTCTCATCTCGGTAGCTGTTGCTCGGCAGCACCTTGTCGAAATCAATCTGGTTTCTAATTTCCAATAGGCAGTCTGCCACCACCATGCGACCGTAAAGCGCCATTCGATGGCCAAGCTTGGCATCGGCTTCTATGGCCGCGAAAAGGGTTGCCTGAGCAAGTTTCTCTAGCTCTTGACCAAACAGTAGCTCCTCAACCTTCAGCCTTCTAGCTGGGCTCAGGCCCTTGGCTAGCCTCCGGAACGAGTCCTGGAGCATCCCGAAAACGATGTAGTTTCGCATCATGTCCTCGTGGAAGTCTGCTCCCCTGGTGCGCTCTAGCAGCTGATTCATCGAGTTACCGTAGCTGTCCTCTAGGTCGCTCTGTTCCACCCCAACTTTGGTTAGCAGCGGGACCAGCTCGGAGTGCTTGGAGTAGTACTTGTTTGACAGCAGGTGAAGTTTTTTCGAGAGTGCCTGATCACCAGCGGTCTCGGACTGGGAGTCCAGCTGCTCCGCGATGGTAACCATCAGGTGGGCAAGCCGGCCTAGGTAGATGTCCGGTGAAGGAGTAAGCTTGGCAGGGTTGAGTTGAATTTGGCTTCTACCCGAGCTCGCATCACGCGAGGGGAGCGAAAGCTTCTGGGACACCTTGCGGAGTCTGCGCAACCAATCCAACACCCGAAAAGCTTATAACTTGCGACCGCATCCCACGAACGGGACCGGCAAATCAATGGAGAGAATTCTTGAACTTTCGTTCCCTAGGCATAGATGAAGACATTTGTGCCGCTTTAGATTCCAAATCAATCAGCAGTCCATTCCCAATTCAGGAACAAGCTATTCCAGTTGCGTTATCTGGAACTGACGTAATTGGACAGGCAAAAACCGGTACCGGCAAGACCCTAGGTTTTGGATTGCCACTGCTGCAGTCTCTTGGTAAAGACCCAGAGCACGGTGTGCAGGCCCTGGTTGTTGTGCCGACTCGTGAGCTGGCGGTTCAGGTCGCAGAAGACCTCGAGCTGGCTGCCTCAAACCGCTCAACCCAGATTGCTGCCATCTACGGCGGCAAGGCATACGAAGGCCAAATCGCACAGATCAAAGCCGGTGCTCAGGTTGTGGTTGGAACTCCAGGTCGTCTGATCGACCTTGCCAAGCAAAAACTTCTGGACTTGGGAAAGATCAAGTTCATGGTGCTGGACGAGGCAGACGAGATGCTTGACCTCGGCTTTTTGCCGGATGTGGAGAAGCTGTTCAGCTTCACGCCTGCCGGCCGACAGACCATGCTGTTCTCCGCAACCATGCCTGCGGCCATTTTGAATCTGGCTCGCAGATACCAAAATCGTCCAATCCACATTCGCGTTCAGGATCCAGATGAGGGCAAGACCAAGGCCGACATCAAGCAGTTCATCTACCGTGCCCACTCGTTGGACAAAGATGAGGTTGTGGGTCGAATCCTGCAGGCTGAAGGCCGTGGCAAGACCGTGATCTTCGTCCGCACCAAGCGCACCAGTGCGAAATTGGCGGAGGAGCTGGTTGACCGTGGCTTCAGCGCCACTCCGCTTCACGGTGACATGAGCCAGGAAGCTCGCGAGCGCTCGATGGCTAACTTCCGCGCTGGTAAAAAAGACATCCTGGTTGCCACTGAGGTTGCCGCCCGAGGCATTGACGTTGACGACGTGACGCACGTAATCAACTACTCGGTACCGGAGGACGAGAAGGCTTACCTCCACCGCATCGGTAGAACCGGTCGCGCGGGCAAGCTCGGTGTCGCGGTTACCTTCGTGGACTGGGACGACATGGCTCGCTGGGTCCACATCAATCGAGAGCTGGAGCTAAACATTCCAGAGCCGATGGAAACCTATTCCAATTCTCCGCACCTTTACGAAGAGCTGGGCATCGCAGCTGGAACCAAGGGCCGAATCGCCCGCTCCACCAAAGAGCCGGTCAAGCAAGCCAAGCCCAAGCAAGAGCAGGGCGCAAAGTCTGATGTTCCAAAGCAGGCTCCAAGGCGCGATCGAAACCGCAGACGCAACTACGTCAGCGGCTCAAAGCCTGAGGCTTGATCGACAATTCGCTGAAGCATTTCCGGAGAAGTGACATTCTCCCCCAGCAAATTATCCTTACCTCCAACGCCGTGGTAATCCGAGGATCCGGTAACAATCAGGTTGTGCTTTAGCGCGAGGTCTCGAAGCCAGCTCTTAGCTTGTGCGGGAACGGCTCGGTGATTTACCTCTAGTCCGTTGAGTCCCGCCTCAATCAAGGTTTCGAAGTGAGCGCGCGGCAGATCCTCACGCTTTGCCCCCGGCGGAAAGTCAATCAAGGGATGGGCCATTACGCTCACTCCCCCGGCCTGCCTAATCAGCCCAATTGCTTCTTTTGTGTCCAAGGACTTCTCTGAGACGTAATAGGGAGAGCTTCTGTGCAGGATTGAAGTGAAAGCGTCGGAACGAGTTGGGACAATGCCCAGCTCAACCAGCGCATCGGCAATAGCTGGACGGCCAATGGTCGATCCCTCTGGGAGCTGACTGAGTACCAACTCAAAATCAATCGGGTAGTCCTTGGAGAGTCTCGCGACCATCTCCTTGGCTCGAATCACTCGCGATTCTTTGGTTCTATTCAATGCGGCGATTAGCTCTGGATTAGTTGGATCTGGCAAATAAGCCAGCATGTGGACGCTCACGCCGTGACCGGAGGGCGTGACTGCCCGGGTAGAAACTTCGATTCCTGGAATTAGGCCTATGCCATGAGATTGGGCTGCGGTAATGGCCTCGTCCCAGCCAGAAACCGTGTCATGGTCAGTGATGGCAAGCACTTCTACCCCAACCTTCACAGCGTTGGCTACCAATTCAGTCGGAGTATCTTTGCCGTCTGAATGATTTGTGTGTGCATGAAGGTCGATCACAGGTAGAGAATAGTGGCATGGGAAAAAAGTCAAAGCCGACAAATCGTTCACGCACACCGCAGTCTGAAACCTTTTTGAAGTTCATCGCCTCCAGCTGGGATGACGCGAAGGTATCAACGGCCAGCAGGTGGGAAGTTGCCGACTTCACAGAAAAGCGCCGAGCAGCTATTGCCAAGCAGTTCAAGGGCAAGGTTTTAGTGATTGAGTCTGGAGAGCCAAAGGTTCGCTCCAATGACACCGAGTATCGCTACCGCCCGTTCTCGGGATTTGCTCACCTAACCGGCTGGGGTTCTGCCACTGTTCCTGGCTCGGTATTGGTAATTGACGCCCGAAAGTCCAAGGTTCGCTCCACCCTTTACCTAATGCCGACTGCGGATAAAAACTCCGATGAGTTTTTTGCCAACCCAATGATTGGTGAATTCTGGGTTGGGGCCAGGCCTTCTTTGGAGGATGTCTCCGTTCAGCTCGGCATCGAAACCGCAGACATCGCAAAGCTTCCAAAGCACCTTGCGAAGTTTGACAAGGTTGTGACCACGAAAAATGCCAAGCTCATCGAGGCTCTTTCAACCCTGAGATTCGTAAAAGATGCCTATGAGATCGCGCAAATGCGCCAGGCCGTGAATGTCACGATTCGTGGCTTCGGCGATGTGGCTCGCTCCCTTCCAAAGGCGGCAAGCCACAATCGCGGAGAGCGAGTGGTGGAGACTGCCTTCTACTCGAGGGCACGTCTTGAGGGCTACGACCTTGGATACGAGACCATTGCTGCCTCAGGAGCACACGCCTGCACGCTGCACTGGACCAGAAACGATGGCGAAGTCAACGAGTCGGACCTGATCCTGGTTGATGCTGGCGTCGAGCTGGACTCGCTCTACACCGCAGACGTCACCCGCACGATTCCAGTCAGCGGCAAGTTCACCGCCGAGCAGAAGATGATTTATGACGCAGTACTAGCGGCTGCTGACGCTGCTTTCGCCATCGCGAAGCCAGGCATCAAATTCCGAGACATTCACAACGCCGCGATTGAGGTGATTGCACAGAAGGTTTCCGAGTTCGGCTTTTTGCCGGTATCGCTTGAGGACAGCCTGAAGCCGGAGAACCAGCACCACCGCCGCTACATGGTGCACGGCACAAGCCACCATCTCGGCATGGATGTGCACGACTGTGCTCAGGCCAGACGCGAGATGTATCAAGACGGCATCCTAGAGCCGGGCATGGTGTTCACAATTGAGCCAGGTCTCTACTTCCACGCCAATGACCTAACAGTGCCAGAGCAGTTCCGTGGCATTGGAGTCAGAATCGAGGACGACGTCCTGGTAACTGAGACCGGTGTCGAGAACCTATCGGCTGGACTTCCAAGAACAACCGATGAGATCGAAGCCTGGTATGCGCAGGAACTACTCGGAGCTGCCGGCTAGTCCCAGAATCTTCAAGGCTGCAAGGGCATCTTCGTCTGGAACGATGACCTCGTAGCGAGTCGCTATTGGCATCTGTGAAGACAGGAAAGATCGCTTGTTCTTGGTTACTGAAAAACGAATCACCTGGAACAGCATTCCCAAGCCAGCTCCGACGAATAGCACCGAGAAGAACTGCTGCGGCAGGTACTCCACACCGCCTTCTGGTGTGACTTCAATTCCAGTACCGAGCAAAAGCGCAAAAATCAGACCAATCCAAAAACCGGTAACGGCTCCGGAGAGCGCAACTCGACCATATCCCAGCCGAGAACGTACTCGCTCAACCAGCACTGGATCATGACCGATGATGCTGATCTTGTTGGCAGCAAAGTCACCAGCAATCAAGCGTTCAACTAATTTGGTCGCGTCCTGGTAGTTAGGAAACTCGCCAAGCGAGTGCCCCTTTGGCACCGACGGTGATGTGCGGCGACTCTTTGGGTTGGACTGAGCATCTGTCATGTGAGCATTTTGCCAGATGTTTGCTTTCGCCGAATAAGGTTATCTCTGTGAGCGCAACCAGAGTATTCGTGGCCAGATTGGCGGGCTGTGGCGTTTTTGACCCACTCGGAGACCGAGTTGGAAAAGTCATTGACGTTCTAATGGCCTACCGAAAGACCCTGCCCCCGCGTGCTACCGGCTTCGTGATTGAGATTTCTGGACGCCGAAGAGTGTTCCTCCCCGTCGCCCGCGTAACCGCAATTGCCCCTGGGCAATTGATGACAAATGGGTTTATTGACCTGCGCAGATTCTCTCAGCGCGGCCAAGAGGTCAGAGCCATAGCCGAGATCCTCGGCCGCAAGGTGACGCTTTTGGACGGCTCCGGCGAAGCCACAATCGAAGACTTTGCTATCGAGAAAAACAAGCGCGGCGATTGGGAGCTCAGTGAGCTATTTGTCCGCAAGCCCAAGAACACCGCGCTGCCTTTTGCCAAAGGCCCCACCGAATTCCTGAGCTGGCAAGAGGTAAAAGAGAACCAGCAGAACCCTGCGGAGCAGGATGCCCAGCAACTGCTATCTACCGTTGCTGATCTGCGACCTGCCGACCTCGCTACTGCGGTTCTGGAGCTGCCCGAGGATCGAATGATTGCGCTGGCTGAAGAGCTAGATGATGAACGTTTGGCCGACCTTCTCGAGGAGCTTCCAGAAGAAGAGCAGCTCGAGATCATCAACGAGTTAGAAGATGAGCGAGCAGCGGAGGTTTTGGATCTAATGGGTCCAGACGACGCTGCCGACCTGATGCAGAACCTGTCAAAGGAGCGCACCGAGGTGCTTTTGGACCTGATGGACCAAGAAGACGCTGACGACATTCGCGAACTTTTGAAGTATGAACCGTATACCGCCGGTGGAATGATGACCCCGGAACCGATTATCTGTGCCGCCGACACTACGGTCGCCGAGGCCATGGCCTTGATTCGCCGCAAAGAAGTTGAGCCGGTGCTAGCCGCTCAGGTCTTTGTTACCTTGCCGCCATACGAGACCCCGACCGGCAAATACCTCGGCGTAGTTCATTTTCAGAAACTTTTGCGCTATCCGCCGCATGAGCGCTTAGCATCGCTGTTGGACTCCGAGCAGGAACCGATCAGACCCGAGACTTCTATTTCTCAAATCCACCGCGACCTTGCCACCTATGACCTGGTTGCCCTTCCGGTGGTGGACGAAAACCACCACATGCTCGGTGTTGTGACGGTTGACGACGTGCTTGACCACCTATTGCCCGATGACTGGAGAAGTGAGGACTGATGATGGCTAGAAACCAATCGCCGCTCGAAACTCCAAAGACCAAGCAGCTCTTTCGAGTTCCAAGCTTCAACCAAGAGGCAGTAGGCAGAATCTCGGAGAGCTTTGCTCGCGCTATGGGCACCGGTGCCTTCCTGATCACAATGACTGTCATCGTGCTGCTGTGGGTTTCCTGGAACACGCTTGCGCCAGAGAGTGCTCAGTACGACCCACGGGCGCTGAACTTTACGCTTCTGACCCTGATTCTTTCGCTTCAGGCTTCCTATGCGGCTCCATTGATTCTTTTGGCACAGAACCGCCAGGATGATCGCGACCGAGTCAAGTTTGAGCAGGATCGTCAGCGAGCCGAGCGAAACCTTGCCGACACCGAGTACTTAGCTCGCGAGGTTGCGGCCCTAAAGCTTGCCCTTGAAGAAGTTGCCACTAAGGATTTTGTTCGGGACGAATTGCGTGAGGTTGTGCGTGAACTTCTCGACGAGCTCCAGACCAAGCCAAAAAAGGCCAAATGAGTAAAGCACTTACAACCCTGAAGCGGGTTATCGATCCAGAACTCAGAGCGCCAATCACCGAACTTGGCATGGTCGAAGTTACGTCTGAATCAGAAACCCATACTCATGTCACAGTAAAACTAACCATTGCAGGCTGCCCCGCGGCTCAAAAGATTGAGCGCGATGTTCGAGAAGTCCTAGGCGCCAGCTTCGAAACCTTTGACTTGACCATGTCGGTGATGACTCAGGCTGAACGTGATGAGCTCAAAGCAAAGCTGCGTGGCAATGCCCCTTTGCGGTTCAATCCCTTTGCCCAGGATGACAACTTCACCAAGGTGATTTTTGTGGGCAGCGGTAAGGGTGGCGTTGGTAAGAGCACGCTTACGACCAATATCTCAGTTGCGCTGGCTGAGCTTGGCCACAAGGTTGGCTTGATTGATGCTGACATCTTTGGCTACTCAATCCCGGGCCAAATGGGAATCCATGAGAATCCGACTCAGCTCGATGACCTGATGCTCCCTCCGATTGCGTTTGGCGTGAAGGTGATGTCAATCGGCTTTTTCGTGACGGACAACCAACCGGTTGGCTGGCGCGGACCGATGCTGCACCGAGCTATTGAACAGTTTCTGACCAATGTCTACTGGGGTGATTTGGATTACCTACTGGTTGACCTGCCACCCGGCACCGGTGATGTTGCGATCAGCCTAGGGCAGCTTCTAAACAAGGCCAGATCCGTGGTAATCACCACCCCGCAGTCCGCGGCCGCAAGCGTCGCCGAGCGTAGCGGAGCTATTGGCCTGCAGACTGGGCAGCAGATTATGGGAGTCATTGAGAACTTGAGCTACCTGCCAAGCGATAGCGGCAACCAGTACATTTTTGGACAGGGCGGTGGCCAAGCGGTAGCTGATCGCCTGAGCACCCTGAGCGGCCAACCGGTTGAGTTGCTTGCGCAATTGCCAATCAGCTCGCAGCTTCGGGAAGCTTCCGATAGTGGAGTCCCATTGGTTATCTCGGATCCAGACAACGAGGTTTCCAAGCAGATCTTTGATATCGCACTGGCCCTTACGAAGCAACCCGTTGGGCTAAGCGGGAAATCTTTGGGACTAAAACCTCGTTAGATTTAAGTATGAATCTAATTTCGGTCGTTAGCCCGCTCACCGGGGAGAAGCTCCACGACATTCAGGCATTTACCGCCAGTGAAGTTGCCGATGCGTTCGCGTCAGCTCGAAAGGCACAGCCCGCCTGGGCTAAATCAGCCAAGCATCGCGCTCTGGTCGCCAAGAAGCTTTCTGCCATCTTGGCCAAGGAGCAGAATGCCGTGATGGACCTGCTCCAGGCAGAAACTGGCAAGTCACGCTCGCACGCCTTCGAGGAAGTTGCCGGTGCGCTGGGTGCGATTTCCTACTACGCAAAGATCACTCCAAAGCTGATGCGTCGCAAGCGCGTCAAAGCGGCGGTCCCGCTGATGCTCAGCGCTTTTGTTGAGCCAGCTCCGGTTGGTGTGGTGGGCGTTATCACCCCTTGGAACTACCCACTGGCGCTGACCATGATGGATGTTATTCCTGCCCTGCTGGCAGGAAACTCGGTGGTTCAAAAAGCCGACAACCAAACCGCCAAGACCGTTCACCTGGCCCGAGACCTGGCCATCAAGGCAGGAGTCCCGCAAGATGTTTGGCAGGTTGTCCAGGGCGATGCGGCTGAGGTTGGCAACGCCGTCACCGACAATGCTGACTATGTGGCATTCACCGGCTCAACGCCGACCGGACGCATTGTGGCGGAGCGCGCTGCCAAGCGCCTGATCGGCTACAGCCTTGAGCTTGGTGGCAAGAATCCAATGATTGTTTTGCCGGGTGCGAATTTGGAACAGGCTGCCGAGATTGCCCTCGGATCAGCCTTTGGAAATGCTGGTCAGCTTTGCGTCTCTATCGAGCGGCTTTATGTTCCAAACCACGCTCTTTCAGAGTTCGAAACTATCCTCAAGCGCCGCATCGAAACCATGACGGTTGGATCCTCCGCGGAATTTGCCCATGACATTGGTTCACTGACCTCCAAAGCTCAGGTTGAACGAGTATCCGGGTTTGTGGATCGCGCGGTTTCCGAGGGAGCCAAGGTACTCACCGGCGGCAAGCGCCTTGAAGAATTAGGGCCAAACTACTACGCACCAACAGTCTTGACTGCGGTACCAAAGACTGCGGAGATCATGACCAAGGAAGTTTTTGGTCCGGTAATCGCACTGGTCGGATATGACTCGCTGGACGAAGCGGTTGAACTAGCTAACGCAACCGAGTTTGGTCTCAACGCCTCAGTGGTTGGAGATCGATCGAAGGCTTTGGAAATTGCCTCCAGGCTGATGGCCGGTTCCGTCAACATCAACGAGGGCTACCGCGCCAGCATGGCGTCTATGGCAGCTCCAATGGGTGGCATGAAGCAATCCGGCACGGGACGGCGTTCAGGGCCTCATGGACTATTGCGGTTTACAGAAACCCGCACCATCGGGGTTGCGAACAAGCTGCCGATTGGTCTTCCGACTAGAGCCAAGGAATACAAGGTCATGGCCCCGCTGATGACCAAGCTCACTAAGTGGATTTAGGTAGCCTCAGGATCGAAAGGCGCTGATTCACCAAGCGCCAGTGGCTCTTGGACTTTAGGGCGATTTAGCTTCTCCGCAGCATTGGGCTGACGAAGTGGTTCACGTAAGGCATCGCGAACGATTCTTCGCGGGTCATACTGACGTGGATCTAGCTTCTTCCAGTCCAGGTCCTCAAAACCATCGCCAAGCTCAGACTTCATTTGAGTTTGAGCGTTGTCAACCATGCGGCGGATTTTCTTGATCCACTCCGCCAGCTGCTTCGAGTAGGCAGGTAGTCGCTCCGGTCCGATGATCAAGACGGCAAGCAGCGCGAGCAGTAGAACCTTCTCAGCGCTAAGACCAAACATTCTTCGAGTTTACCGCTTTCGAATAAGAGGTTTGCACGCATTCCATACCTATGCTTAGTCACATCATGATTGACAAAATCTCCAGCTGGAAATTCGCCGAGGATTACAGCGTCGAACCCAACGAAATAAGGGAGGCGCGTCACCACGCCGAGCAACTTGGAGTTGAGTCAGTCACCCCCGCCACCGGCGCACAGCTCGCTGTTTTGGCCGCAATTTCGAAGGCCAAGAATATTGTTGAGGCTGGAACCGGAGCTGGAATCTCAGGGCTTTGGTTACTAAGCGCATCAAAGGACTCGATCCTCACCACCATCGACAATGAGCCTGAGTATCAAAACGTTGCCAAGAAGAATTTTGCTGCGGCAGGCATTCCAGCAAACCGAATTAGAGTCATCACCGGCAAGGCCAAGGCGGTCATGGGCAACATGGCCGAAAGTGGCTACGACCTGGTTTTCCTAGACATCGATCCACTAGAGCTTGAAGAGCTACTACCAACCGCTGTTGCACTGGTTCGCCCAGGTGGCGCATTGATCGTTGCTCACGCACTATGGCGCGACCGCGTGCCAAACCCAGCGCTTAGAGACGATGAGACGGCTGCACTGCGCGCGACTATGAGGGCTTTTTCCGATGTGGATGGATTTATCTCAAGCATTTCGCTGATTGGCGATGGCTTGCTAATGGTAGCTAAGGGCGAATAACTACTTCTTGATTACGCCGGCAAGAACTTTGTGAAGTTCGGTTGCTTCAGCTTCGTTTACAGAAACTACTAGACGTCCGCCACCTTCGAGAGGAACTCGAAGAACGATCAGGCCGCGTGGTTCGCGTTCTGCCTCCATTGGACCGTCTCCGGTGCGAGGCTTCATTGCTGCCATGAGAAATACTCCTAGGTGTTGCGCGGGATGCCTCTAATTATCCCAGAAACACCTAGATATAGCCAAATTAGTTTGCGCTGAGCCAGCGGCGCAATCCCGCCTCGCAGTCAAAAAGATGACCAACTGGAACGTTTTCATTGTCCGCGTGAGCCAGTGACGGGTCGCCCGGGCCATAGTTCACAGCAGGAATTCCCAGCGAACTAAAGCGAGCAACGTCGGTCCAGCCGTACTTTGGCTTTACCTCAGACCCAACCGATGCCATAAATGCCTGGGCTTGCGCGGTGTTCAGCCCAGGTCTTGCGCCAACAGCAAGGTCGGTAACCCTAACGTCGTAGCCCTCGAAGAACGCTCGCATAAGCGCCTCTGCCTCCTCGCCGGAGCGCGATGGGGCAAAGCGATAGTTCACTGTCAGTGTTGCCTGATCGGGGATGACGTTGGTGGCGATTCCAGCACTGGCTAGCACGGCGTTCAGACTCTCGCGATAGTCAAGACCATCGACATTCAATGTCTCTGGTTGATAGCTGGCTAGCTTTTGAAGAACTGGGGCTAATTTGTGGATGGCGTTTTCTCCCATCCACGGACGCGCGGAATGCGCTTTCTTGCCGGTTGCGGATACCTCAATCCTTATGGTGCCGTTACAGCCGCCCTCGATCAAAGCGCTGGTTGGCTCACACAGCACTGCAAAGTCACCCTGAATCAAATCCGGGCGGTTACGAACCAGTCGGCCCAGGCCGTTTAGGTCACTGGCAACTTCTTCGTTGTCGTAGAACACCCAAGTCACATCTACGTTCGGGGCAACCAGCTCCACCGCGAGCTTCAACATCACAGCCACGCCAGCCTTCATATCCACCGTGCCGCGCCCGACAATCACCTGCTCGCGCTCAAAGTGGTGTAGCTGGCTTGGGAGGTTGTTGGCAACCGGAACTGTGTCGATGTGTCCGGCAATGACGACCCTTGAGCTACGCCCCAAACTGGTGCTGGCTACCACCGCGTTGCCGTCTCGGACAACGCTGAGGTGGTTGTAGCCGGAAAGTAGCTTCTCGACTTCATCCGCGAGCGCCGCCTCATTACCGGAGACCGATTCGATGTCGCAGATCGCCATGGTTAGCTCAACCAGGTTTGAAGTATCAAGTGCCATGCCAAAAAGGCTACCTGTATTCTGTTGAGGATGAGTGAGACATACCTAACTGAGAAGGCCTGGGGCCACGGACTAGCCACCATTTCCCAAGATGGCACCGTTTTAGACGCTTGGTTCCCCGAGCCGCAGGTGGGCGAGGCTCCAAAGTCAGACCTGCAGTGGTTTTCCCCACGTGAACTTGACCAGCTGGTCGGAGTTGATGAACTTCGAAACGTTAGAACCGAAGTCATTCGCTGCGAGATTGAGCTTTCTTTACCGGTGACCTCAACCCAGGATGCCTACCTTAGGCTTCAGCTGCTCTCCCACCTATTGGTAAAGCCCAACACCATCAATCTTGAGGGCCTGATTCCAAATCTTCCGATCGTGGCTTTTACCAACCGCGGTGTCATGACACTGGAGGATTTTGAGGCAAGAACCATCACACTTCGCAACCATGGTGTGATTGCTCACTCAATCGATAAGTTCCCTCGCCTTGTCGATTACGTCGTGCCGAAGAAGGTTCGCATCGCTGATGCCAACCGAGTTCGTCTAGGTGCTCACCTAGCTCCTGGCACCACCGTGATGCATGAGGGTTTTGTGAACTTCAACGCCGGCACACTGGGCACCTCAATGGTTGAGGGCCGGATCTCGCAAGGTGTAGTGGTTGGCGATGGTTCAGACATCGGAGGCGGAGCTTCGATCATGGGCACACTCTCCGGTGGCGGAAAGCACAAGGTCTCAATCGGAAAGAACGCTCTTTTGGGAGCCAACTCCGGAGTGGGAATCTCAATCGGTGATAACTCAGTGGTTGAGGCTGGCCTCTACATCACTGCCGGAACCAAGGTCACACTCATTGTGGATGGCAGAACTCAGATTGTGAAGGCTGCTGAGCTAAATGGCCTACCGGGAATGCTGTTCCGAAGAAACTCTCAAAACGGAGCTGTTGAGGCTATCGCCAGAGAGGGCTTGGGCGTCTCGCTAAACAGCGAACTTCATGCCTAAGAGCTAATCGAATCCCAGCCTTTTGGCTCAAGTGGTTTACCGCTGAGCAAAACTGGAACAGCTTGGCGCTGGACAACCTGACCAATCACCTTGAAGCCTCGAGGAACCTCGACGCCCTGCGGGAACGTGGCCAACAGCGAGTGATCCTCACCTCCGAATAGCACCCAGTCCATTGGGTCGCGCGCTGCATCGTCGCGGGCAGTCATGGATTGTGCTGCCAGCTCTAGCACGGCGGCATAACCCTCCAGCTTGCTGCGATCAAGTTCGATCGAGACGTTAGAGGCATTAGCGAGGCGATTAACGTCAAGGGCCAGCGAATCAGAGACGTCCATCATCGAGTTGGCAACTGCGGCTGCCTGGATCCCAAGTTGGATTGGCGGGGTTGGTCTTAGCTGAACCGCCACCCACTCGTCATAGGCCTTGGCAAGTGACTTATCTTCGTGAAGCAATAGATCCAAACCACACGCAGCACGCCCCAGAGTGCCCGCTAACGCCACGCTATCGCCAACCTGAGCACCTGAGCGAAGTACCGGCTCGAGACCCGCGAGGTGGCCGTGTGCGGTTACCGCGATAACTATCTGCTCACCGGCCGCCAGGTCTCCCCCGACGATCTCACAATCTGGCGCTAACTCATCGCAACCAGCTTGTAGGCCGCGGGCAAAATCCTCCAGCCACATTTGGGTCGTGGCCTTTGGAATCACCATCGCCACCACCAGCGCAATCGGCTTGGCACCCATCGCAGCAACATCGGCAACGTTGCTGGCAACTGCCTTGAATCCGAGGTCGTAACCAGATGAAAACTCTGTCGTGAAATCGTGTGATTCCACCATGGTGTCGGTAGTCACCACAAAGCGACCGTCGGAAACCGCAATCACAGCGGCATCATCGCCAGATCCAACCAGCGTGGTCTCAACTTTGCGAAAGTTCTTTACGGCCAGCTTGAGTGCGGCAATCTCACCAAGTTCGAAGACTGTTGGACCTGAATAATTCACAAACCAACGCTAGCCTGTATTTGATGCGAAAACTTCTTCTTCTAGCGCTTATTCCGCTGCTAACCGGCTGCGCCGCAACTGTAAATCTTGATCCGGCACCGCTGGCAAATGACCCCGGCTGTGCGGAGGTATCAGTGCGATATCCGGCAAGTATCGGTGAGCTAGCTCAGCGCTACACCAATGCCCAGGCCACCTCAGCCTGGGGAGATCCAGCGGCCGTTATTGCTCGTTGCGGTCTTGAGCCGGTTGAAGTCTCGGAATTGAGCTGCGTTAGCGCTGGCGGAGTGGACTGGCTGGTGGATGACTCACAGGCCCCTAGCTATCGCTTCATAAGTTTTGCTAGAAACCCTGCGGTCGAGGTGATTGTGGATTCCGAGCGAGCAAGTGGAGTGGGAGCGCTCGAAGCGCTCGCGGGCGCGGTTTCACAGATTCCGGCCAGTAAGGCCTGCACCGAGATTTCCAACTAGCGAGGCTGTGTACCCTGGCTTAGACCAGTTTGAATCAGGGTGTCAACCAACTCTGGATAGCTAACCCCGGTGGCCTGCCAAAGCGAGGGATACATCGAGATCGGGGTAAAGCCCGGCATGGTGTTTACTTCGGTAATCACAAAACCACCGTCGGTCAGAAAGAAATCGGTTCTTGCCAGCCCAGAGCAGCCCAAAGCCCTAAAAGCCAGCTTCGCAAGCCGATGCATTTCACTCAGCTCACTATCCGATAGTGAGGTTGGGACCAGTAGATCCGCTCCCCCATCAAGATACTTTGCCTCGTAGTCGTAGAACTCCCTGCCGGTGACAACAATCTCACCAGCCAGCGAGACCCTTAGCTCGCCGGTTGGAAGCTCCAGCACAGCACACTCGACCTCGCGACCAATAACCGCTGTCTCAACCAAAACCGTGTTGTCGTGCGTGAAGGCTTCAACAATCGCTGCTTCCAGATCGGCAAAATTCTTGACCTTGCTGACGCCAACCGAAGAACCAGAGCGAGAAGGCTTTACAAAGACTGGAAGCTGGAATCTCTGCTGGGAATTCGCAAGGAAGCTCTCCGGATCTAGGTCGAATTCCTTCTCGGTGATCACCAAGCCCTCGGCAACCGAAATGCCGGCGTTTTGGAACAGGGCCTTGGCCTTGGATTTCTCCATCGCAACCGCCGACGCTAGAACTCCATTGCCAACGTATGGCACCTCACAAAGTTGGAGCAGTCCCTGAATGGAACCGTCTTCGCCGTTGGGTCCGTGAAGCACTGGGAAAGCGATGTCGATGACTCCTAGGTCCTCACCGGTGGCGGTCTTCCAAGCACCGCCGCCAAGGGCCGGATAGACCTCAACGCCATCTGAGACCTGCGGGCTATCCGCCAGCTTCCAGTTGGGCGAGATTGGGTTCAGCACAAACTTTCCGGAGGTGGTGATTCCAATTGGAATCACCTCGTACTTGGACTTGTCGATAGCTGAGTAAACACCTAGGGCCGTGACGCAGGAGACGCTGTGCTCGGAGGAAGCGCCACCGTAAATCAGTGCTAAACGAATCAAAACTCCACCTCGACATCATCGGCAAGATTTAGCTGACGACCAAACTCCTGTGGCTTCATGCGACCATTCAGCACATCGCTAACCTGCGCCACAATGGGCATTTCAATACCCTTTTGGTTTGCGCTCTCCAGCACCGGCTCCACCGAACTGAGTCCCTCAGCGGTTTGCTGGAGGCGTTTGAGCACTTCGCGCTTGGTGTAACCCTTGCCAAGCATTTCTCCGGCTCGAAAGTTTCTGGAGAGCGATGACTCGCTGGTAGCGATTAGATCGCCCAAGCCTGCTAGGCCAAACATGGTTCTGCGACGAGCTCCGTGCGCCACCGCGAACTTGGTGATCTCCGCCAAGCCGCGGGTCATGATCGAAGCCTTGGTGTTTTGCCCGTAACCCAGACCATTTACGATTCCGATGGCTACCGCAATCAAATTCTTGAGCACGCCACCAAGCTCGGTTCCGATCACGTCTTGATTTGTAAAAACCGTGAAGTATTCGTTCGAGCAAGTTCTTGCCACTTCGTTGGCTCGCTCTGAGTCGGCGCACGCGCATACTGAAGCCGCGGGCTCCTGCTTGGCTATTTCGAGTGCCAGGTTAGGTCCTGACACGACAGCCATGTGGGTCATCGGCAAGCCGGTGGCTTGAACCATAACCTCGCTCATGCGCAAACCAGTGCCCTGCTCCAGTCCTTTGATCAAGCTGATCAGAGTCGCACTCTTTGGAATCAGGTCCTTCCAAGCGGTAAGGCTCTCTCGAAGGCTCTGGGAGGGAATTGCCAGATAGATCTGCTCGGCGTCCTTCAACGCCTCTTCGAGGTCGCTGGTGGCTGAGAGATTTACCGGCAGATCGATCCCCGGCAGGTAATCACTGTTGCGCTTGGTCTCATTGATCTCGGTTGCCACTTCTTCGCGCCTAGACCAAAGCATGACCTCGAAGCCAGCATCGGCAATAACTTTTGCCACTGTGGTTCCCCAGGAACCTGCGCCCATTACGACGATGCGACTCACTTGTTTTTCCTAAAGTTACCGATCTCGGTCTGTCCCTTTTTGGCAGGGTCCCAAAGCTCTTTAGGCGGAGTCTCACCCCTGAGCTCCCCTACGATGGCGGCGATTTGGTGCATAACCTTTTCGGTAGCAGCCATAACTTCCGCATTGGTAACGCCATCTTTGCGAAGCTCATCAAAGCGCATCGGCTTTCCGATTTTCACGTTCACGGTGTGGAACGGATTTGGTCGAAACTTCTTGGTATACGTACCCAGAATCTTTTCGATACCCCAGTGGCCGGCTGGGACGATTGGTAAGCCCAGCTCAATGGCTAAGCGAATCGCGCCGGATTTACCGCGCATTGGCCAAAGCTCTGGATCACGAGTCAGCGTTCCCTCCGGGAAAACCACAACCACCTGTCCAGCCTTTAGAAATTCGATGGCGGCACGCAAGGGCTCATCATTAGAGCGACCACTGCGATAGACCGGGATCTGACCCACCTTAGGAAGCAGCGCTCCCAGAACCGGAATCCTAAAGAGTGACTCTTTAGCAAGGTAGTGCGGGGTGCGCTTCATGTGGATAAACACCGAGTAGGCAAAAGCCAATGGGTCAAGGTAGTTCACGTGATTGGCCACCAGGATGTAGCCACCCTTTGGGAGATTTTCAACGCCTTCGGTCTTGATGCGGAACATCAGGCGAATCAGTGGAGCCAAAATGGAGGCCACCAAGGTAAACACAAAGCTCTTCTCGCGAATCACCTTGGGCAGTTTTGCCTCGGCCACTTGCTTAGCTCTCGATCTTGAAGTCGGCACCCAGGGCACCGAGCTTGTCGATAAAGCGCTCGTAGCCGCGAGAAATCAATTGGACGTTGGTCACATTCGATGTGCCCTCGGCCGCCAGCGCTGCCACCACGTGGCTAAAGCCACCGCGAAGGTCTGGAACCCTAATGTCAGCTCCGCGAAGTGGAGTAGGGCCGGAGATAACTGCGGAGTGGTTGAAGTTGCGCTGACCAAAGCGGCATGGGTTGCCGCCCAAGCACTCGCGATAAATCTGAATCTGAGCACCCATCTGGTTTAGGGCATCGGTAAATCCGAATCGGTTCTCATAAACCGTCTCGTGAACAATCGAGATTCCCTTGGCCTGGGTTAGCGCAACCACTAGCGGCTGCTGCCAGTCGGTCATAAATCCCGGGTGAACATCGGTCTCGATTACCACCGGCTGTAACTCGGTTCCGGGGTGGTAGAAGCGGATGCCATCATCGGCAATATCGAATTGTCCACCAACCTTGCGGAAGACATTGAGGAAGGTCATCATCTCGAGCTGGCGAGCGCCGCCGACAAAGATATCTCCCTTAGTGGCAAGGGCTGCCGCTGCCCAGCTGGCAGCCTCGTTGCGATCAAACAGTGCCTGGTGAGTGAAGCCCTTGAGCGACTTCACGCCCTCGATGCGAATAACGCGATCGGTGTCCACCGAGATGATGGCGCCCATCTTCTGCAAGATGGAAATCAGGTCAATAATCTCTGGCTCAATCGCAGCACCAGAAAGCTCAGTCAACCCGGATGCTGTGGTAGCAGAGAGCAATACCTGCTCGGTGGCACCCACCGATGGGTAAGGAAGTGAAATCTTTGCGCCCTTGAGGCCCTCAGGAGCACTCAGGCGGGTTCCAGTAGGAAGCTTCTCGATTACCGCGCCAAAAGAGCGCAATACATCAAAGTGGAAATCGACCGGACGGTCGCCAATCTCGCAACCACCAAGACCTGGGATAAACGCCTCTCCCAGTCGGTGCAGTAGCGGACCACAGAACAAAATTGGAATGCGAGAACTGCCGGCATGGGCATCGATGTCCACCATGCGAGCCTGCTCAACGTTGGATGGATCTAGCACCATGTCGCCGGTAACCGGATCATGGTTGATGGTTACGCCGTGAAGCTGGAGCAGCCTAGAAACCACCTCAACATCGGAGATGTGTGGCACGTCTTTTAGGGTTGATGGAGTTTCGCCTAGTAGGGCGGCAACCATGGCCTTGGTAACCAAGTTCTTGGCACCTTTGAGGTCCACCCGACCGGCTAGTGGCTTACCACCGTTGATAGTGATTTGGCTCACTTAGACTCCCTTGGCTGGAAGAGTCTTGGGTCTCCAAGACTCTCGCTTAGCCTCAAATGCGGCTATCGCTGCCTCGTTTTGCAGAGTAATCCCGATGTCATCGAGACCCTCCATGAGACGCCACTTAGTGTATTCGTCGATTTCGAAACTCACGCTTAGCTCACCGATGGAGACCGTTTGAGCAGGCAAGTCCACCCTGGCTGAAATGCCTGGATTGGCATCAATCGCCGCCCACATCGCCTCCATGTCGGCCTCTGAGATCACGCCTGCGATAAGTCCCTGCTTACCGGAGTTGCCGCGGAAAATATCTGCGAACTTAGGGCTAAAGACCGCCTTGAAACCAAAGTCACGAAGCGCCCAGACCGCGTGCTCACGAGAAGAGCCAGTTCCGAAGTCAGGACCGGTAACCAGGATCTGGGCATTTTGATAGACCGGCTGGTTTAGAACAAAGTCTGGCTCTTGACCGCGCCAGTTGGCGAATAGGCCATCCTCGAAACCGGTCTTAGTGATGCGCTTTAGAAAGACTGCTGGGATGATCTGGTCGGTATCGACATTCGAGCGCTTCAACGGAGCTGCGACGCCTTCGAAAACTGAAATCTTCTCCATTTAGCCCTCCAAGTCTGCTGGGGCGGAAAGTGTGCCTCGCACGGCAGTTGCGGCAGCCACCACCGGAGAAACCAGGTGGGTTCTTGCTCCCTTGCCCTGGCGCCCCTCAAAGTTACGGTTGGAAGTTGAGGCAGCACGCTCCCCCACACCAAGCTGATCCGGGTTCATGCCAAGGCACATCGAGCAGCCAGCAAAGCGCCACTCAGCGCCAAAGTCCTTGAAGACCTTGTCCAGACCCTCTGCTTCAGCCTGAAGCCGAACCATCGCAGAACCTGGCACAACCATCATGCGAACGCCATCGGCCTTCTTGCGACCCTTGACGATCTCTGCTGCGGCACGAAGGTCTTCGATGCGGGCATTGGTGCAAGAACCGAGGAACACAGTGTTGACCGGAATGTCCTTCATCTTGGTTCCAGGGGTCAAATCCATGTATTCCAAGGCGCGCTCAGCCGCCGCACGTTCGCTGGAATCAGCGAATGAGCTTGGGTCCGGCACGCTGTCCATTAGCGAAACACCCTGTCCCGGGTTGGTGCCCCAGGTTACAAATGGATCCAAGGTGTTGGCGTCAATAAAGACTTCAGCATCAAAAACCGCACCCTCGTCGGTCTTTAGCGTCTTCCAGTATTCGACTGCGGCATCCCAATCGGCACCCTCTGGAGCGTGCGGGCGACCCTTTAGATACTCAAAGGTAACTTCATCCGGGGCAACCATGCCGGCGCGAGCACCAGCTTCGATGGACATGTTGCAGATCGTCATGCGACCCTCCATCGACAGGGCGCGAATAGCGCTACCGCGGTATTCAAGAACATATCCCTGACCACCGCTGGCGGTGATCTTGGCGATTACCGCCAGGATGATGTCCTTTGCGCTCACGCCTGGGCGAAGCGTGCCCTCGACATTGATGGCCATGGTCTTGAATGGGGCAAGGGGCAGGGTCTGGGTCGCTAGCACATGCTCAACTTCGCTGGTGCCAATGCCGATGCCCAAGGAACCAAACGCTCCGTGGGTGGAGGTGTGAGAGTCACCGCAGACGATTGTCAGTCCCGGCATGGTCAAACCAAGCTGCGGCCCCACCACGTGAACGATGCCCTGGTTCTTATCTCCGAGCGAGTGAATTCGAACCCCAAACTCTGCGGTGTTGTCACGAAGGGCCTGAACCTGAGTGCGTGAGGTGAGATCCGCAATCGGAAGGTGAATGTCCTGGGTAGGAGTGTTGTGGTCTTCGGTGGCGATAGTTAGGTCTTTGCGGCGGAGTTCTCGGCCGGCAAGACGTAGGCCATCAAAAGCCTGCGGGCTGGTTACCTCGTGAATCAGGTGAAGGTCGATGTAGATCAGATCTGGCGCACCGTTTTCGCCCTTGACCACCAAGTGGTCTCTCCATAGCTTTTCAGCCAGAGTAATTGGCTTATTTGACATGCTTCACCTCGCGAGAGCGTAGGTGAAGAGTTTACCGCACCCTGTAGGTTTAGTGGGTGACCCAATACCAGCCAGCAGAGCTTTCCAGACTCCAGAAAAGAACCGTAAAGGTGCTGGCCCTAGGTCAGGCCTTCGGTGGTTTTGGACTTGGTGCGACCCTGTCGGTGGGAGCGCTGTTAGCTGTTGAGCTCTCCGGCACCACGGCCTGGTCTGGAGCAGCTGCCACGCTGAGCACGTTGGGAAGTGCCGCTAGCGCCATTCCGCTTGCTAACTTCGCATACCGCAAAGGGCGAAGGGTCGCTCTGGCAACCGGTGCCGCGATAGCGATTACAGGCGCGATGGGTATGATTTTGGCGGCATCGCTGCGATCTTTCCCTCTTGAGTTGTTGGCGCTGTTCCTGCTTGGCGCAGGCTCTGCGGTATCGCTCCAGGCTCGCTTTGCGGCAGCAGACATTCCGGTTTCGGGTCCGCGTGGCAAAGATCTTTCACTGGTGGTGTGGGCAACCACAATCGGCGCTGTGGTGGGCCCAAACCTGATTGCTCCAGGAGAGAGCCTCGGTTTGGCAATTGGGCTTCCACACCTTGCTGGTCCGTTTTTATTCACAATCTTTGCCCAGACCACTTCTACCTTGATCTTCTGGTTTGGCCTTCGACCTGATCCACTATTGGTTGCCAAGGAGATTGCTGGACTGCCGGCTCGAAGGGTAAA
>CAZKLA010000004.1:33820-48288 GCA_964553455.1 uncultured Aquiluna sp. | reverse complement strand
GTTGAACGTAAGATTGTAATGAATCTAATGAAGTCCTTGTCTTGTGAAGACGAAGAATTCGCCGATACCCTAACCAAATGGGCTGATGCAATTCGTAGGACTTTTGCAGATGGTGGTGTGGATGAAACCATTACCACTCGCAGGTTGGTGCATATTGTGCGTGCATATTCTATCTTCAAAGATAAGAAGAAAGCCGTAGAACTCTGTATCAATCGTTTTGATGACATCACTCGAAATGCATTTGCCAATCTTTTTGAAAAGGTGTCGACTCCGGAAGCTCAACAAACTCCTGATGTTGAAGTTGAACAAAAGGATATTGAAATCCCCTTCTAAAGGGGTGTACAATAATTCCGGATTGTGATATAATTTAACTATCAAAGGACTTTATTATGAACTATTCTGATCTTACCAAAACCCAAAAACGCTGTATCGACGCTTTCGTTAAACTTCGTCCAGAACTTTCTACTCAGGAAACGATTACTCGTCCTGAAATTGAAGATATGTTTAAACAATTGTTTGATGCACGTTCTTCTGGTGGCGAAAAGATTGGCTATCCCATGTGGTTGGTCAAAGGTGAAAAGACTGGTCGCGGTGTTTACAAATTCCCTGCACCTGGTCTTGCCAAAACTGAAGTTAAACCTTCTAAAGCTGTAAAATCTAAATCTCAACCTCAAGTCAAAACTGAGGAAGAAGAAAAAGAATTTTTTACAGATCTTAAAGAATATGGTATTATGGAAACAGCTTAACACACAAGCTGTTCTGTTTCGAGTGTGATTAAATTCACACTCTTTTTTTTAAACTATGGAGATATTATGACTAAACTTTCTCGTCTTGAAGCTTACCTCAACTCTGGCTCTACAGCCACCCCTCGTCAAATTACTGGCATGTTCGGTTTGCAGAATCCTACTGCAGCAGTTCATGCCTTGCGTAGCAAGGGCGTTTGTGTTTACGCAAACGAAGCAACTCTTTCTACTGGCGAGCGTACTATCAAGTACGCAGTTGGTAAGCCAACTAAGAAGATGGTTCAGGTTGCACATGCATTGGGTCTCTTTGCATAATTGAAGTGTACATTAAAGAGGGATCCAGGTATAATATACTTGGATCCTTTTTTATTTTAACGATATGGCTAAAAAGAAAACACTTAGTGATGAAATCAAACAAGAACCAATCGGTCGAAAGTTTGATACTAATAAACTCGAGTACGGTTTGATCCCACCTCTTGCACAAAGAGAAATGGTAAAGGTGCTAACCTTTGGTGCTCAAAAGTATGAGCGTGATAACTGGAAGAAAGTTCCAGAATCTAAACGTAGATATTTTGATGCACTAGAGCGCCATGTTTGGGCATGGAAAATGGGAGAGCAGATGGATCCTGAATCAGGCATTCATCACTTAGCGCATGCAATGTGTTGCTTAGCTTTTCTTTATGAACATGACGTTGAATATTCGAAGGATGAATAATGTTGAGCTTTTTTAAAAAACCAGAAGCTATTGTCGAAAAACAAAAATCTCCCAGAGAAGAACTTCTAGAAAATGAGATTAAAAATCTTAAAGCATTTATTGCTTCACTTGAAGATAAAGCGAGAAAGTGCACATTCACCTTTGATTTTAATGCGGTGAATGCATTCTCTGTAGAGCGCAATTGGAATAACGGCAAGGTTTGCACTGTTATTGGATACACTATAGATGAACAAACAATTCATGATGGTGGTAAAATTCTAGATAAGCAAATCGTAAAAGAGTGGTACCTATATTGCTCTGAAGAACAACACGAAAAGCTCGTAGAAGAATTCAACGAGCACAAGAAAGGAAACTAATGGAACTCTCTAAAGACACATTGACACTCATTAAAAACTTTGCAAGTATTAATGGAAGTCTAATGCTTAAAACCGGTACTAAACTTGCAACTATTTCTGAAGGCAAAAACGTAATGGCTGAAGCAACTATTGCTGAAACATTGCCTATTGACTTTGGTATCTACGATCTTAACGAGTTTCTTAATGTTGTATCCCTCTTCCAAACTACAAACCTCGACTTCTCAGAAAAGTACGTCATGGTTTCCGATGGAGGATCTAGCAAGATCAAATACTTCGCAGCCGGCGAAGGCGTTGTCAAAACAGCACCTAGCACAATCAAGTTTCCAGGCGCAGATGTTAACTTCACCCTCGAAGCCGCTCAGTTGGCTATGATTCAAAAAACTTCTTCGGTTCTTAAAGCATCCGATGTTTCCATCGTTGGTGTTGATGGTGCACTGAAGATTATCGTTTCCGATAAAAAGAACGATACATCCAACGCGTATGAAGTTACAATCGGCGAAACTGATGAAACTTTTAAAGCCAATATTAAGGTTGAAAACCTGAAGATGTTGCCTAATGACTATGAGGTTTCTATCTCTAAGAAAAAGATATCTCGGTTCAAGCATACCGCATCTGACCTAACTTACTACGTTGCAGTTGAAGCAGACTCGGAGTTTTAATGTCTCAATATTTGTGGGTTGAAAAGTATCGTCCTCAAACGATCGATGAATGTATTTTACCTGACTCGATGAAAAAGACTTTCCGTGAGTTTATTAACTCCGGAGAGTTACCTAATTTCTTGTTTTGCGGTGGTGCAGGCGTAGGTAAGACTACAGTTGCAAAAGCTCTATGTAACGAGATTGGCGCCGAATATCTTTTCATTAACGGTTCGGAAGAATCTGGTATTGATGTTCTTCGTAGTAAGATTAAGAATTTTGCATCATCCGTTTCACTTACCGATGCAAAGAAAGTAGTTATCCTAGATGAAGCAGATTATCTTAACGCTAATAGCACTCAGCCTGCTCTTCGTGGTTTTATTGAAGAGTTCAGTAATAACTGTAGGTTCATCTTCACATGTAACTTCAAAAACCGAATCATCGAGCCTTTGCATTCTCGCTGTGCAGTGGTCGAATTCAAAATAGAAAATTCTGAAAAGCCAAAGATCGCTGCAGGTTTCTATCGTCGTGTTCTTGATATTCTTTCTTTTGAAAATGTACAGGCTGATGGTAAAGTTGTCGCCGAAATTATCACTAAATATTTCCCTGATTATCGTCGCATTCTCAATGAACTCCAACGATACTCTGTCAGTGGTGCTATTGATGCTGGCATTCTTGTCAATCTTGGCGATGAGTCTTACATCGAACTCGTAAAGAATCTTAAAGCTAAGAACTTTACTGAAGTACGTAAGTGGGTTGGAAAGAATAGTGATATTGAATCCACTGAACTTTTCCGCAAGCTTTATGATAAAGCTATAGACTATATTGAACTAGGATCTATTCCTCAATTGGTTTTGATTCTTGCAGACTATCAATACAAAGCTGCATTTGTTGCAGATCGTGAAATCAATACGATGGCAGCACTTACAGAAATTATGAGTCAACTAAAATTTAAGTAACATGGAAACTTTTCTTATTCTCGCAATCTTAAATGGTGTTTCTTTCTTCCTCGGCTGGAAGATGCGCGAACGTCACGCCATGCGTGTGATGGATCAAATCATGGAAGAAATGGTAGAAGACACTGTTGATGAGTTTAAAAAGAAAGTCATCAACATTAAAGTTGAAGATCATGATGGCCAGTTCTTTGTTTATAAAAAGGACGATGGTAGCTATCTTGCTCATGGCGAGACAAAGAATAAACTAGAAGATATTTTAAATGAAAAGTTTCCAGGTAAATTGTTTAACGCTTCTCCAGAAGATTTAGAAAAGCTTGATGCACGATGAGTTTCTTTGATTTTTTAAATTCTATCAATGACACGAAGAAGGATCTATTGCGTGAAGATCCTTTAAGTGAAAAGGATTACGTTCCGTTCATGATTAATAGAGGGTTGTCATACTTTCCTGATACAATTCTCTATGCAAATGAAATGAATCAACACGCCGGAATTCCAAAGGAATGGCAATTTGATTTTTACAGAATTGGTATCTCAAAACGTAAACGTTTTTCAAAGTGGCACAAGAAAGATAGTATCGAAGAAGATGTGAAGCTGATCATGACTGAGTATGATTATTCGCATCAGAAAGCTCTTCAGATCATGGACATCTTGACCGAATCACAACTGAAAGAAATGCGGGAGAAATATAAAACTGGAGGTCGTTAAACGTATAAATATTACAGTCTAATGCTAAATTATGACAACTATTAAAAAAGGATTGTGAAGATGACTGTAGAATTAATTTATTACGATTGGTCGCCTGACTCAATGCTTGAAGTGACGTTACCAGAACCAGATAACTTTTTAAAGGTTCGTGAAACTCTCACTCGCATCGGAGTGGCTTCCAGAAAAGATAAAACATTGTATCAGTCTTGCCATATACTACATAAGCAAGGCAGATATTTTATTGTTCATTTCAAGGAGTTGTTTGCGCTCGACGGTAAAGAGGCAAATATTACTTCGGGTGATATTGAACGTAGGAATACTATCGCTGGTCTGTTATCAGACTGGGGATTGTTGAAGATCGTTGTTCCGGCGAAAGCGGAAAAACGTGTTTCATTGTCGCAGATTAAGGTTGTTTCTTTTAAAGAAAAAGCCGACTGGACGCTAACCGCCAAATATAACATTGGCAAAAAATCAACTAAGTAAATGGAGAAACCATGCTAAAATTTGAATTGACACTTGACGAAGCTAACCTTATTCTTGCTGCTCTTAGCAAGGCACCATTTGAACAGGTTGCAGGTTTGATCGGCAAACTTCGTGAACAGGCTCAGCCTCAGCTTCCAGCTCTTGAAGCAGCACAACGTGCAGCTCAAGAAGCAGCACAGAAAACAATGGAAGAAGCGCCAGTAGAGCGTAATCTTCCTAACTGATCCCCTTCGAGATGGGAACAAGGTTGGAGGTAACCTTGTTAAACACCTTCACTAATTTGTCCCACTACCTTGGGAACCGTTCGACGTTCACGGTAAAAGGCGTCAACCAGCTGCCTTGGCACTGGCTAAACAAACCAAGGAATATGATATGCCTTAGGGGTATCTTTTAACTTAACTCGCTTAATAGGAGAAAACTATGACACAACTTCCATCTATGTTCGGTCCATTTAAAGATCTAGACAAATTCTTTGTTGGATTTGAAGACCAATTCAATCGTATTCAAAAGATCCACGACGATCTGACCAAGAACATCCCTAACTATCCTCCATATAACATTCGTAAGACTGGTGATAACACCTATACAATTGAAATGGCAGTCGCTGGCTTTGGCCAAAGCGAAATCGACATTGAGATTGATGGTGGTAAACTAATCGTTCGCGGCAATCTCTCTGCCGAAAACGAAGCAAATGATTATATCTTTAAGGGTATTGCTGCTCGCGCTTTCACACGTTCTTTTGCTATCGATGATCAAATCGAAGTTAAGGATGCTGAATTACTCAACGGTATGCTTAAGATTGCTTTAGAGCGTCTAGTACCAGAAGAAAAGAAGCCAAAGAAAGTTGCAGTAAAGACGAAAGGGCAAAAATCCTTTTTAACAGAAGGGGAAAAAGATGAAATTGCTTCAAAGCTTTAAACGTTTCATTGAATCTTTTCGAGAGTATAAGAAAGGAAAGATAAAATGAAAGACTTCTGGCAGTGGGTTATAAAAACTTTTCAACCTCAAATTCAGATTGAGATAGAAGATTATCTATCTCAATCAGTTGACATCCGAGATCTTGAAGAACGTATGAAACGTATCATGTATCGAGGAATGCCTATTTAACAGGAGATATTATGGGTGTAAGAGTATGCAGATTGATTAGCGGTGAGGATATCATCGCAGACGTTGAAGTAGATCAGCATGGTTATTTGTTTTCAAATCCAGCGCAGATCGTAGTTCAACAATCACAGGATGGTAGAGTTGGCGCAGCTTTTGCACCATTTGCTCCATACGCAAAAGACGGAAAGGTCCGTATCTTTAGTGAATTCGTTGCTGGAGAAATGGACATTGACGTCAAATTGATTAATGAATACAATCGTATTTTTGGATCTGGAATCATGATTGCTGCGGCAAATGATATTCCACCTCCACAAATTATAACTTAAGATTGTACTTTTAATCGTAAACGGGATATAATTAATATATCCCGTTTTTATTTCTATTATGCGCTTTTATACAAACATCAGTCGTTACGGCAACAATTTACTTTATAGAGGCTATGATGATGGCCGCCGTGTTAAGCGTAAGATTCCATTCAAGCCTACGCTTTACCTCAAAGGTAAAGGCGGATCTAAGTTTACTGCGTTGGACGGAACTAACGTTGATGCGATTAAGCTGGACTCTATGCGTGAAGCAAAGGAGTTTATCGAGAAATATAAGGAAGTAGAAAACTTCAAGATCTACGGGAACACTAATTATATTGCTCAATTCATCGCTGAAGAATTTCCTGGTGAAATTAAATTCGATCGCGCTAAAATTCGTGTTCACAATATCGATATCGAAGTTGCTTCAGATGAAGGTTTCCCCGAGCCAGATCAGGCTAAGCACCCAGTAATTTCTATTGCCATCAAGGATAGTATTCTTGATACGTATTTTGTTTGGGCTCTTGGCGATTATGATGTAGAAAAATCCATCATGAAGGAGTTCACTGTTAAGTACATGAAGTGTGCTTCAGAAGAACAACTACTAAAGCAATTCATTCAATTCTGGTTTGAAGAACACACCACGCCTGATGTGGTTACAGGCTGGAACATTCGTGGATTCGATATTCCATATCTCGTAAACAGAATCAATCGTATTCTTGGTGAAGATGAAACCAAGAAGCTATCACCTTGGGGTATGGTTGAAGAACGTATGGTTACCATGCGTAAAGGCATGGTTCAGTTGTATGATATCATTGGTATCTCTCAGCTTGACTATATGGACATCTTCCAAAAGTTTGGATATTCCTTTGGTCCACAAGAATCGTATCGTCTTGATCACATTGCTCAAGTAGTTCTTGGTGAACGCAAACTTGCTTATGATGGTACGCTACATACGCTGTATCAAACTGATCACCAAAAGTTTATTGACTATAACATTAAGGACGTGGATCTTGTTGATCGTATGGAAGACAAGATTGCTATGATTACGTTGACAATGACTATGGCTTATAAAGCTGGTGTCAACTATTCTGATACGATGGGAACAGTGGGTATTTGGGATTCTCTAATTCACAAATATCTTCTTGAACAAAATATCATCGTACCTCCTACTAAGGAAAGTTTCAAGTCTGATTACGAAGGTGGTTATGTTAAAGAACCTCAGTGTGGTGTACACGATTGGGTATGTTCTTTTGACGTGAACTCACTGTATCCTAACATTATTGTTCAATGGAACATGAGTCCTGAAACTATCGTTCGTAAAGTGGAACCCGGAATCACGATTGAAAAGATTTTAGATGGCTATGTTGCGGAAACTGCAAAGGCCAACAATATGTCTATGGCTGCAACCGGTCAATACTTCTCAAACGAGAAGCAAGGTTTTATGCCTAAGATCATTGAAGAAATGTATGATGAACGTGTTGTAATCAAGAAGAAGATGCTTGCATCAAAACAAGAACTTGAACAATGCGATAAAACCAATAAAGCTGAAGTGTATCGCATTGAACGTGATATCGCACACTTTGAAAATCAACAAACAGCTATTAAGATTCTTCTTAACTCGCTTTATGGCGCACTTGGCAATAAGTACTTCCGTTACTTTACGATGGAGATTGCTGAGGGTATTACTATAACTGGTCAGACGATCATTAAGTGGGGCGAGAAGCATATCAATGGCTATCTCAACAAAGCACTTAAAACAGACAATGACTATGTTATCGCAATCGATACTGACTCAATTTATGCAAACTTCTCAGCACTGGTTAACGCAGTCATGCCAGATGCAGACACAACAAAGAAAGTTGACTTCCTCTCCAAAGCGTGCAGAAGAATCGAAACTGATGTTTTCGACAGCGCATTCAAAGACCTCGGCGAAAACCTAAACGTACACAAGCTACGTATTGGTATGAAGCGTGAAGGCATTGCCGATCGTGGTATTTGGACCGCAAAGAAACGCTATATTCTAAATGTATGGGACAATGAAGGAGTTCGTTATGCAAAGCCAAAACTCAAGATCATGGGCATCGAGGCGATTAAATCATCTACACCGGCGCCGTGTAGAGAAGCTATGGAAAAACTCTTCCAGATTCTCATTAATGGTACTGAGCTTGAAACTCAACAATTTATACAGGATTTTAGGAATCGATTTGATGCTTTACCCGTCGAAGAAAAAGCTTTCCCACGTGGTGTATCCTCCCTCAAGCAATATGCGGATTCTAAAACCATATACAAAAAGTCAACGCCGATAAATTCTCGGGCTGCCTTGATGTATAATCATTTGCTTAAGCACCACGGCCTAGAGAATAAATATGAAGCCATTAAGGAAGGTGAGAAGATTAAATACATTCACCTTGATCCAAAGAATCCTACTCGTGAGGATGTAATTGGATTTAGTGAAGTACTTCCACCTGAATTCGGTTTGCATCGTTATATTGACAATCAAAAACAATTTGAAAAGTCATTCCTAGATCCCGCTAAAATCATTTTAGATTCTATCGGATGGAAGTCTGAAGAGGAAGCTTCTTTAGAAGATTTCTTCGGATGATATATACACGCAAATTAAAATGTGGTACAATAATACATATCAACATTACATAGGAAACATATGAGCATACTAGACAAAATCAAGAAAAATACTACGATTAAAGAATCCGCAATACTATCTCAATCAAAGTTCTTCACCAAGAAGGACATGATTCCAACTTCAATCCCTGTCATTAACGTTGCACTGAGTGGACGACTTGACGGCGGCCTAACACCAGGTCTCACTATGTGGGCTGGTCCTTCCAAACACTTTAAAACTGCTTTCAGCTTGCTGATGGCGCGTTCTTATTTGGACAAGTATCCAGATGCAGCACTTCTTTTCTATGATTCGGAATTCGGTACTCCGCAGTCTTATTTCGATAGCTTTGGTATTGACACTGAGCGGGTGCTCCATACTCCTATTACAGATCTTGAACAACTCAAGTTCGACGTAATGCAACAGATCAATCAGCTTGATCGAGGCGATCGAGTAATGATCATCATTGATTCTATTGGTAACCTTGCTTCTAAGAAAGAAGTTGAGGATGCATTAGAAGGCAAGTCTGTTGCAGACATGAGTAGAGCTAAACAGATTAAATCTCTATTCCGTATGGTAACACCTCACTTGACTATCAAAGATATTCCTATGGTTGTGGTGAATCACACATACATGGAACAAGGTATGTTTCCTAAGGCTATTGTTTCTGGCGGAACTGGTCCTTACTACTCTGCTGATAACATCTTCATTCTTGGTCGTCAGCAAGAAAAAGAAGGTACTGAAATCGTTGGTTACAACTTCATTATCAACGTAGAAAAATCACGCTACGTTAAAGAAAAATCCAAGATCCCAGTTAGTGTTTCCTTTGATGGTGGCATTAGCAAGTGGTCTGGTCTTCTTGACATGGCACTCGAATCTGGCCACGTTATCAAACCTAGCAATGGCTGGTATTCGAAAGTAGACAAAGAAACCGGCGAAGTTGAAGACAAGAAGTATCGTCTTAAAGATACTGACACTAAAGATTTCTGGATGTCTATTGTAACATCGAAATCTTTTAATGAATTTGTCAAGAATCGATATGCTGTTGCTCATGGTGATATTATTAAAGACGATGAAATTATTGATGATCTAGAAAAATATGAAGATGAAACTACGTCCGCATAAAGTTTTAGGTAGGTCTACACCACAGGGCGAATTGCACGCCCTGTGTTTGACTTCTGGTCCCTTTGCAAATATTGTATTTTCTTACAATACAGTTGACTTTAAAGAAAATGATTCACAAGATCATTTGACTATTAGCTTTGATTATGATGTACACTACGTACCAGAAGACAAATTAGAATTCGACAGAAGCGCTTTTGAACGAGAGTTAGGCGATTTTGTGGTAGAATTATTAATGTATGGCGTAGAAAAAGAGAACCTAGGATTTATTAATGACAATGAAAATGGAAAAGACAATACTATCCAACCTGATTCACAACGAGGAGTATTGTCGTAAGGTTGTACCTTTTCTAAAAACAGATTACTTTGCAGATCCGTTTGAAAAGGTTATTGCACAAGAACTGTTAACATTTTTCACCGAATATAACAAGCCAGCATCGCTTGATATTCTCGCAATCCAACTAGGAAAGCGTAAACTACATAAAGATCAAATTGAAGGTATTGAAAAATACATCAATGAATTGACATTCCGCACTGATAACGAAGAATGGTTGCTAAAGAATACTGAAAGCTTTTGCAAAAAGCAAGCAGTAACCAACGCAATCATTGATTCGTTTGAAATTATCGAAGGTAAAAACAAGATTCTTACCGAAGATGCAATCCCTTCAATGTTGTCAGAAGCACTTGCTGTTTCGTTTGACAAGTCTGTAGGCCACGATTATCTTGAAGACTTCTTAAATCGATACGACTTCTATCATCGTCTAGAAGAAAAGCTTTCGTTCGATCTCGACTTATTCAATAAGATTACTAAAGGTGGTCTATCTAAGAAAACACTAAACGTTATTCTTGCCGGCACTGGTGTTGGTAAGTCTTTGTTCATGTGTCACGTTGCAGCGGCCGCATTGAATCAAGGTAAGAGTGTTTTGTATATCACCTTGGAAATGGCAGAAGAACGTATCGCTGAACGTATCGATGCAAACCTATTAAACATGACAATGGACGAATTGTCAAAGGTTGAAAAGGATATCTATGAAACACGAATCGGCAAGCTTATTAAGAAGACTACCGGCAAGCTGATCATTAAAGAATATCCAACTGCATCTGCTCATGCTGGACACTTCAAAGCTTTGCTTGAAGAACTTAAAATGAAACGTAACTTCACGCCAGATCTTATTGTAATTGATTATTTGAACATCTGTGCTTCATCACGTATGAAGCATGGGTCTGGTGTGAATTCCTATACTTACATTAAGTCTATTGCAGAAGAACTACGTGGTCTTGGTGTAGAATACAATGTACCCGTTCTATCGGCAACACAAACTACTCGAGGTGGTTATGATAATACCGATGTGGATCTTACCGACACTTCCGAGTCTTTTGGCCTTCCTGCTACTGTGGATTTTATGTTCGCACTTATTTCAACTGAAGAACTTGAAAATCTTAACCAGATCATGGTTAAACAACTTAAGAATCGCTACAACGATCCTTCTTATTACAAGCGTTTCGTTATTGGCGTTGATCGTGCTAGGATGAAACTATATGATGTTGAAGATTCTGCACAAAAGAACATTGCAGATTCTGGACAAGATGATGGACCAGCATTTGATAAATCGTCCTTTGGACAAAGGATGAAACAAGCTGGTGATGGATTTAATTTTTAATCGTAACTGTGTTACAATATTACTTGGAGATATAATATGTCAATGAATTGGGTTGCCGACATGGCCGCTATGCACCAGAAGTTTGGTGTGAATCCCGTTGTTCGTGAATTCGATAAAGAAAAAGCTCGAGCATTCTTAGAATTTCGCATTCGTTTCTTGCAAGAAGAACTTGATGAAATGCAAAAAGCATTGAATCAATTTGATGCCGGCGAGATTGATGGTACTAAAGCAGCTGACGATATCGTTGATGCAGCTATTGATCTATGTGTGGTTGCAATCGGTACGCTTGATGCTTATGATGTCAATGCGTATACTGCATGGAACGCAGTGTGGCAGAAAAACATGGAAAAGGAAGTAGGTATTAAAGCATCTCGTCCTAATCCTCTTGGTCTACCAGATCTAATCAAACCTGAAGGTTGGACTGCACCAAGTCACGCTGATAACATTGGAACATTGAAAAAGGTATTTGAATAATGATTTCGCTCACCGTCTTTAAGTCTATCTTTGACAATAAGACTGATACACGTGTAGACTTCGATTCTTTTGAGAAATTTGAAAAGTCGTTGTACCATCTATCAACGCTAAAAGGCTATAAAGCCAAGCGTGGTGAGTTTGCAAAGAATGCATCGCCTTTAATTTCTCCAGCAGTCTACAAGCCTGATACTACTCGGGCTAATGCTAATGTAATTGAATGGGCAGGTTGGGCTGCCCTTGATGTTGATAATCATAAATTTGATGGAGATCTTGAAAGTGAATTGGTTCGACTTTACCCTGATACTTATTTTGTTTGTTACTCAACTGCTAGCAGCACTAGGGATACACCGAAGTTCCGTCTCGTATTCCCACTTACGAGATCTGTTGCAGCCGATGAGATACGGCACTTCTGGTTTGCACTCAATACACAATTTGGCATGGTGGGAGATACCCAGACTAAAGACTTATCTCGCATGTATTACGTACCTGCGATATATCCTAATGCTCATAATTTTATCTTCACTCATCGCGCAGACAGCTATCTTAATGTTGATGATCTTCTAAGAAAACACGAATACAATGACAACGCTACTTCTACTAATTTTATTGATAGGTTGCCTCCTGAGATTCAAAAGGCTGTCATTGCCCACAGACAAGAAGAACTTGAAAGAGGAAAGCGCGAAGTAGAATGGACATCATACAAGGATTGTCCTTTCGTCAATCGCCGTTTGATTCAGGATTATAAGCAGATTGCAAATGTTGATGGATCTGGTCGTTATTCGATGATTTATAAAATCATGACTTCGATTGCGTGTAATGCCGTCAAGCGAAAGTATCCTATCACAGAGTACGAAATCGTTGACCTGATTCGTGGATTGGATCGGGAGACATCGAACATATATGCCAAAAGACCTTTGAACGTCGAGGCATCTCGGGCCATCGAATTTGCATATCGTAATACTTAAGTATACAGTGTACAATAAATCATTTTTGTGGTATAATACTACTATCAACACGGAGTATTGTATGAATGATCACGATCGTAATAACTTAAACTTCATCCTATCCCTTGATGAATCCGGATTCGACAAGTGGACTTCTACTTTAACTGAAGACGATATAGACTATGCTATAGAACTTCTTAAAACTGCGCGTACAGAAGTGATGTTGCAAGCCGCATCATTGTCAGATGATGTAAAAGATACTCATGAAGCTATGAACGTGTTGAAAGGATTCATGCTGTGAAAATTGAAATCCCTCCTCAATACAAAACTAAAAAAGAAAAACTCGGCTACATTGGCGAGTTCTTAGTCATGCAAGAATTCGGAGGCGAATTATCTGAAGACAAGTTTGATAGAAAGAAAGACATCATTCTTGGGAATGGACAACTAGCTGAAGTTAAAACACAAAATAGAAACAAATATAAAAATGTGTTTTCTATAAACATTATGCATAAAAATCAAGCAGAAAAATGCAATAGTGTCGATCGATTATTTTTTGTAGAATATGATCATACTGATGTTGTAAAAATCTGGGAATGTGTCGATCGAAGCCATGTATTTTACACAACAAATTATGGTGATAACATGATGGGTTGGCCTATCAATAAAATGATTCTCGTAAAAGAAATTCAAGATAAAGAACTCTCAGACCAAATGAAATCATACTCGCAATCACGTGATTTTTCACTTGATTCTCCCTACGCTTTTAACAAATTTTGAGGTAATATGAAAGAAGGAAAACAATTTACTCGCGAATCAGCAAACATTCTACTCGAAGCTGCTGAACTTCAAGAACGCAAAGGCCAAGATTATCAGAATCCTTTGAGCCGTGTACGCCAAGCAGATCACTATCCGCGTGGCGTTTATACTATTCTTGATACTATCAATGGCAAGATGCTTCGCATGTATTCCGTATTGGAAACCATGGAGCAAGGTGGCAAGGTTAACTTTGAATCAGTTGAAGATTCAGCAATTGATATGATTAACTACGCATCTTTCCTTGTTGCATATATGCGCGGTGATATCGATGGCCAAGAAATGGGTAAGGATATCTTCAATCGTCGTGTTAGCAAAGCAACACACCCTACTACAGATTTGTATCCTAGCAAGTTCCGCCAAATTGAAAAGGTTCCTGCACAAACAAAATTTGCCCCATTCGATAACATTGTAGCACAGGATGCAGTTGGAAAATATGTACCTACTGCACGATTTGAAGAATGACATATGAGTATTACAACATGAAGACATGCCATGAAATTCGCCAAGAATTTGCTCGCCTTTATCGCGAACAAAAGTTTATAACTGACAAGTCTGGCGTTAAGACTGTTGAAATCATGAATGCTAGCTTCTGGGCTAATTCACCTATGATTTTCGGTACAGTTAACGAAGACTATGTTCAGCGTGAACTTGAATGGTATAAGTCTCAATCATTGAACGTCAATGATATTCCGGGCGGACCTCCAGCTATTTGGAAACAGGTTGCAGATAAAGATGGAATGATTAACTCCAACTATGGTTGGTGTATCTATTCCGAAGAAAACAATCATCAGTTTGCGCATGTAGTAACTGAACTTGAAGAACGTCCAGATTC
>CAZKLA010000004.1:27490-33720 GCA_964553455.1 uncultured Aquiluna sp. | reverse complement strand
GAATTAGCAAAGCAAATTTCTACTTGGAGTAAAGATCCAAGTAGAAAGATTGGTGCGGTTGCAGTGGGTTCTAAAGGTCAGATTCTATCGCAAGGATATAATGGTTTTCCACGTGGAATTCTTGACCTACCTGAACGATATGAAAACCGTGAAGTAAAATATAAGCATGTTGTACATGCAGAAATGAATGTTATCTACAATGCAACGTTTAGCGGTGTCTCTCTTGATGGTGCTTCTCTTTTTGTATATGGTCTCCCAGTGTGCAACGAATGCGCAAAAGGAATTATCCAGGTCGGTATACAGCGTGTAGTAGTGTACACTGATGAAATCGTTCCAGCAATTTGGACTGATGCGTTTGAATTGACTTGGGAAATGTTTAAAGAAGCTAATGTAAAGTGTAATTGGATACAAACATGAAAATAGCAATCATTATGGGTCGTGGCATCGAAGGATGTGGTGTTACGAAGTTTACAGTAGAACAAACAAAGTGGATGGCAAAGAATGGCCATGATTTTGTTGTGTTTTCTTCCAAAGATAAATCATGGACACGTAAGAATGCCCATGACGTTTCTAATGTAGTGCAACTTAAGTTTGCAAAGCAGGAAGAAATGAGCAAGATGATTGAAGGTTGTAACAAAGCTGATGTAGTTATCATCAATAGTCTTCCATCGCTAAGCCATCCTGAAGAAGCTATCAATCAATTTAAGCGTGCATTAGAAGAAATCAGCAAGCCAATTGTGTTGATTCAGCACGATCACTCGGCACTGTCTATCAAGCGTAATGCAGCTATTGAAGAAGCAGTAAAACGCGCAAATATATTATTTGGACACAGTGATACTAACGACTTTGCAAAGTATGTAAAAGAAATCACAGGCGGTGGTGGCCTTGCTGGATTCTTTGGTGACGATGACTCCAAGACTATTCTTAACTTCCAACCGGGCATTGACTTTGATTCTATTCGTGCTAAGTACTGGCTTGACATCGATCAGACTCGACCAATAGAACATAAATGGATTGGTCGTACTACGAGTTGGAAAGGCTATGTTCAGATGTTTAAATTCCACAATGAATTCCTACGTCCTGGTGGATACATCACTACGTTCGAAGGTATTGAAAAGTCTCCAGCTTATCTAGATTTTAGAAAGCTTTCTGAATTCCATGGAATGATCGACAAGGATATTAATACTGTTGCTCTTGAGTCAGATCAACCTGCCTACGTCTTTGGTCCTTATATCAATGAACAGATGCTATATCGAATGGCTTCAACTGGTTTTGGCTATCAGTTGTCTATTCTCGATGAACGATTTATTCAACGCTCAATCGAATATACACATTGCGAATTGGCTGCAGTAGGTGTAGTGCCTGTCTTCCGCAAGTTATATGGTGAACGTTGTACACACCGCAAGTTTGGTGATAAACTCATTAACTGTAAAGACACTGGCACTATTTGGCTTGATGATAGTAACATGCAACCGGCTTTCGATTTGGTTAATAAATTATCTAAGGACCATGGAATGCGTGATGAATACCGCAATATGGCCTTTGAATTTTATAAACAACATCAAGACTCTCAGTACACATTTGCTGAGATGCAAAAACAAATTGAAGCTAATCTATGAAACATGCATCTATAGTTCCGTTAATCGGAGGTGAAACCCTTGGACAAATTAATGCTTTCGGTACGAACCCTGATTACTTACTTTCGTACTCCCCCTTCTCTAATAATGATTCGCACTTGGTTAATTATCTTAAAGAAGTTCCTTACATCTTACTCGACCAAGGTGGAAAGCATCCTGGGTACGTTGATGTTGTTAATGCTGTGTGCCCTTGTGCTGGCCTCAGCTCTTTATCTCCATCGGCAAGCTCAGATTCTGCTGTTAACGACTGGATGATGATCACTGCAAAGTATGTACTAGAGGAAATGAAACCTCAAGTATTTTGGGGAGAGAATGCTCCTCGATTTGCAGGTGAAATGGGTAAACCAATTGTTGCAAAGCTTCATAAACTTGCACGTGAAAACGGTTATACAATGTCAATCTATAGGACTAAGTCCCTATTGCATGGCCTAAGTCAGGTAAGAGAACGTTCTTTTTACTTCTTTTGGAGAGGTGATAAAGTTCCAGTGTTTAAATACTTTGATGAGTATCGTATTAGTATTGAAGATCAGATTAATTTAGCTAAGCCTGAATCAACACAACAGGTAGTAACTAACAAGAAGATTCCTAGTAAAGATGATCCTTACTATCGTTATGTTCTTGAAGTTATGCACGGTGGTATTACTCATGCAGAATTCCAAAAGACACTAACAAAGTCTGCTGATGCAATGCATTACATTGAAGAGAATGGACATAACTATCGTATGTTAAAACCATTCCTTGAGAAGGAAGGCTATACGAAACTTGCTGGGAAGATGGACGCTATCCAGAATAAACTTGATGCAGGTGGAAACATTATGAGACGTGCTTCTTATATTCCAAAGGATTATATTGGAGCTTTCGTTGGACATCTTCCAGTTTCCATGACCCATCATTCTGAAGATAGATACCTGACTTATCGTGAGTGTATGACTATCATGGGTCTTCCACAGGACTTTGAACTCCTGAATCCAGCAAAAAATCTAAACCACGTATGCCAAAACGTCCCAGTGCACACTGCAACTGACATGGCAATGGAGATTAAGGCTACATTAGAAGGCCGAAGAGATATGTTAAACAGTACTCTCATATATCAGTTTAATCCTCAAAAAGCATACGAGCTTAGAGATCCAGAAGAGCTGAGTAGTTTAGAATCCTTCATGTGAGAATCGCCCTTCGGGGCGATTTTAGTTTATAAATATAAGTAGATTTATTAATGGAGATTCTATGGCCGCCTCAGAAGGTGTAGATCTTGAGTGGTGTATTGTTGAAAAGATAAAAATTAGAAACAATCTCATCAAGAAGTATACTAAATCATATTCTAGCACTATCGAAAAACAAGCCGAGCAGTGCGTAGAACATATCTATAAATTTGCAAAGAATGCTAAAGTTCAGGCTTGGCATTCTGATGACGCCTCTAATCCATTTGGTATTGCAATATACGCTAAGCCAGAACCTAAGACAGACGTAGTTCTAAAGATAGGAAACAAAGTATATTCAACATCTGTGAAAATGGCAGGTGGCGTACAACTAGCTTCTGGTCAAGGTGGGTCTACTGCAGAATTATTTGAGGCCGCTGCAGCAGGAATACCTTCAGCACAGAAGAGCAAAGTTCTGAAATCCATTATTTCGGAACTAAGAACCATGCCTACTCGTTTATTGTCTGAATCGAATAAAGCAAGAATACTAGAAGAAGCCAAACCAAAAGTCATTGAAGAATTTATCAAAGGTGGTAAAATCATTCAGGACAAGAACTACGAGTACTGGCTTCAAAACAATAAAGAGAACCTGATGCAATCTCTTTTAGAGTTTATCAATGAAGATAAAGATTTCTTAAAGGCATTGTTGTATGAAGCTGTTACTGGCGAGTTATCCCTAGCTTCCTACAGAGGTGCTGTTGCAGATAGTATCATATCGCCAAAAGGGTTTTACTTAGTCAACGATGCGTATATTAATAGTATAATGCCAAAAGTAAAGTTTGACATTCGTGGCAAGTCAAGAGGTGGTATTACCGGTGTTGCGTTTAGAATAGATTTAAAAGGTTAATAGATGTTTGCGTCATTTAAAACATTCCTAGCTGAAGAAGCTGCTTTATCCTCGAATGATAAAGGTGTTCTTCATGAATTGCTTGTCGGTAAAGAGCTAAACAAAGGCAAGCACATGTCTCCTGAAGCAGAGCGTACTCACAATATTATTAAGTCTAAAACTTCTAAAGAAGAATATGAGAACGCTACAAAATTAGCAAAGGGTACTGCTGAACATTTAAGACAGAAGTTCGGTAAAGACATTGCATCGGCTCACTGGTCTTCTAAGCCAGGTGACATTGGTAGAATTACTGGCGTAGAAGAATCACAGCAAGAAAATTCTGCTGATATTATTTTACGTCATAAGAACGGAGCTCACGTTGGTATATCCCTTAAGGTAACCAAAAAGAAAGGTGGAAAAGTTCCTGTTGGAAATCCAGGTGCTAAACAAACCGACCAACAGCTTGGTACAAATGCAACACAGCACTACGAAAACGCAAGAGAAGCGTTAGTTAAAAAGCACAAAGAATTACAAGGTAAGTCTAAATCTGAAATGAAACAGATTATTAAAGACAATCCTAAGATTAGAGAAACCGCAGAAAAGCTTTCTAATGAAGCTATTGGAAAAATTCGTGATGAATGGCATCATTCATTGTCACAAATGCATTCGAAGTCTTTAAGCGATCATCTTCGTAACAATTTATTGCACGCTCATGCAACTAAATTGCCACTGTATAAAACCACTACTGGCGGAAGTGGCGATGATCACAGTGTAGAAACAGAACATTCCCATACATCTCATGATGAGATATTGAATGATCATAAAAATATTACAGTTCATAAAGCTGGTAATAACTCAATTGAATTTAAGCATAACGGTAAGACGTTCTTGCGTCATAGACTTAAGCCAGAGAGTACTCCACTTGCAACGGCACTAAAAGGATCTGCAGAATGAAATCGTTGAAATCGTTTATAACAGAAGAAAAGAATACTCACATGGAGCACGTTGAAGATTTAGTCTTCAATGAGGGTGTCAATGGTGCTCGCAAAGCAGTTAACTTTCTTAGATCACTAAGAGATATGTTAGCAGGACATGCTAAGTCTCCTATTACTTCTACGGTAAAGTGGGATGGAGCACCTGCTATTTTTGCTGGAATTGATCCACGCGATAAAAAATTCTTTGTTGCTAAGAAAGGTGTGTTCAATAAAGAACCAAAGGTGTATAAGACTGCAGCAGATATTGATGCAGATACGTCGGGTGATCTAGCAGCGAAGCTAAAGATTGCACTAAAAGAATTTTCTAAACTTGGCATTAAGTCAGGTGTATATCAAGGTGACCTCATGTTCACCGATGACAAAAAGATTGAAACAATAGACGGTGAGAAGTATATTACCTTCCATCCAAATACTATTGTGTATGCTGTGCCGTATGATTCCGAGCTAGGTAAAAAGATTCGTTCTGCTAAGATTGGTGTTGTATGGCATACAACTTATGAAGGTGATTCGTTTGAAAGTATGAGAGCATCATTTGGAAAGACCATCGTTGATAAGTTTAGCGCGGTATCAACTATATGGATGGATGATGCAAATTATAAGGATTATTCTGGTACTGCGACATTTACTGCCGAAGAAACAAAACGTGTAACCGATGTTTTATCACGTGCCGGAACGATCTTCAATTCAATCAGCGCTCAAACTCTTAATGGGATTAGCAATGATGAAGACCTCCTATTGGCAGTTAAAACCTATAACAATTCAAAAATTAGAAAGATGGAACAGATTAGTGACACTCGAGCTCACGTCCGAGATCTCTTCCATTACATCCACGATAAATACCAAAAAGAAATCGAAAAGAAAAAGACTGCAGCAGGAAAACAGAAACAAGAAGATGCGCGCAAGAGGATCCTAAGTTTCTTTGCTCATCACGATCAGAATCAGATCGTGGCTATTTTCGATTTGGTTAACTTATTAGTTGAAGCCAAGAAAATGATCATCGAAAAGATGAATCAGGCAGGACATATAAACACTTTCCTAAAGACCGCAAATGGATTTAAAGTAACAGGAGTAGAAGGCTTCGTTGCAATAGATCATCTTAGTGGTGGAGCTGTTAAGATAGTAGATCGCATGGAATTTAGCTATGCGAATTTTTCACCAGAAATTTTAAAAGGTTGGCAAAGATGATTAAATTTTCAGAATTTATAGACGAAGGTAAGCGTGGTCTATGGGACAACATCCATGCAAAGCGCAAGCGTATTAAAGCGGGTTCGGGTGAACGTATGCGCAAGCCAGGAGAAGAAGGTAGACCAACTGCAGCCGATTTTAAAGCAGCTCAGAATGAAGAAGTTCAAATTGACGAAATCGTAATAGCCTTGGCCCCGCCAGAAGTGCGTAATCCTAAAAAGCCAGAGCCACCAAAGCTAGGATTGAAAGATATCATTCCTGCAACAAAGCCACCTTCAACTGAAAAGCGTGGAGTTAAAGGTCGTCCAGGTCAAAGACCTATGCCTACTTATGAAGAAGCAACTTTCGACGAACAATTCGATTTAATCGAAGAAATGGTAATGGATATTGC
>CAZKLA010000004.1:0-27390 GCA_964553455.1 uncultured Aquiluna sp. | reverse complement strand
AGGTCCTATGAAAGATGATAAGGGTCGTCCAACACGTAAAGCTTTGGCTCTAAGAAAGTGGAATTGCTAATGTTAAGCTTCAGGGAATTTAACGAAGAGAATAACATTGGCTACGAAGGTACCGATAAACTTACTCAACATCGTAAGAAAATGACACCAGGTGAAAAGCCTGAAACGCCAAATATGTTACCTGGTTATGATGAATCTGAAAACATAAAAACAGATAAATAATCAATAAACTTATTAATTGATGGAAGCTCATGAAACATTTTAAACAACTCATAAAAGAGTTGCCTTCTAAAAAAGTAGTATTCGCCTTTGGTCGTTTTCAACCTCCAACGACTGGTCACGAGTTGTTGGTGAATGCTGTCAAAAAGATCGCTTCTGCACAGAAAGCCGATCACATCATATTCGCTTCCCGTACACAAGATAAGAAAAGCAATCCACTTCCTGTGGATCGCAAGGTGTATTATCTTAAGAGAATGTTTCCCGGTACTAATTTTGCTGCTGCAAGTGAAGAGATAAGAACCTTCATGGAGGCAGCAAAAGCTTTATCTAAAAGGTATAAAAATCTAGTGATGGTTGCTGGTTCCGATAGAGTTCCAGAGTATAAGAAATTATTAGATCGTTATAATGGCGATGTCTTCCACTTTGATACAGTCGAAGTAGTATCTGCTGGAGAACGTGACCCAGATGCTGACACTGCATCTGGTATGTCCGGAACAAAGATGAGAGAAGCTGCAAAGAAGAATGACTTTGCACTATTCAAAAAAGGATTACCACATACCCTAACTGAGCTTGATGGCAAGCGTTTGATGAATGAAATTCGTCAAGGCATGGGTATGGATATTGTTAAAGAACAAGTAAAGTTTGAAACAGACGATATTCGCGAAAAGTATTTCTCAGGTGATATCTTCCATGTTGGCGATATCGTAGAATCAAACGGTGTAGTTTATCAGATTGTTAAGCGTGGTTCTAATCACCTATTAGTGGAAGATGAACAAGGAAATAGAACTAGCAAGTGGCCACAAGACTTGCAGGAATCTACTCAAGAATTTAAAGGTTTAAACGAAATGTTAATCAAATCAGCAGATAAATTAAAAGTTGCTCGTATCATAGCGTCTTCGCTTGGCATGGAAAACGTTGATGAAAAGTCTGGTGCAGAGCAAATGGTTAATATTTCTTTACGTAAAATCAAAAGCAAGAATCTAACTCCAGAAGCATGGAAGATTCTTGGCAATATGTTAAAGCTTGCATCAGATGCTGGCATCAAATATGATGCTTCTATTATTCCAGAAACTAAGCTTAAGATTATGGGTTTAGATGAGAATAATGTACAAACGATAACACCAGTTGAAATAAGCGATACCCCATCTTCTAAAGCTGGTAATTCATTAGGATATACATCTGAAATGAATCGTAAGATGAAAATCAAGCATCATCTTGGCGAAGAGAACAAAGAAGACGAATCAGATCTCCAAGATAAAGACATCGAAGATATGATAAGTGGTATGACAGATGATGATTACCTTGAAGCATATGACGACGAAGAATTATCAATTGTTGATCACGACACCGGTGAACACATAACAGATCTAAAAGAAGAAGTTATCTTAGAGGTGTTATCTAGAGCAGAAAGAATTCGCGCTAAAATGCGTTTTGCTCGTACACAGGCTAAGCGCGAGCGCAGAACAGCTATTGCACTTAAAACACGCTCTAATACAGCTACCTTAAATAAGAGAGCACGACGTCTTGCAATAGTAACAATGAAGAAGCGTCTTGCTAAGAAGCCACTAGAAAAACTATCTGTCGGCGAAAAGGAAAGAATAGAAGCAATCATTGCTAGAAGAAAGAATATAATTGATCGCATAGCTATGCGATTAGTGCCAAGAGTCAAGAAAATTGAAACTGACCGTCTTACACATAAGAACTTCACTAAATGATGTTATAAAAAGAATAGAATCTTAACTTAGAAAACGCAAGGGATAAGAGATGGCAAATAAAACATTTAAAGCATATGTTGACAAAATGGGTGGAATTGTCGCCACTGATTACGTAGGTAACGAAGGAGATCTATTCTACGATCCTGATACAACTACGCTAAGAATCTCTGATGGTGAAACGCCAGGCGGAACAGTAATTAATAGTGGCGGTGGCAGTGGCGGTGGAACAGCCATTGAAATTAGAGATGGTCTAGGTTATGTTGGTATGGACGGTGATAGCGATTTGTATGTCACTAACACCGATGATGATATTATCATATCCACAAGAGAAGGTGGCGATGACATTAATCTTTGGGCTGGTGATTCTATTCGTATTGACGGTGGAAATAAACAATTTGATGCGCAATCAACTGGTGGAACAGTAAGAGTCCAAGGTGGTGACGGATCAGGTGGGGATGCACTAGATGCTGGTAATGGTGGCTCAGTGACAATCCGTGGTGGCCAAGGTGGTGTAAGTAATAGTGAAGTTTCTGGTCAAGGTGGCACTGTATTTGTTTACGGAGGTTATACAGCAAGACCAACTTATGCAGGAGGAGATGTACAAATATACGGTGGTTACAGTGTTGATGCTACCTATGGAAATGTTCAGATTGGTAACAATAATCAATGGTTATTTGATGAGAATAAAAAGACCGTTAAATGCCCAAGTGGCTTGTTGACTGAACTAGGAGATCCTACTCTTGTTCCAGGTGCAAGATCTATGATTACCGATTCAAACTTAACAGCAGCAGGTAACTTTGGTGAAATCGCTGTTGGTGGTGGTTCTAATATTGTTCCAGTATACTCAGACGGAACTGATTGGCGCATTGGCTAATAGGAGTATATAATGGATGAATTGGTTACATCGATGAGAAAGTGCTTGGCAAACACTTTCGTATTTTATTTCAAAGCTCAGGGATTTCATTGGAATGTAGAGGGAATTAACTTTCCGACATTCCACGAATTCTTTGGTAATTTATATGAAGACTTGCAAGGTGCAGTAGATCCTATGGCAGAAGAAATTCGTGCACTAGGCGCATATGCTCCAAGTGGTTTGAATGAATTATACAAAGATGCAACTATTGCTGATAGTGATATCAAAGGGACTAATCTAAAAGGAATGCTTGAGGATACTCTAGCAAGCAATGCTGCTATTTTAGATTGTTTAAATTCTTCCTTTGCTTTAGCTGATAGAGAAAACAAACAAGGTCTTGCTGATTTCTTGGCTGGACGTATTGATATTCACAAGAAGCACGAGTGGATGATTCGTTCGTGTCTAAAAGGAGCATAAATATGGAAGACAGCAAAGAAGTGCAAGACGCTTCTGACTACAAATTAGATAAACATGGCAAAAAAGTCAAGGCGCATCGTATCGTTTTTAATAAAGGCGAAGACGATGGTAAAAAGGGAGTTTCAGAACAAATGAAAAAATCATTTAATCAATTTTTAGAACAGCATACACCTGATCTAACTGAAGAACAAAAGAACGAATTAGTTGCAGAACTACAAGAAGTTCTTGGTAAAGATGCTTCAGCTGGCGAATGGATCAGCGACTTCGTACACTCCGACAATCCTAAGTTTGCCGGCAAGTCTAAAGAGAAGCGCAAGCAAATGGCTCTCGCAGCTTACTATGCTAAGCAGCGTAATGAAGAAGCCGAGATCGAAGAAGAGCTTAAGGGTAACCAACACAAGCTTGACAAGAACAAGAACGGCAAGTTAGACAAGCATGATTTCAAGATTCTTCGCAAAGAAGAGCTAGAACAATTCGAAGAAGATTACACAGAACTTCTAGAAGCATTTGATCCAGATCACTATCAAGCTTCGCACGAAAAGTCTAAATTTAAAGACGGATATCGTGCAGTTCTAAAACACAAAGAAACCGGTCGTGAAGTATATGTAGGTGCTACTGCATATAAGAGCAAAGAACACGCCGAAGGTGAAGCAGAAACATATAAGAAGCACTATAGTGTAGGAAGCGGAAAAGCAACACCTGGTGCTAACTATCGTCACGATCGTGCTGTATCGGATTATCGCAAGAAAGCTAAAGAAGCTGGTCACATTGCTGAGTCAACATTTGACTGGAGAAACAAAGCTCGTCAAACTTCCGATAAGTCTACTACTATGACTAAGCACGATGTCAAGAAAACATCGACTGGTACGGTGTATACTAAGCAACGTGATGCCGATGGTATGTCTAAGGAATTTAATCGTAGCGGTGAAGCAGCTCAGAAGCGTGGCCGTGGTCGTCCAAAGAAGAATAGCTTCGGTGAAGCAGTAGAATTCTTAATGGGTCTAGACGAAGAAACATTTGATTCATTCATGGAAGAAGGATTCGACGCTTTCATGGAACACTACGAGCAACTAGACGAAGTTAGCAAAGCTACTCTAGGTTCTTATATTAAGAAAGCTAGTAGAGATGCAGTAATTAAGCGTAAAGTGGCTGCAGATTTTGAACATCTAGCAGATAAATCCAGAAAACCTGGAATGAAAGCTGGAGCTTCTGCACTAGCAGATAAATACAAATCCAAATCGTGGGCACGCTCACATAACGTCAACAAAGCGGTTGATCGTTTAAGCAAATAATCAAAGGAGATAAACATGCCATTATGGGGTAATACAGATGCTAACGGTAGTAAGCCAAAATTTCTTACTACTGCAGAAGCAGCAAAGACAGTATTTGTTTCTGTAGAAGAAGCACTACTTAAGACAAATAAAGACAAAGGTATCGTTGGCGCAGGCTGGTGGTTACTAGACGAGTACACTGATTCGAATGGCGAAACACGTTACAAAGCAGAGCATCTAGTTGCTATTTCTGTTGCTAATGCAACTTCTGGCGACGCAGCTGATGACGCTAAGGTGTCTGATGTTGAAGTAACTATTACTATCGGCACTCAGCCTACAGCTCAAACAGCTGTTGATGGTGCGGCAACATTCTCTGTAACAGCTACTGTTACTACTGGCGCATTGACTTATCAATGGCAAAAGAAAGAATCTGGCGCAACTCGCTGGGCTAACGTTTCAGGCGCAACATCTGCATCGCTCGCTCTTACCGGTTTAACATCTGGTGCAGACAACGGCGATCAATACCGTGTTGTATTAGGTTCTGATTCTGGCGCTAAGAAAGTTAATTCTGACGCAGCAACATTAACCGTTGCTTAATCATAGGGACTTCGGTCCCTCCTTATTATGAAATTAACCGATGATAATTTTCTTCTCTATGCTATGCATCACTATGATAACATACAGTGTCATAGCATAGAGGAATTTGAAGAAGATCTTAGAAAATTTTTATATCTTAAGAAGCTTTTCAGCAGATACAAAAACAATGGTGAACTAAGAGAGCGTTTAATATTAAATCATATCATCGTTCTTTATAATATATTTGGAAATGCAGCAACCGAGATGTTATTCTTTAGATTAAAAGAATATAAATCAGAGCTTGCTACATTCCTTGTTTATTTGAATAGAATGCCTGAAGATAAGTTAAGCGATATCGCTATAGATATAACTATAGCAAATGCGTTAAGGAAGATTTAATGTCAACGATAGACAATTTACTGGCTTTTAGAATTCTTTATATGCTTGTTACTCCCTTCGAGAAAACAGAAGCGTATAAGTATGGGATCGTCGATAAGGATGGCAACCCTCTTAAAAAGTCAAAAGATTTAAAAACAAGTCAGGAAAAAGATTCCTACACCAACTTGACGCGTTTAGTTTTTTCTTTAAAGCGCTTGTTAGGAAAACTTCCAGGTGGTCAAAGCCAACTATCTTCTATTGTTGCAGCGTACTGGCTTATCAAAGAATCAAGCAATAAACGCACAGTTATACGCGAAGAAGAATTACTTTCAATGATCGAACTCATTGAAGAAAAGAAATTAACACTAGTTGAAGAAGAAATCCTAGTAGAAAAGTTTATTGATATGATGGAAGACGGCGGTGTTGCCATAGCTAATACAACCGGAGCAGCAACAGCTACAGATCAACCTGTTGTAAAGTTGAAAAAAGGAAAACCAGTTTCTGGTATTGTAGGTGGGAAGGAATATATATTCCGCCGTAAAAAATCTGTTCAAATGGGGCAACAATGAAAACATTTTTAGAATTTAACGAAAGCTTGGCTAATTACAACAAGCATAAGATTAAAGTAAAAGTTTCCAAAGATGGTGGAGAGAAACATCATATCGACATGACTGTTCATGCTACATCCGAATCAGAAGCAAAAGGAATTGCGCGTATGAAGCTTCATAAGAAGGGTTATACGACTCATAGCGCATCTCATCAAGGTATTGACACTAGTTGGTTGAAGAAAGAAGAAGTTGAACAGATTGACGAATTGTCTTCGGACTTACTTCAACGTTATAAAGATAAAGCAATGAAGTCAGCAGACGAATTGACTTCAAAAGGCAAGCATAAAGAAGCTAATGATAGACTATTAGCTCATATGAAAGCAACCGGCAAGCAAATAGAGAAGACTACTGCGGATATAAGAAAAGCTGTTGGTAAGTAATGTGGATTCTTAATTTCCTACCCTACTGGATTTTTTATGCAATATTGGGCATTGGTCTGATAGGGTTAGCTTCTACTTATCTTATACGTTTCATTCCAATTCCATCAATTTATATGTACAAGACTCCAATTCAATTGGGGTCTATTGTCATTATTATGTTTGGTGTTTACATGGCCGGAGCAATTTCAGACAACGAAGCGTGGAAAGCTAAAGTGCATGAACTGGAAAAGAAAGTTGCTGAAGCTCAAGTAGAATCTGCAAAAGAGAATACAAAGATAGTTGAAAAAGTAGTAGTAAAGAGAGAATACTACAAAGAAAAAGGTAATGATATCATAAAGTACATAGATAGAGAAATTATCAAGTATGATGATAGCTGTAAGATACCAAAAGAATTTGTTGAGACTATAAATAAAGCAGCTGCAAAATGAAATACACTGTATTACTATTGGCGATCTTGTTGAGCGGATGTACTACTACAGTTCCAGTGTCTGTAAAATTTCCTGAAGCTCCCGCCGTATTATTAGAATCTTGCAAAGATCTTCAACCTCTTAAAGAGGACTCTAAATTAAGTGACGTTGCTAAAATAGTAACACTAAACTATTCTTCATATTATGAATGTGCCACTAAACACGAGGGATTCATCGAGTGGTATAAGAAACAAAAACAAATATTTGAAGGAATAAAGTGATGGAACTGACAAAAGAACAATTAAAGAAACTTCTTCCAAAGAACCCGTACATAGATCATTGGCATAACGCGTTATCACAGCTGCTTCCTGACTATGAGATTAATACACCACGTCGTATAGCAGCTTTCATTGCCCAATGTGCTCACGAATCGGGCAACTTCATGGTTCTAAGGGAAAATTTAAATTATAGAGCAGTAACGCTTCGCAAGATTTTCCCAAAGTACTTCCCAAACGATGAAATAGCAAATCAATACGCTAATCGTCCTGATAGACAGCAAGCTATCGCAAATAGAGTATATGCTAATCGTATGGGTAATGGTCCAGAAGAATCCGGTGATGGATGGCGTTATTGTGGCCGTGGTCTAATTCAACTTACAGGCAGACAGAATTATACTTGGTTTGCCGCATCTCTTGAAATCTCTGTTGAAGAAGCGTCTGAGTATCTTCAAACGTTTGAAGGTGCTGCGCAATCTGCATGCTGGTTCTGGGAAACAAACAAGTTAAATCAATGGGCAGATGCCGGCGATATCGTAACTCTTACAAAAAGAATCAATGGTGGTACTATTGGTTTAGAAGATCGCATTAAACACTACGAGCATGCTCTTCATGTTCTAGGAGGTTGATATGAACGATATCAAGTTGGGCAAATGGCTGCTGCTTCTATTGATATTACCGATTACATTAGCAATATTCGGTGGAGATAAATTTAGATATCCTTGCCAAGATCCAGCAAACTGGGATAAAGAATATTGTAAAATGCCTTTGTGCGATGTAACACGCACTTGTCCTGAACATATTTTTAAAGGTCAGCGAGATCCAAGACTAGGTCCTCCTAAAGATGGAGCGAACAGTCCATCACAATCTGTGCCTGCACCTACCCAAGGAGTAAACTGTGGAAAATAATTTCTTATATAGCGAAGAGCAATTAATGGCGCGTCTGCGCTTCTTTATCGGTGTTTGTCTTGCGCTTACACTAACCGGAATCGTATTCGTCGTTCTTTATTCGATTATTTTTGTTACTCAGCCTCTCAATGCTATTTCTCCAATAGATCAAAAATTCTTTGAGCTAATCATTCCTATTGCTACATTCTTAACAGGTACTCTATCTGGTATCATGCTTGCTGGCAATGACAAAAATGCTCAGGCTGAAGCGATGAAAGCAGCTAATAAAGGATGGGACAAGCCACCAACTCCAATTGTAACCCAAGCACCAGCGTCTTCATCGTCAATGATGGGACCACGTGTTGAACCATCATTCAACGCCCCGCCTGCTGCTGTTATAACCGGTTACGGTGGAAAATTAGCTCCGCCTCCAGCTCCGCAACCAGAGCTATAAAATGTGGATTAAATCAATGTTTCAGGATAGTCATGATAAATCCATAAGTAGTAAGCGAGTCGTGACTTTTCTTGCATTTTTATTATGCGGAATAGCTTTTATTTCAAATTTATTTTGGGGATATAAGATAGATGATTATATCTATGAAAGCATGTGTTACATCGCAATGACAGGATTGGGTGTTACTGTCGCTGAAAAATTTGCATCTAAACAGAAGGGAATTTTATGAAAAAAGTATTAGCAATTTTAGTAGCATCTCTTGCACTTACAGTATCAGCTGCAGAAACTAAAAAAGTATGTATCGATAGACTTACCAAAGATGGTAAAGTAGTAATGGGCAAAGATGGAAAGCCTGCACAAGACTGCAAAGAAATGAAAGTTCACAAGAAACTAGAAGGAACGAAAGTTCCAGAAAAGAAATAATCATTTTTCTTCTTCATTAATGGAATAAGAGTAGTGCCATGGATATGCCAGAAAGAATCGCAAAATTGGAAGCGCAAGTAGAGTCTATTAAAGAAGATGTCTCTGAATTAAAAGGCGACGTTAAAGAAGTTCATTCTCGCATTACGACTGGAAATCGCGAAATCTTGGAAAAGATTGATTCGATGGAATGCCGTTTAGAAGAAAGAATGAAAGCAGGTGCTGCTGCTTCTAAAGAGCAACACGAAGACATACAAAAAGCCCTGCAAATAGATATAAAAGAAGTTACAAATAGAGTTGGCGTTCTAGAACGTTGGCGCTGGACGATTATTGGCGGCGCTATTGTTTTAGGCTATATTGTAGGTCATTTAGAAATTTTTAGTCAAATTTTCGGCATAAAGTAATTTACAAGATCTCCTGAATAATATATAATGGTACTAGTGATTATACAATGGAGATCTACGTGCAAGTTAAATTAATTTCTTATTCAAAACCATCCCGAGAGCTCGTCAATGACGGGCTCTACGACGTTCAGGAACTCATTGCTTTTTGCGCACGAGTTTCTAATCCGTCAAATCAATTCAACACAGAAACATCAGAAAAGCTTATCAAATATTTGGTAAAGCATCAACATTGGTCGCCTCTTGAAATGGTATCTGCATGTCTTGAGGTTACTACAACGCGTGATATTGCTCGTCAAATTCTTCGTCATCGTTCGTTTTCGTTCCAAGAATTCTCTCAGCGTTATGCTGATCCAACATCTGAAATGTCTAATGCTTTCGTTATTCGCGAAGCTAGACTACAAGATACTAAAAATAGACAGAATTCCGTCGAACTCGACATGAATATTGAAGAGCAAAAACTTTTAGCCATTGAGTGGGAACGTGCTCAGAAACGTGTACTATTCGCAGTTGAAAAAGAATATAAGTGGGCAATCGCAAATGGGATTGCTAAAGAACAAGCTCGTGCAATTCTTCCTGAGGGATTGACTGCATCACGCATGTATATGAACGGCACTCTTCGTTCATGGATTCACTTTATTCAAGTTCGCTCTGGCAATGGTACACAAAAAGAACACATGTTAATTGCAAGGGAAGTGGCAAAGGTTATTGCTGAAATCTTTCCTCTTGCAGAACAGTTTGTAACAGAATAAAAAGGAAAAATATATGGAAGATGTCGTGCATGGCATCAAGGTGGACTATACTCGCGATAGTCTCTTTGATGAACTCGGAAAGATCAGACTAAAAGAATCTTATATGCGTGAGGATGAAGAAAGTCCTCAGGAAAGGTTTGCATATGTTAGCAGCAAGTTTGGAAGTAATCCTGATCACGCTCAACGTTTGTATGACTATAGTAGCAAGCATTGGCTTAGCTACTCTACTCCTATTTTATCTTTTGGGCGCAGCAAGCGTGGTTTACCTATCAGCTGCTTTCTCAACTATATTGAAGACACTGCGGAGGGTTTAGTTGATAACCTTAGTGAAACTAATTGGCTGTCTATGCTTGGTGGTGGCGTGGGCATCGGTTTTGGTATACGTTCGTCGGATGATAAGAGCACGGGCGTTATGCCTCACCTCAAAATCTATGATGCGTCGTCACTGGCCTATCGTCAAGGCCGTACTCGCCGTGGAAGTTACGCTGCTTACCTCGATATTAGTCATCCTGACATTATTGCGTTCTTAGAAATGCGCAAGCCTACAGGCGATCAAAACATGCGTACTCTAAACATGCACCATGGAGTTAATATTCCTGATGCGTTCATGGAACTAGTTGAAAAATGCATGCTAGATCCTAATGCCAATGATGATTGGCAACTCATCGATCCATCAAGTAATGAGGTACGTGAAGTAGTTTCTGCAAAAGAATTATGGATGAAACTTCTTGATCTTCGTATGCAAACCGGCGAACCATACATTCACTACATCGACGAATCTAATCGCAAGCTTCCGCAATGGCTTAAGGATAAAGGATTGAAAGTTCATCAATCAAATCTTTGCTCCGAAATCATTCTCCCAACAGATGAAAAGCGTACTGCAGTATGTTGCTTGTCATCTTTAAATTTAGAATACTATGATGACTGGAAAGACCATCCTCTTTTCCTTGCTGATGTTGCAGAAATGCTTGATAATGTTCTTCAGTATTTTATTGATCATGCACCTTCCGCAATCAAACGTGCAAAGTATTCCGCAATGCGTGAACGATCAATCGGTATCGGTGCGCTGGGTTTCCATGCCCTCCTGCAAAAGAAAAACATAGCATGGGAATCGGCTCTGGCAAAATCTTTAAACATTAGAATTTTTAAGGGTATTCGTGAAAAACTTGATATTGCAAATCAGACTCTTGGATTGGAAAGAGGCGAGGCTCCTGATGCTAAAGGTACTGGCAATCGTTTCAGCCATCTCATGGCAATTGCTCCCAATGCTTCATCTTCCATTCTTATGGGCAATACCTCTCCTAGTGTTGAACCTTATCGGGCTAACGCTTATCGCCAGGACACTTTGTCGGGCTCTAAGTTAAACAAGAATCGTTTCCTTGATAAAGTTATTCATGATCATCTGATGAATGGCAATCCATTGAAGCAGCTTGATCAAGAAAAATATGATGATATTTGGCGTAGTATTATTGCTAACGATGGTTCTGTTCAACACCTTGATTGGATGGATGAACATACTAAAGAAGTTTATAAGACTTCTATGGAAATTGACATGCGCTGGGTTATTGAACACGCAGCAGATCGTCAAGAATTCATTGATCAAGCACAGTCGTTGAATCTCTTCTTCCGTCCTGACTCGCATATTAAATACATTCATACAGTTCATTTCCTAGCATGGAAAAAGAAACTTAAGACATTATACTACTGCCGCTCTGAAAAGATTGGTAAAGCTGATAAAGTTCACAAGAAACTTGAACGTGAAATTATCAAAGAAATTGACATGACTGCGATTGCACAAGGAAACGACTGTATCGCTTGCGAAGGCTGATATGGTTGAAAAGACTGGAAGTAAAGTCGAGAGGCATAGCCCATTTATTTGGTGGGCTATGCGTATTGTAGAAATGGTTACCTGCGCACATATTATCGCAGGAGTATGGAGGCACTGGTAATGGACGCATATAACATCTACCATATTATTAAAAGACTTTGGTCTGAATATGTGAATAAAAGTAGCGGCACTTTAATTAAATCACAAGACGCAATTAAAGTGTGTGTATGGACAGAAGATGGATATCGTGAAGTTGTCAATGTAACTTATAACGAAAAATATAAATTTATAGAATTAGAATTGGATCAAGAATGAAAGAAGTATTAAAGTTTTCAGCAGAATGGTGTGGTCCTTGCCAAATGTTATCAAAGACCATCAAAGGAATTGACGATATTTCAATTCCAATTAAAGAAATCGACATTGATAACGAGCTTGATTTAGCTGCACAATATAGTATCCGTAGCGTTCCTACTCTTGTTATGCTTGAAAATGGTTCAGAAGTGAAACGCGTATCTGGCGCTCTTTCAGCAACAAAGGTTAAGGAATTCCTAAATGGTTAAACATAAATCTAATTTAATGGACGAGCGTAATAGCTTTAAGCCATTCAACTATCCTTGGGCATACGATGCTTGGCTTAAGCACGAGCAATCGCATTGGCTTCACAGCGAAGTACCAATGGCAGAAGATGTTAAGGATTGGAAAAAGAAATTAAGTGCTGAAGAAAAGAAATTTCTTACACATATCTTTCGCTTCTTTACTCAAGGTGATATTGACGTTGCTGGTGGATATGTCAATAACTACTTACCATACTTCAAGCAACCAGAAGTACGCATGATGTTGCTAGGGTTTGCTGCACGTGAAGCACTTCATATCGCTGCTTATAGTCACCTTATTGAAACTCTTGGTTTGCCAGAAGCAACTTATAATGAATTTTTAGAATACGCAGAAATGAAAGAAAAACATGATTATGTTATGAATCTTTCTGCACAGAATTCTACCAAGCAAAATACTGCTAAACACATTGCAGTGTTCTCTGCATTCACCGAAGGCATGCAACTGTTTAGCTCGTTCATTATGTTGTTGAACTTCCCTCGTCATGGCAAGATGAAAGGTATGGGCCAAATTGTTACTTGGTCTATCGTTGATGAAACTCAGCATACTGAGAATATGATCAAACTTTTTAAGGAATATATAAAGGAGAACCCGGAGATCTGGAACGATGAACTCAAGGCAGAACTTTATACGATTGCTGAACGAATGGTTGTACTCGAAGATCGGTTTATTGATCTGGCATTTGCTATGGGTCCTATGGCTGATCTGGACGCTAGTGACGTTAAACAGTATATCCGCTATATTGCTGATCGTCGCCTTATTAGCATGGGCCTTAAAGGAATTATGAAAGTTAAGAAGAATCCTCTACCTTGGGTTGAGGAAATGATTAACGCTCCAACACATACCAATTTCTTTGAAAATCGTGCAACAGATTACGCTAAAGGCGCTGTAACCGGGTCATGGGATGACGTCTGGGCAAAGGAGGCATAATGGCTGTTAAACATTTTGATTGCGACTCATGTGGTGCACATGGCAAAATTACTTTTAAAACTGATGATGAATTCAGAATATCAGACGTGGCATATTGCCCGTTCTGCGGAAGTGACATTTATGAAGATGAGGAGTACGACGATGACGAAGAAAATTAGTAAGGTAATCATCTATTATGAAGACGGAACTTATCAAGAGATTGAGAATAGCGTACTTGGTTTACCGAGTAAAGAGGATAAAAAACTTGCTAGCCCAAGTCCTGTAATTCCAGACTTCAGACCAGATACTCAACAACTTCGTGATTGGCAACAGCATTGGGCTCCTCCATTCACTGTAACATGCAGCACTGGAGATGTACCACTTAGCTATACAGTAAGTTCTGATCCACGAGATACGACAACGTGGAGTTTTACTTCTACAGGTAACGCTGATAATTTGAATAAATATACCATTACATCAACTGGTAATGGTAATGTGGATTTATCAAAATAAAGAATTTACTGAAAACGATATAGGTAAGTATATTGGATATGTTTACCTAATCACAAATAAAACCAATAATCGTCAGTACATAGGAAAGAAGCTTTTCTGGTTCTCCAAGACCAAAGTAGTTAAAGGGAAGAAAAAGAAAGAAAAGTATCTTTCCGATTGGCAACAGTATTGGTCTTCATCTGAAGAATTGAAAGATGACGTGAAAAAACTCGGTGAGGAAAACTTCACCCGAGAAATTTTGTATTTGTGTTCCAACAAAGGAACGATGTCTTATTTAGAATTGAGAGAACAGATCGATAGACGAGTGCTTGAAACTGACGAGTATTACAACGCCTTTGTTGGCGGAAAAATACACAAGACACACGTAAAGCTATGATCTATCTTTTATTCTTTAACGCTATAGCGTTATCAATTATCGCCGAGTATTATGCCATCATGGGCTTGATGGCAATATTTTCCGGATCACCTATCGCCATTGCAGTCATGGGCGGTATCTTGGGTCTCTCCAAAATCGTAATCACTTCGTGGTTATACAGAAATTGGAAGCAGACTAGTCTTTTATTAAAATCTTATTTTTTAAGTGCAGTATGTATTCTTATGCTTTTAACAAGCATGGGAATATTTGGTTACCTATCTAAAGCTCATTTAGATCAAGGTGTGTTGTCAGGCGATGTTGCAGCAGCTGTGTCGCTCATTGACGAAAAAATTAATATACAAAAGGAAAATATAAATGCAGCTCGTAAGACAATTTCTCAACTGGATTCACAAGTTGACGCAGCCCTCAGTAGGACAACTGACGCCGCCGGAGCCGACCGCTCCAGTAGTATTAGAAGAAGTCAAGCCAAAGAACGAGCCAAGCTCATCGACGAAATCGCCAGCGCCCAAAAAGAAATTGCCAAACTCAACGAAGAGAGGGCGCCCATCGCAGTCGAACTCAGAAAAGTCGAAGCCGAAGTCGGTCCAATCAAGTACATCGCAGCGTTCATCTACGAAGATGACCCCAGCAAAAACACACTCGAGAAAGCAGTCCGCTGGCTAATCGTACTTATCGTATTAGTCTTTGATCCATTGGCAGTTTTGATGTTTGTGGCCGTAAATCAAACACTAGCTCGTCAAAAACCTCAACAAACACAGCAAGAAGTAGAAGAACTCGTTGACGCCGTTCCAAATAACGATATGGAGTTATCTAGTTCTTGCTATGTTGAAGACAGAATCACAATTCAAAAGTGGTGATTTGATTGTACAAACAATCAATACTACAGTATAATGTATCTTCAGGATACAAACAATAATAGAAAACTAAAGTATACAGTTCCCAATAATTCCTAGATGTGTTATAATCTAGGTATGAACTTAGTAGAACACCTCAAGTCTAGGCATCTAGACCTAGAATTACATCGGCCAGTCGTTGACGACGCCGAAGGTGTAGCTACATTCTATCTCTGGAATCTCTCAGGACAACTCGTTGGTTATCAGCAATATCGTCCTAGTGGAGAAAAGAAACCCCAAAATAATCCCAAAGAAGGCAAGTACTTCACTTATCGTAAACAGCCTACACTCGCAGTTTGGGGTGTTGAGAGTTTAAAGTATCCCGGAAGTTTATTTGTCTGTGAAGGTGTCTTCGATGCATGCCGTCTTACAGCAAAGGGTTGTGCTGCTGTTGCAGTTCTATCTAATAACACTGGATGGGATTTGAAAAATTGGCTTAGCATGTTGAATCGTCGTGTTGTTGCAGTTTGCGATAACGATGATGCTGGTCGTAAACTTGCTAAGTTTGGTCACGAAGCTGTCTTTACGTGTGAAAAGGATCTAGGTGATTCTAGTGAAGACTATGTTAATTCACTGGTACTACATTATGTTTAAAGTAATAGGTAAAGAAGAATCCTTCAAAGTTCTTACACTTGCTGAAGCAATGAATCTTGCTAAGCATATGAACGAATTCGTAAGAATCGTTGGTAAGGACTTTGAAGTTGTTGGAATATTTGGTGCAGATTCTGTTAAAGAAGGAGTTTGTCCAGATGGTATTGATTATGATTGGAGAAAGCGCCGATGAGTTTCACTGAATCTGATAAGCTTAAAATCCTTAAGCTAAAATCTGGCATCGCTTCTTATTACAATCTTCAAATGAAGAAGATTGGAGATCGTCAATTGGAAGCCCTTTTCTTTGAGAATTGTGTAATCAGTGGTGGGGTTACATGTTCCATGTTTCATGATGAACCAGTGTTTGACATTGATGTATACGCTAAATCAGCTAAAGCTGTGACTCTCATTAAAGATTATATTATCAATTCGAAAAAGAATATTAAAACATTCGAGAAGTATATGGTTGATCCTGATACAGGTATAAAGACCACGATAAGCGGTTCAGATCCCGCGATCACTGTTAATGCAGTTACTCTAACGAATGATGTACAATTCGTTTACATGGATACGTGGGATAACTGTAAGAAAAGATTTGACTTCATTCACTGTCAGCCTCACTATGATTTGACCACACAAAAGTTCTATATCTCTGAAGCGCAGTATGATTCTATTCGGCGTAGGCAACTAGTTGAAACTGGACTTGTTGGTGTTACGGAAAAGCGACTACATAAATTTCTAAATCGAGGATGGTCTTCGCCACAGAATGCTATTAATCCAGTTCAATATAAATGGAGTGATAGCCCAACAATAGCTGGAATTGTTGCTCAGGATATTAGTCAACTATTTCCTGGCACTGTGTACATTAATACGCCAACCTGATATAATAAATCATGACACTTACTCAATACTTTCAAAAGATTGGTTATAAACATACCTATGACATCGGCGATCGAGTTGAAGGTAAGTGGAATGGAATACCATTCGTGGGTTCCGTAGGCAATGATAGACTAGTTAACGAGTACGATGGACCAGAAGTAACGATTCATTTAGACTTACCTATCATTTATAAAGGCAATCGCCATAACATTCTCGTTGTAAAGCATAAACAAATTAAGCGAAGGAAATAATGCCAACAGCATATATTCTTATTGGAATCCCGGCTTCTGGAAAGTCTACTTGGGTTAAAAGCCAACGTTGGGCTAGTGACTGTGTAATCGCTTCGACTGATTCATATGTCGAGGCTTTTGCGCGTTCGGTCAATAAATCGTACACTGAAGTATTCAATGAAATAATGCCAAAAGCTGTAGAGCAAATGGCCAACGATGTTGTTGAAGCACGTGAAGCAGGCAAGGACATCATCTGGGATCAGACGTCTACTACGATTAGTACTAGAGCTAAGAAGATTAAGATGTTAGACGGGTATACAAAAATTGCAATCGTGTTTAAAATACCTCCTATAGACATCCTGATGAAAAGACTTGCTTCTCGTCCAGGAAAAGATGTACCTTGGGAGATTGTTTCAAACATGATTAATAACTTCGAACATCCTTCTCTTGAAGAAGGTTTTGATCAAATTTGGCATGCGGAATGAGGAAATTATGACAGGAGGTAAACCAGTGGCAGCATTATTGCGCTCAAAGGCTGATACATCAGATCAATTCAGTATCACCAAAGTAACTACTCTAAAAGAGGGTTATATGTTAATCACGGATTTTGAAAATTGCATGGGTAATATGACAGTAAAGATCTACCCATCGGAGGCTGCAGCTCGCGCATCGTCTCCACAAGAACGTGTTCTTAAAGTTAAAGTTGAAAGGGAGCTATGAACATTGATTTTAATACGTTTTTTAGAATGCGTGTAGACGTATCTAAAGTTAAAGATGATCAATACCAACTCGTTATTGAACGAGTAAATCTTGAAGATTCTTTTTATAGTAGCAAGACAGAATTCTTTATGAATAAGCAACAGCTTGCTCAGCTTACTGACTTCTTTACCAAGGTAGGAGAAGAAATTGGTATCAAGTAATTCATCTATTGATTGGACAAAACTCATGTCATCTGAAGAAAACTCAGAATTTGTTAAGACTCTAGAATTTCGTGATTGGTTGCTAGGACTTCTTTCTGATGAAAAGAATCCAACAACAGTTACATTTTTGAAGAAGGATGGTACACAACGAGTAATGCGTTGTACACGTAGTCCATCACAGATCCCAGAAGATCTACAACCAAAGAATGGTACGAATGATTCAGAAACATCTATTCGTGTTTTTGATCTAGACAAGAACGAATGGCGCTCGTTCATTGTTGAAAATGTTAAGCGCATTGAATATAGTTTTTAATTATGACACAAATTTCAAGTCCAGCAGACCGTGCTAAAATCAAGAAGATGCTTGGTGAAGTATCTAACTCCATGACACGTATTGAAGCAGAGCGTGATCTCATTAAGGAAACTATTAAGGAAATGTCTCAGGAGTTCAATCTCTCTAAGCGTCACCTTAATCGTATGGCAAAGGTATATCACAAGCAGAACTTCTCACGCGAACAGGAAGAACATTCTGAATTCGAAGATCTATACACCTCGATCGTCGAAAGTAATACTTAAGTTTACGGTGTACAATAATTCATTTTTAGTATATAATACTATGAATTGGAGGACACATGGCTACTACTGCTAAAGAACCTAAAGAAAAACTAACAGCTTCTGAGAAACGTGCTCAGAAGCGCCGCGAAGCTGCGGCTGCTGCCGAACAAGTCTTCGGTACTGGCCGTGGCTCAACTGAACCTACGATCAATCCTCTTGATTATACTATCAGTTTGATGCGTGCATTGAATTACTACAATGCTGCATATGAAAACAAAGACAAACGCAAGTGGTTTATGTCTTATGTTGGCAAAAAGTCAACAGAATTTGATTCTTTGTCTGATTGGGATTTTCGTTCCGTTGGCACTATGATTCGCCTTAAACAGCGCGAACAACCTCTTCAAGATAAAGATCTTAAGTTTATTGATGACACCGTTGAACTGCTTCGCAATAAAGCCAAAGCGGGTAAACAATACTCTTCTCTAAAAGGTGAACCTAAGGAGAAAGAAGTAAAGGTTACTATTCAAGATCGTATTGCAGAATCTGCATCTGTTCACATCGGTGAAATCAATGGCATGATCGATGACTTCATTACTTCTGATGTTGAAATCGATGTAGCATCTTATTTGAAAGCTAACAATGTTAGTCCACAAGTATCTAAACTCATTCCTGCAGCTTTTACCAAAACCATTAACGAACTCAATGAAGTTATTGAAGGTGATGACAAACAGCTGGTCGAAGGTTATTCAAACATCAAGAAAACCAAGCTCAAGAAACTGATTAAAGGTATTGAATCTATTTCTGATGCATGTGCTCAGCAAGTTGTTTCTGCTAAAGCTACTCGCAAACCTACTGTTCGCAAGGTTAAAGTTAAACCTGCTTCAGTTATTGTGAAAGGTGTAAAGTATATGAAGGAATTCCCTGAATTGAAAATCACTTCAGTGTCTCCGGAAATGCTTGTTGAATCTAAAGAAGTGTGGATCTACAACACTAAATATAAAAAGATTCAAGTATATCGTGCAATCGGCGATGGTGTCATGACTGTAAAAGGTACATCACTCATTGGTTATGAAGTAGCAACATCCGGTTGCAAGACTCTTCGTAAACCAGAAGTAGTTACTGAATACGCGAATATGACTAAACGCACTTTGGCTCAAGAATTCAAAGCACTGAAGACTAAAGAATCCGCGGTCAATGGCCGTATTAATCAAGAATGTATTATTCTGAAAGCCTTTAAATGATTTTACTAGATTACTCTCAGGTTTGTGTTGCAGCAATCCTTGCATTTAGCCATGACCTGAAGCGTGGTTCTGATAATGATAAGAAAGATCTTATCCGTCACGTTGCACTTAATTCTATTAAGTCGTACAAGAAAAAGTATGGCAAAGAATATGGACAAATGGTTATTGCATGTGACGGCCGCAATTACTGGCGTAAAGAATACTTTGCAAACTACAAAGGTCTGCGTAAGAAAGCCCGAGAAGAATCAGAACTTGACTGGAAGTTTATCTTTGAAACTCTAAACGAAATCCGTGAAGATCTCAAATCTTATTTCTCGTATAAGGTTATTCATGTAGATCGTTGCGAAGCCGATGACGTCATTGCAGTGCTCGCTGAATCTACTCAGGAGTTCGGCAAGTTTGAACCAGTCATGATCGTATCTTCTGATAAAGATTTCAAACAACTTCATGCATATGACAATGTTAAACAGTTTAGTCCTATGCTTAAAAAGTTAGTTGTAGTCAATAAGAAAGAACTAAAAGAATGGCTTGTTGAACATATTGTCAAAGGCGATTCCGGCGACGGCATTCCAAATATTCTCACTAAGGACGATGCACTGATGATTGGCGAACGCCAAAAGTCTGTATCATCTAAGCGTCTTGAAGAATTCTTTGAACGTGGCTACGAAGCATGCCGCACTGACGAAGAACGCCGTAACTGGCAACGTAATATTCAATTGGTTGACTTTAAGTATATCCCTGAAGATGTAAAGCAATCTATCATGGACGCGTTTGAAGTACCTGTGCAAGGTGATAAAAACGCAATCATGAATTATCTAATTAAAAATAGATGTCGTAATCTATTGAACGAAATCGAGGAGTTTTGATGGCTACAAAGTTTCTAACAGAAATTCTGGAAGAAGTAAACAAAGAACCTACTTCTTTGGCTAAGTATCGCGATAACATGGCGTTGAAATTTATTTTTCAACATGCATTTATCCCTGAACAAAAATTTGACTTGCCTGAAGGAGCACCTCCATACAAAGAAGATAGTGCTCCACTTGGTATGAGTAAAGCAAACTTGATCATGGAAACTAAGAAGCTTTACATCTTCACTAAGCAGAAGGAACTAAACAAAGTTCGTAAAGAACATCTTTTCATTCAGCTGTTAGAAAACGTTCATCCGTCTGAAGCTAAAATGCTCGTAGCTGTCAAAGATCAGAAGCTAAATAAACTATACAAGAAGGTCACTGCGGATCTAGCGGCTGACTATGGCTTCATCCCACGACAGACGAAAAATGAGGAATCAACACCAAAAAAATCTTAAGATTATTCTTTCGCTTGAGCAACAAGAACTCGCACACTGGTTGGCACATCTCCCAGACGACGAAATCGATTACGTTGAATGGTTACTTGAAGAAGTTGACATTGCTCTTGAAAACATGGTCATCGATCAGGTCGGCCTTGAAGACGCGAAAGAAATAATCAAAAAGTATACTATCAGTGGTAAGGTTGACTAAAACGGTCAACTATTTACAATAATTCGTAGATGGTGTATAATCAACCATCTTGGAATAATTTTACTATGATTTTAGACATCCTCAAAGAACTCGAAGCAACTTCCTCTCGTCTGGAGAAAGAAGCAATCCTCAAGCGTGAAGAAAACAACAAGCTTTTGAAGCGAGTTTTCTTCCTAGCTTATGATCCTTTCACTCAGTTCTATATTCGCAAGATTCCCGAGTATACGCCAGCTCGTAGCGAGCAGGCAGATTCTCTTGACTCAGTGCTTGATAGTCTAAGAGTGTTATCGAATCGAGAAGCGACAGGTAACGCTGGCATTGAATTCTTGACTAAACTTTTAAGCTCACTCACTGAAAGTGATTCTAAAGTTCTAGAGCGTGTAATTCAAAAGGATTTGAAGTGTGGTGCTTCTGATTCGACTGCTAATAAAGTTTGGCCTAAGCTAGTGCCTGAGTTTCCATGTATGTTGTGCACTCCATTCGATGAAAAGCTAATCGCTAAGTTCAAGTGGCCAGCATTGGTCCAATTGAAGATGGATGGTATGCGATTCAATGCTATCGTTAAAGATGGCAAGTGCGAATTCCGTAGTCGTAATGGCAAAGAAATTAACTTGCTTGGCAACCTTGAACAAGAGTTTATTGCTCTTGCTCGTGGTGCTGATCTTGTATATGATGGTGAACTGCTAGTTGAAGTTGAAGGTAACATCCAAGATCGCCAAACAGGAAATGGTATTCTAAACAAAGCTGTCAAAGGTACTATTTCTTCAGGTGAAGCTGCAAGCGTACGTGCTACAGTGTGGGATTGTATTCCATATCCGCACTTTGCACAAGGCAAAGGCACTGTTCAATATGCAATTCGTTTTGCTATGTTGCAGTCTGCATCTCTTCCTTCTAAGATTCGTCTTGTTGAAAGCACTGCAGTTGGTTCGTTTGAAGAAGCTCAAAAGATTTTTGAGGATTACCTTGCACAAGGTCAAGAAGGAATCATCCTAAAAGATATGACAGGCGTTTGGGAAGACAAGCGCGTAAAAACGCAAGTTAAGTTTAAAGCAGAACTTGATTGTGATCTACTAGTTGTAGGTGTGCAGCCAGGTACTGGAAAATATGAAGGCATGGTTGGAGCTCTTCTTTGTGAAAGTTCCGATGGTGTCATTAAAGTCGATGTTGGTTCTGGTTTGTCTGATGAAGATCGTCAGCGTACAGATTACATCGGAAAGATCGTAGCAGTTACGTATAATGCAAGGATTAAAAACAAGCAAGGTGAAGAGTCACTCTTCCTACCACGATTGATTGAAGTCCGCGAAGATAAAAATATTGCAGATTCTGCAAAAAAGATTCGCTAAGAGCATACGCGACGTATATATATTATATCAACACTAAGAGGCAACAATGCATTCTATACTTTCCTGCACAAAATTAAGCTATGACTTTAACGGTCAGGCGAATGTGCGCCCTACATCAATTGAAGGATGGGACGGGCACAGGGTTTGAGATAGTTGCAACAAGCACACCTCTTAGGCCCTACTGAAAAGTTAGGGCCTTTTTGTTTGGTGGTGTACAATAAATTGTAGGTGTGGTACAATACATCTACAGTCTGGTAAAACAGACAAACACAGTCAAAGAAAATTTTTTTCCAGACGGTGTACAAAAATTAGTAGATGGTGTATAATCTCTATCTACGCTGGTAAAACAGCAAATGTTCTTTAAAAATTCGTAGAGTATTCGTAATTTGTTCCGGTGTGGTGTAATTGGTAACACAACAGACTTTGACTCTGTCGTCCTAGGTTCGAACCCTAGCACCGGTGCCATATAGATTGTAAACTTTGATGGTGAAGTCCTGCCTCTTAAGCAGAGAGAACTCGGTTCGAGTCCGAGACGATCTACCATATTGAAATACATTTGCCTTCTCATAGGGAGAAGGTCTCTAAACTTGTCCTAGGCGAGGAGATAGTTGCAAATAGTGTATTTCAATATGGTTTTTTCTGGGTATAATGTCAATCAGGTAGACGGCGAGGTTTGGAACTTCGAGGCTGCAGGTTCGAATCCTGCTACCCAGACCAATTATATCGCGTTTGACTTTTGGTGAGGTCCGTGGGCTTTCAACTCACTCAGACGGGTTCGATTCCCGTACGCGATACCAAGTTTTAGGATACATACAGCAAATTCCAACATAATTGTTGTGTAGTTGGTTCGATCCCAACATTTTCCGCCATATTGGAAAATTAGCTCATCTGGTAGAGCAAACAAAAAGTGTATCCTGTTATTTTATGGTGCGGTCCTATAATGGTATTAGAGCGGATTGCTAATCCGTCGCTCGGTTAACACCGGGTTCTGAGTTCGAGTCTCAGTCGCACCGCCAGTTTATGCCAGCGAGACTTGGTAGTCAGGGAGTTCTTATAAGACTTTTAGCGCCAGATTAGCGTTCTTGAGAGGGTTCGATCCCCTCCGCTGGTACCAACATTATGAAAGGAAGCGGTATGCCAAGTGTATTCTTAGTTAGCGATACTCACTTTGGTCACGCTGGTGTATGCCGCTTCACAAGAAGTGACGGTGTCACTAAGTTGAGGCCGTGGGATAGTCCAGAAGAAATGGACGAAGAAATGATAAAGCGCTGGAACGAAACAGTTCGTCCTGGCGACAAGGTTTATCACTTAGGTGATGTAGTGATCAACCGCAAGGCTTTAAGTATCATGCATCGTTTAAATGGTGATAAGGTTTTGATTAAGGGTAACCACGACATCTTTAGACTTGAGGACTACACTCCTCACTTTCGAGATATTCGAGGCTACCATGTAATGAATGGTATGATCTTAAGTCATATTCCATTACATCCATCTGCGTTATACCGATTTGGTACTAACATTCATGGCCATTTACATGATGGCCGCGTTATGATGGATCCAGTAGGTAAGTATGGAGCTCCAGTTGTTGACCCACGTTATTACTGTGTATGCGTTGAGCAAACGGATTTTCGGCCAGTATTGTTTGAAGACGTTGTTAAAAGCATCAAAGAACAAGGTGGAGTTATAGGTTTCAAATAAAGTTGCGCCTGTAGCTCAATGGTTAGAGCAGCGGACTTTAAAAAGTGCATTTTTATAAATAATAAAAAGCACGGAGGAGTTTATGCCCAACCAATGGACTAAAGCAAAAGAGTTAGGAATTCCTCTGACAGTTTCTGATGCAACAAGAAAGAAACTGTCAGAGGCTTCCAAGAAACAAAAACATTCTGAAGAAACCAAAAAGAAAATTTCTGAAGGAATTAAAAAAGCGATTGAACGAAACCCAAACGCATATACCTCTTCGAATAGAGGTAGAACTAAGGAAATCGTTTATAATGGAATTAAATTTCAAGGCAGATGGGAATTAGAATTCTATCAGTTCTGTGAAAGCAATAACATACAAATATTACGTTCTAACGAATGGTTTGAATATGAATGGAATGGTACACGAAAGTATTTTCCTGATTTTTACCTTCCAGAACATGATTTGTATGTTGAAGTAAAAGGTTATGAAACTGAAAGAGATCATGCTAAGTGGTCTCAGTTTCCAAACAAACTCAAAGTAGTAAAGCAAAATGAAATATATGCTATACGAAAAGGTAAGTTTAATTGGGCTGATAGCTTAGCGTCCTAAAGCAGTGGCCTCATAAGCCATTGATCCTGGGTTAGAATCCCAGTCAGCCCACCACTAAATATTTTATAGGAAGAAAGATGTAAGGAGAAATTATGTCACATGTTTTAGCACTTGACGCGTCAGGGTTACCACGTAAGTGGATCAATTACGAAGATGCGATCACATACTTTGCGAAAGGAATGGTTGTCTGGTCACTAGGTGATACAGTAGCTACTTTCCGTGGAGGAGTGCAAAACGATGGTGTAATGTCTGTTTTAGAAACTCCTTCAATCATTGCAGTTAAGGGCAAAGGGTTTAACCTTGAAAAGGCTGGCAAAGTCATCCTTTCGAACAAGACTCTATTTGCTCGGGATAAGCACGTATGTGCTTACTGTGGTGGTCACTTCAGTAATTCAAATCTTTCTCGTGATCACGTACACCCAGTGTCTCGTGGTGGAGAAAACACTTGGATGAACTGTGTTACTGCTTGCATAAAGTGTAACACACAGAAGGGCGCTCGTACTCCAAAGGAATTCGGTCACGAACTTCTTTACATTCCATACGAACCAAACCACTTCGAAAACATGATCCTTCAGAATAGAAATATTCTGGCAGATCAGATGGAGTACTTGATGGGTGGTGTTCCAAAGCACTCACGAGTTCTTCTAAATTAGATATGTAGCGGTGGCAGAGAGGCCCAATGCAATGGATTGCAAATCCGTAAAACCGTCGGTTCGAATCCGACTCGCTACTCCAGACTGACGATTTCAGCTTGAAAAGCCCTTATAAATCAACAACTTATGAAGGCAAAAAGCATACGTATGCATCCTGAGGGTATCCACCCTCTTCAAGCTGATTTCGTTCATCCTGATGCATTTTAAATGAAAACTGTATACTTAAGTTTAATATGTAACAATGCATAAAGTAGTGTACAATAATTGCTAATCAGTGTATAATCTATCCATACGCTGATAAAACAGCAATGTTCTTTAAAAAGCTGATCACATATAAATTGCCGGGAGGCAATCACTATATGTAAACACATTAGTTCGCACCATGACGGTCGAGGAATTTATTCCCACCACGCCGGTAGACGATAGTGTGTTTGCATATAGATGCACCGTTCGTCTATCGGTTTAGGACACCAGCCTTTCACGTTGGTAAGATGGGTTCGATTCCCATACGGTGTACCAGATTTCTGGTCTCAAAGTGTTCATGGACGCACGCATGCCTGTCACGCATGAAGAAGGGGATCGTTACCCCTTGGGACCGCCAGTTTTAGGATCCTTACCGCAAACAAAATAACTTTTTATTGGAAAAAAGCAAAGCGGATCCTGTTGTTTAAATGCCGGATTAGCACAGTGGTAGTGCAATCGCCTTGTAAGCGATAGGTCGTCTGTTCGAACCAGACATCCGGCACCAAGACACTACGCCTCGCAGCGGTGTCAATCTCAACATAGGGTTGAGCGTTTTGTTCGGGTCTACGCCAGTAGATCTTTTCGGTACCTACGAAAAAGGTACGGCTAAAGTTCGTAATGCCAATGAATTCTTGCCCGGTTAGCTCAAAAGTAGAGCATACGACTGATAATCGTAAGACAGAGGAGCGTTACCTCTACTGGGTACCAAAACATGGAGGTGCCGCCGTAACGGTATGGCAGGAGACTGTAAATCTTCCGACTTAGGTCACAATAGGTTCGATCCCTATCACCTCCACCAGTTTACATTATACCGCATTTGTGGTATAATAAAGGTTATTCCCTAGTAGCACAGCGGTAGTTGCACTTGACTGTTAATCAAGGTGTCCGTGGTTCGATCCCACGCTGGGGAGCCAAGTTTTAGAGTAGGTTCAGCAAATAAAAAGCATTCAACTTGTAATTGAAAACGCAAAAACTACTCTGTTGATTTTGAGGTGACGCTACAGTCGTAAGAGCCAGCTGGAACGAGAAGACAAAAAGCCTAAGCATGCAGATGAGCTCGCATGGCCTCTTTAATTTCGGGGACGTGATGGAATTGGTATACGTGTTGGTCTTAGAAGCCAAATTTTGTGGGTTCGAGTCCCACCGTCCCCACCAAGTTTTGTAAGTGTTAGCAAGAAAAAGACACATTGCTATGGATTCTTCGAAGGTCCTTGTAGTGTAAATTAGAGAGGGGCGCAATACCCTAGCACAAACATAGAAGCTCTAGTCGAGTATCCCAAGTAACGTACCGAGTCCCGGCCGGCTTAATTACACGGGTGAATGGTGTCTATAACGATGGGGACACTACTTACAAATTAAATACTCGCCTTGACTGATGGCGTAGAGAAGGATAAATTGTCAGTCATCTTTTTAAAGCGTACTGCTGAAGTTGGTTCAGTGAGACAGGGAGATCCAATTGCCTATGTCGTTAGTATGCTTTAAAAAGATTTGGGCTGATAGTGATAATGGGAGCACGATGCGTTTGCACCGCATAGGTCGGGGTTCGATCCCCCGTTGGTCCACCAAATAATCCGCGCTTAGTAAAATGGATATTACACGAGGCTACGAACTTCGGAGTGGTGGTTCGATTCCATCAGTGCGGACCAAACAATTGCACCTTTAGCTGATGTGGTCATAGCAGCGGACTGAAAATTCGATGAAGCAGGTTCGATTCCTGCAGGGTGCACCAATA
>CAZKLA010000003.1:48126-53033 GCA_964553455.1 uncultured Aquiluna sp. | reverse complement strand
CGCACTGGTCGAGCGCGACATCCAGAACCAGGCGCTGCTGAACTTGGCCAATATCACCAACAACCCACGCTACACCCCGCACCTCAAGGAGCGCGAGGAGCTCAAGGCGATCCTGAAGGCATTCAAGGTCAACCCCGACGAGCTGATGAAAAACGAGGACGAGGTGGAGCAGGAGCAGCAGGCCGTGGCCGAGCAGGGCGCGCCGCAAGACCCACGCCTGGCCGCAGCCCAGATCAAGGCGGAAGTCGACATGGCCAAGATCGCAGACGGCAAGGAGCAGCGCGCCATCGAAGCCCAGCTGGCGCAGGAGGAAATGCAGGTCAAGCAGGCGAACACTGCCTACCAGGTCGAGCGCGAGCGAGCCGAGTCCGAGCAGGCCATGATCGACCGGCAGTTCCAGCGCGAGATCGCCCTGGCCAAGATGGAGCAGGACGGCGCAATGACACGCGAAGAGCTGGTCCGCCGCGAGCGCCTGGAGCTGCTGAAGCTGGACAACGAGCGCCAGCTGTTCAACGCTGAAGCAGCCATCAAGGCCCGCCAGGGCTCAGGAATTTAAGGAGTATCACAATGCCTTTATTGGACATCACAGAGTACGGTGAAATTGCTACGGCGGGCCGTGGCAGCCTAATCATGGCCGGGCAAGAGCCGAGCATCAGAAACCAGCAAGTCGAGATTGGAGCCACGTCGGCGCAGTCCGGCGCGCTTTCCGATGTCACTCGATTCGTCCGCCTGCACGCGGAGGCCGCATGCCGAGTTGCAGTTGGAACCAACCCCACAGCGTCTTCAACGTCCATGCGAATGGGCGCTGGCGGCACTGAGTATCTCGGCGTGACGCCGGGTCTTAAAATCGCGGTAATCGCATCCGCATAAGGAGTATTTCAATGATGATGAACACCACCCCGTCGGTTGCCGAGATTGAAGCAACCATGAACCTTCTGTCAGTCCTCGAGCTGGCCAAGGACGCAACCAAGCTCAAGGGCGCACTGCAGGAGATCAAGTCCGCTCAGGATGCCGCCTCTGCCGAGCGTAAAGCTGCAGACGAAGCCATCGCTCAAAGCAAGAAGCAAGCTGCAGATCTTGAAAAGCAGGCTGGCCTGGTCGAGCAAGACCGCGCCAAATGCAAAGAAGAGTCGGCCAGGGTCTTCAAGTCGGCCGAAGAAGTTGAGCTGAGCCGTGAGGCCATGCGCGACGACCGCAACAAGTTCGACCGCTGGATGGCCGAGCAGCGGGAGGCGCTGGCTGCCGACCAGGCGAAAGTCGAGGCCGACCGCGTGGCCAACGCCCGCCGCGCCGAAGACCTCAAAGCCATTGAAGATGCTGCCGCCCGTCGCGTGAGTGAAGCTGACGCAGCCATCCGGGCGGCCGACGCCAAGCGCGCTGAGTTTGAGACCAAGCTCGCCAACCTCAAATCAATGGTCAGCTGAAGGATCAAACCATGCCAGTCATTTACTCGACAAGCCTCAAGAACACGCGCATGGGCGACGTGGTGACCGCCATCGGCACCACGGGCGTGCTGCAGATCGGCACCACTGGCATGGGCACCGTGCTGGCCACCATCCCCTTGGCCAACCCGGCTGGCACCGTCTCCGGCGGCGTGCTGACCTTCACGATGCCCCAGTCGGACACCAACGCTGACGCCACTGGCACGGCTGCAGAGGCCCGCGTTCGCACGTCCGCTGGCGGCACCGATGTCATCACCGGGCTGACCGTTGGCACCTCCGGCGCAAACATCAACCTTTCCAGCGTTGGCATCACGGCGGGCGACACCGTCACGATCAACAGCGCGACGATCACTCACGGTTGAGGCGCGCATGCCAGTTCCTACCATTGCTGCCCAGACGACCAGCGCCGGAACCTCAACAAACGCCACTTGCGCAATCCCGAGCGGCGCGCAAAACGGCGATGTGGTTTTGGTGTTTGTTGCGAACGACGGGAGCACTATAACCGGCGACAATGACGCCAGCGGATTCTCCTTCGGTGGGCCATCCGGAGGCCAGATGGTATTTGCAAGGAGCAGTTCACTCCCTGACGCCAACATTGCCGTTTTCAGCCTGCAAGTAACAACAGGACAAACCGGCACGATCACGATTTCTTACGGAGCCAGTTACAGCGGGTGGGCGATGATTTGTTTACTGATTCGCGGAGCCAGCGACGTTGACGTTGCAAACATCGTTGGGACCAACGCGGAAACCGTCTCCGCCACTTCCATTACGGTGCCAAGCGTTACAACCACGCGCCCCGACTGCCTGGCCTTCTACGTCGCAGCGACTGACGGCACCGACATGGACCCTTTTACGGTTCCCGGCGGGTGGACTTTGGTCGCGGAAGTCGAACAGCCAGGCTCACCGACGATCTACACAACCCTAGCAGTGGGCTACAAGGAAATGCCAACCGCAGGGGCTACAGGAGTCATCACAATCTCCTCAACCGTTCCCCTTTCCGACGGGTGGATGGCCCGGCAATTTGCGATCGACCAACCACTAACACCGCTTCAGATCCGTGAAACGCTTAACGATTCAACAGGCACACCATACGCAAACGGCACGCCAGTTTTCTCTTACAGAGCAGACGGCTCGCTGGATCGAGCAGTCACGGTAGGGTCGGCCTCGGGGTATAGGTACGTCGATGTAACCAGCCCGGGGTCCGGTGAAGTGGTGTTGACGTTTAAACCGGGCTTTGGCACGCAGAGGTTTCTGGTTCGCAACCCGTCCGTTGACTCTGACGGCCTGGTCACGCAACTCATCACCCCGGCGTAAAGCATGGCAAATTGGTACGCCAAGCAAGTCAGCGTTGCCGGTGAGTGGCAGGCGCAGGACTTCACCGTCTCGCCTGTTGCCCCGGTCACGATCACCGGCACGCTGGCCGCAACTGAAGCTCAAGACGCCGCAGCCTTCATTGGCACCGTTACATCCGGCCCCATCACCATCACTGGCACGCTTGCCGTCACCGAGGGCCAGGACACTGCAGCCTTTGCGGGCAAGCGCGCCAGCGTGGGCGTGTTCGCGGCGACCGAGGCGCAGGACACGATCACTTCGCTGGGTGATCTGGCTCATGTCGGGATCTTGTCCGCGATCGAGGCTCAGGACACGTCAATTTTTGTCGGCGACCTGGCGCACGTTGGAACGCTGTCGGCCACCGACGGGCAGGATATTTTTGAAGCATCAGGCGGTGGCTTGCCCGACTTCGTCATTCCGCCGGCGCTGTTCATCGTCAACATGGGCCGGATGATGGGCCGATGACCTATTGCGCGGCCTATCACATTGATGTATATTCAGCCCCGGGTCACTGCGTCTGCGGCGACCTCCTGATGACAAGTTGACTTGAGGGCACCCCTAACCCGGGTGCCCTTTCTTTTTTGGAGACGTGTTTGAAACCAGAAGACTTCCGCACCCAGGCGTGGAAGCGGCTTTCGCAGCTCATTGAAGAGCGAGTCGAGGAACTGCGAAAGCTGAACGACAGCCCGTCATACGGCGTCGAGCAGACAGCCCTGATCCGAGGGGGGATCAGAGAGCTCAACAAGATTCTCAGCCTGGCAGAAGATGCCAGCCTGAGTCAAGCCGTCGACCCTGAAGAACTTCTCAGCGTCGGCACCCCCGGCCAGTAATGGCCAAAAAGAGAGACGCAACTGAAATGAACGTACAGGAAACCGTTAACCCGCAAGACGAAGCGCAAAAGATCTGGGATGAACTCGAGGCCGAAGAGGCTGGTGGCGCGCAACCAGCCAACGAAGCCGAGATTGATCCACAAGAAGGCACGCCGAGCCCGGCTGAATCCACTGACCCCGCACCCGCCGATCAGGCCGATGCAACAGGGGCTGGTGACGAAGCAGCTCCGACGGCGGAGCAAGCACTCTTGGACAAGATCGCAGGACTTGAATCGATGCTCGGTCAAGTCACGAATCGCTTGCGAAATGCCGAAGGTCACATTGGTGGCCTGAACAGCCAAGTGAAGCAACAGCTTCAGGCGGCTCAACAGGTCACAGCGAAGGGTGGCGATGCGCCAACAGCCGGAGAGATCCGAGCGGCGCAGCAAAGCCCCGAGGCAATGTCAAACCTCAAACGCGACTACCCCGAGTTCGCGGAAGCGATGGAGTCGGCTCTCAACGAGCGACTGAGCGCATTGGAGCAACGCCTCGCGGCGGTGCCTCAGCACGCTCAGCAGCCTGCTGTGAGCTACGAGGAAATCGCCCGCCTGCGCAGCGAGATGGCAGTCGAAGTTCGGCACCCGGGTTGGCAGGATCGTGTACAGACGCCCGAATTTGTTGGATGGCTGCAGCGCCAACCACGCGAAGTGCAGATGCTTGCGGCGAGCGAAAGCCCGCAAGATGCAGTGCGCTTGCTGGATCTGCACAGCCAGGCAGCGAGCTCGGCAACGTCACAAAGAACGCAGCGCCTGTCTGCTGCGGCGGCTATTCCTTCAGGCCGTTCGGGCTCCACAGCCCGGGCCAAGCCAGTCGAGGACATGACGCCGGAGGAGTACTGGGCCTACTTGGACCAACTTGATCGCAAAAAAGGTAACTGATCATGCAAACCTATTCCCTTGTTCCTAGCCGGAACCTCATCATGGCCGAGCGCGAAATGCTCAAGCACGCCATGCCAATCAAAGTGCTGTCGACTTTCGGTACACAAAAGCCGATCCCTCAGAACAAGACTGACACCGTGGTGTTCCGTCGTGCTCTGCCAATCGACGCTGGTACAAACGGTGCTCCCAACATCACCGCCAGCAACTACCTGCTGCAAGAAGGCGTCACGCCTGGCTCGCGCACCATCACATACCAAGACGTGCAGGTCACTCTGCAGCAGTACGGCGTGTTGATGAAGCTGTCGAGCAAAGCCGAAGCCATGTACGAGGACGACATCCCCGGCGACATGGTCAAGCTGGTCGGCGAGCACATGGCCTCCATCGAA
>CAZKLA010000003.1:0-48116 GCA_964553455.1 uncultured Aquiluna sp. | reverse complement strand
CACCGCCATCACGCTGAACAAGCTGCGTCAAGCCGCTCGTCAGCTCGAGAGCGCACACGCTCAGCTGGTGACCGAGAAGTTGGCCGCTTCGGTGAACTTCAACACCACCGCCATCGAACCTGGCTACCTGGTGTTCATCCACACCGACATGGAAGCCGACTTCCGTAACCTGACCAGCTTTGTGCCCGTGGCTCGCTACGGTTCGCAAAAGCCTGTGCATGAGCGCGAGGTGGGTACTGTTGAGCGTTTCCGCATCATCACCAGCCCCTACTTCCGCCCATTCCTGGCCGCAGGCGGCAGCATCAGTGCTGGCACCTTCCTGTCCAACGGCGGCACTTCTGGCACCACAGCTGACGTGTACCCCGTGATGGTGGTTGCGCAAGAGGCTTGGGGCCAAGTGTCGCTGAAGGGCATGAACGCCATTCAGCCGATCTACCTGCCTGCAAAGCAGATCACTCACGCCAACCCCATGGGCCAGTTCGGCTACGTCGGTGCCAACTTCTACAAGAACGCTGTGCGCCTGAACGAAAACTGGATGGTCCGTATCGAGGCCGCCTGCTCGGCTCTGTGATGACCGGGGGCTTCGGCCCCCGCTTCTTCCACGAAACTTTTAAAGGAAACAGTCATGTCTGACAACCTCTCCATGAACGCAGGTGCCACCTGGGCCCTGAACTCCGGCGGTCTTGCCGAAGGCACCAACGCCAACACCATCCAGATCGCCACTGCGATCAACTACGTCATCGACGGCCGGTTCTACAACAAGGCCATCACCGACAACATCGCCATCAGCTACAGCGGTCCTTCCGTGTATCAAGCTGCTGCCGGTGGCGTCGGTGGCATGAACGGTGGCTTCACCGGTGGTGTCAACGGCTCCACTCGCCTGTACCTGATCTGCCTGGACACCGCTGGCGCTGTCAGCATCGTTCCCGGCCCGATCGTAGACAGCGCTGAGCTGGCCGCCGGCCGCGTGGCCTTGCAGTTCCCTGACGCCCCCATCGGCGTCTGCCCGATCGGCGCTCTGCGTATTGCCTTGACTGCCAACACCGTGTTCACGCCTGGCTCGGTCGATCTGTCTGCCGCCGGCATCACAGACACGTTCATCAACCTGGCCACCGTGCCTGCCAACCCGCTGACTGCCTAAGTCGGCACTGGGGGTCACCTTCGGGTGGCCCCCGCCCCAATTTTTCACCTTTGGAGACCTGACCCATGAACACACGCATCAACAGCTACGAACGCAAGAAGGGCCTTGATTCCCCTGACGTGCCAATGATCAACGACACCGAGTCAATTGCCGAAGTGAAGAGCGGCCGTGGCATCGAGATCGACACCGATCGCGTGATCAGCACCGACGCCATCGATGAGGAATCCTTCATGCGCGACGAGATGGAAATCATCTTGATGGAGCCGAACAACGAGAACGACCCGCAGTTTTGCGAGGTCAACGTCAACGGTGACTACAAGCTGCTGATGCGCAATGGCGAGCCCCAGCGCGTGCGCAGGTATCACGTTGCCATATTGGCCAATGCCAAACAGTCGCGCGTGCGCCAGAAGAAGATCGTGGCACCCGACGGCTCGATGGGTTTCCAAGAGGACAACGTGCTGTCTTTGACTTACCCGTTCTCCGTGCTCTCTGATCCAAACCCCAAGAAGGGCACGCCCTGGCTGCGTCAGCTCTTGCAACAACCGGTCTAAGACATGAACTTCCTGCAACTCGCGCAAGCACTACGGCAGGAGGCAGGAGCCTCCGGCAACGGGCCGGCATCTGTGACAGGCATCACGGGTGAGTCCAAGCGCTTTGTCGACTGGATAAACCGCGCCTGGCTCGAGATCCAGGGCATGCACGATGTGTGGGACTTCATGCGCGAGCCTTTCAGCTTCCAGGTGCCACAGGCCGACGGCCAGGTGTCACCGGTCGAGGCCGGCATCAGCAACTTCCGCTACTGGCACCGCGAGACCTTCCGCTGCCAGCGCACTGCGATCGGCATCCAAGACGAGCAGTGGCTGGTCGAGTGGGAGTACCAGACCTTCCGCAACACATACCGCTTCAACCTGCAGCGTGAGCTGCAAGGCAGGCCAGTTGTGTTTGCCATCTACCCCAACGGCAAGGACGTGATGTTTGGCCCGCTGCCAGACGCCGAGTACACCGTGGTGGGCGAATACCAGCGCCGGCCATCTTCATTGGTCAATGCTGAAGACGAGCCTGACATTCCTGAGCACCTGCAGATGGCGATCATCTACAAGGCCCTTGAGTACTACGGCTACTACGAGTCAGCCGCCGAGGTGATCCAGCGCGCGCAAAAGCAGTACGCGGCCATCAAGGCGCAGCTCGAGCGCGAGATGCTGCCGGTCGTTTATCACGGCAACCCATTGGCCTGAAGCTCACCATGGCGCAACTCCCATCCGTCAACTACGAACTCATCCGGCTCAAGGGTGGCCTTGACCAGGTCACGCCGACACTGTCTTTGCCCTCTGGCGTGGCCAGGCGCGCGGCGAACTTTGAGTGCTCAATCACTGGTGGCTACACCAGGATTGCCGGCTACGAGCGTTTTGATGGTCGAGCACGCCCGTCTGATGCCACGTACATCGTGATCTACATGGCGAGCATCGCCAATGTCGTAATCGGCAACACCGTGACCGGCGCAACCAGCGCGGCCACCGGTCAAGTCATCGCGGTGAGCAGCGACCATTTGGTCGTCACCAAGGTCACCGGCACCTTCTCCGACAGCGAACAAATAAACGTAGGCGCGGCTTTGGTCGGGCTTTCCGTCGGCACTGCTGGCGCGGTGGTCAATGGCATCTTGGATGCGCAGTACCGCAACCTGGCGGCCGACTCCTATCGTCAGGACATCCAAGCGGTGCCAGGCGCAGGCCCCGTGCGTGGCGTTGCGTACTACGAAGGCAGCGTCTATGCGTGGCGCAACAACGTCGGCTCCACCGCTTTGGTCATGCACAAGTCCACAAGCAGTGGCTGGACGCCTGTCGCTCTTGGCTTTGAGCTGAGCTTTGATGGAGGCTCCTCGGCAATCGTTGATGGCCAGACAGTCGTTGGCCGAATCAGCGGAGCCACGGGCGTGGTCAGGCGCGTGGTGCTGCAAGACGGTGACTGGACCACCTCGGACGCTTCGGGTCGGCTGATCTTTGCGTCGGTGTCCGGTACGTTTCAAGACAACGAGCACATCGATGTCGCCGGCACTGGACGAGCCCATGTAAACGGCACCCAGGCCGCGATCACGCTGGCCCCTGGTGGGCGCGTTGAAGTGGTTGTCGGTAACTTCGGCGGCGTCGATGGCTACAAGCTCTACGGGTGCGATGGCCAGAACCGGGCCTTCGAGTACGACGGCCAGACTTATGTCCCGATCGCCACCGGCATGGCCGTCGACAAGCCTTCACATGTTGCGTTTCACAAGCAGCACTTGTTCCTGAGCTTCGGTGCATCTCTGCAGTTCTCCGCAATCGGCGACGTTTACAGGTGGACGCCGCTGCTGGGGGCTGGAGAGATCGCGATGAACGACGCGATCACCAACTTGCTGATCATGCCTGGCGACCAAACCACCGGGGCCATGGCCGTCTACACGCGCAACAACACCTCGATCCTGTACGGCACCAGCTCCGAAGACTTCAAGCTGTCCAGCTACAACAGCGGCACAGGGGCGGTCCCTTACACCGCAAGGACGATGGACCAGGCGTATGCGCTGGACGACCGGGGCATCATGAACCTGGGCACGTCTTTGAATTTCGGCAACTTCTTGCCAGCGTCTCTGACAATGAATCTGCGCCCTTTCTTGGCGGGCCGCATCAACCTGGCTTCAGCCAGCTCTGTTGAGCGCGAGAAGGGCCAGTACCGCGTGTTCTTCAGTGATGGCTCTGGCATCTACCTGACCGTGCTCAACGGCCAGCTGCTTGGCGCGATGCCTGTTCAGTTTCCAGACCCCGTGCTGTGCGCCTTTGAGGGTGAGAAGCAAGACGGCACAACTGCAACTTACTTCGGCTCGTCCGATGGCTTTGTTTACCAGCTTGATGCGGGCACGAGCTTCGACGGTGGGAACATCCAGGCCAACCTGACGCTTGTGGCCAACGCCATCAAGAGCCCGAGGCTCTTGAAAAGATTCCGCAAGGGCAGTGTCGAGGTGACCGGCGACTCATATGCGGAGATCCAGTTTGGGTACTTGCTTGCATACGCCTCGCCTGAAGTTGCCCAGCCACTGGATTCGATTTACCAGCTCGATTTGCGCAATCCGTTCTGGGACTCAATGATCTGGGACAACTTCATTTTTGATGGCCGCGACATTGCACCGACTGAGATCGACATGACTGGCACGGGCGAGAACGTGGCCGTCGCCATCTCCTCGGTGTCCAACCTGTTTCGGCCGTTCACAATCAACAGCATCATCCTTCATTACAGCACTCGTCGAGGACTCCGATAATGTCAAACGATTTTTACGTCCCATCTGGATACCCTGCGCCGAACGCTCCTGGCGCATCGGCATCGATGCGTGCTGAGCTGGATCTGATCGAGGCAGGCTTTGAAAAGCTGCCCGCGTTGACCGGCAACGGCAACAAGCTGGTCGTGGTGAATTCCGGCGGCACAGCTTTGGCCGCTGAGGCCAAACCCACTGGAGACATTGTTGGCACAACTGCGACGCAGACCTTGACCAACAAGACCATCAACCTGGCAAACAACACTTTGTCTGGAAACACTGCGCAGTTCAACGCAGCCCTCAGCGATGGCGACTTTGCCACGCTTGCCGGCACGGAGACGCTGAGCAACAAGACCATCGGCCTGGGCGCAAACACCCTGTCTGGCACCACGGCGCAGTTCAATGCAGCGCTGTCGGATGGTGACTTCGCCACCCTGGCTGGCACCGAGACCCTGACCAACAAGACCATCAGCGGCGGCTCCGTATCAGGCGCTGCCGTCACTGGCCTGGCCAGCCCCACCAACCCAGGCGACGCGGCCAGCAAGGCCTACGTGGACAGCGTTGCTGAGGGCCTGGATGCCAAGGCCTCCTGCCGCGTGGCCACCACGGCCAACATCACGCTCTCTGGCGCGCAAACCATCGACGGCGTGGCCGTGGTTGCGGGCGACCGGGTGCTGGTCAAGAACCAAACCACAACCTCCCAAAACGGCATCTACGTTGTGGCGGTCGGGTCCTGGACGCGCGCGAGCGATGCCAACACCTGGGCTGAGCTGGTGTCCGCCTTTACCTTCGTGGAGCAGGGCACCACCCAGACTGGCAACGGCTACATCGCCACCGTCGCCGCCGGCGGAACAATCGACAGCACGGCGGTGACCTGGGCGCAGTTCTCGAGCGCTGGGCAGCTGCAGCCAGGCGGTGGCCTGACTCGCACCGGCAACACGCTGGATGTCGGCACGGCCAGCTCCGCTCGCATCGTGGTCAACCCCGACAACATCGACTTGGCCATGATTGGCACGGCAGGCACCTACAGGTCTGTCACTACCGACGCTTACGGCCGCGTGACTTCGGGCACAAACCCAACAACTTTGTCTGGATACAGCATTTCTGACGCCTACACCAAAACAGAAATCGACACACTGTTTGGCAGCACTGCAAGCGCGGCTGCGAGCGCGGCTGCAGCTGCGGCCAGCTACGACGCATTTGACGACCGCTGGCTTGGCGCGAAGACAAGCGACCCATCGGTCGACAACGACGGCAACGCCCTCGTGGCCGGTGCGGTCTACTTCAGCACCACGCTCGCTGAGATGCGCGTCTACACAGGCTCTGCCTGGCAGACCGCCACAACGCTGCCAAGCGGTGTGTTCCAAAACAGCTTCACAGCCACGGCCGGCCAAACCACTTATGCGTGGACCGGCGGCGGCAGCTACAGCGCCAGCTTCTTGTACATCTACGTCAACGGCGTGCTGCTGTCGGGCAACGAGTACACCGCCACTGACGGCACCAACATCGCCTTCAACGCCGCTCTAACGCTGGGCGACGAGGTGCGGATCTTGACATTCAAATCGGCCGGGACGATTTCCTTGGACGACATCGCCCCGAGCCAGACTGGCAACGCGGGCCGCGCCCTGACAACCAACGGCACCACGACTGCGTGGACCGCTTTGTTCACCGGCGGGTTGACGCAAATCGCTGTTGTGTCTTCGCTGCCTGGTTCTCCAAACGCCAACACTCTTTACATCGTAACGACATGAAAATTGATTTTGAATTTCAGACCGAGCACGGGGTGTTTCGCGACGCCCTGCACCTCGACGACGATCATGGCCTGAGCGACGAGCAGATTGAGGCGATGAAGCGCCAGCGCGTGGATAACTGGATTGCCCTTGTGACGACTCCTCATGATGAAGATGAGGTGAGCAATGCCTAATCGTTTCTGGCGTGGTGGCACAGCAGCATGGGATGTAATTGCTGGCACTAAGTGGGCCGATACTGTAGGCGGGGCTGGCGGCGCGTCTGTGCCTACCAGTGCGGATGATGTGTTTTTTGATGCCGCATCCGGCACCGTAACCGTAACTATTGCAAGCGGCAACAACGGCGCAAGATCAATCAATTGCACTGGCTTTACCGGCACCCTGACTGGCACGGCAGGAATTAACGTGTATGGAAGTGTGACGCTGGTTCCGGCCATGACGTATAGCCACACCGGCACAATCACGCTCTTAGATTCTGCAACACTTATTACGGCAGGGAAAACTTTTAGCGGGATAGTAGTTGGCGCGCCGGTAGCTTTGGGGGATGCGCTGAACATAGGCACCCGCACGTTGACTGTCTCATTGGGAGGATCTTTAACTACCAACAACTACAACATTACTGCTGGCTCTCTCTCATCCAACAGCAACTTTTCTCGTTCAATCAGTCTCGGAAGCAGCACCGTTACGCTAAGCTCAACTTTTTCTCCTCTCGACTTTTCAAACTCATCAAATCTGACTTTTAACGCTGGAACTTCTTCCATTTTTCTTTCTTCAGCAAACGCACAATTTCTCGGCGGCGGTAACACTTTCTACAATGTGTCATTCGCCAGCGGGTTAACAACCGACAGTGCCACACTCAGTGGAGCAAACACTTTTCAAAATCTAACTTTTGCTGCGACATCATTCTCTGGAGTGGCCATCTTCAGGCTGGACTCAAATCAAGTCGTTAACGGCACTCTAACTCTTAACGCAAGTGCCAACTCCGCTGCCAGAACATTTTTGTGCTCAAACATAATTGGGACAGCCCGGACGCTGACTTGCAACGCCGTCTCAGCGCTCCAAGACATTGACTTTAGAGACATTGCTTTTGCTGGTAATTGCGTGTCCGGCGGCAACTTGAGTGGCACGCGCTTGGGCGACTGCAAAGGCAACAGCAACATCACGTTTGGCGCAGGCGTCATAAAGTACTGGAACTCTGTTGCTGGTGGCAACTGGAGCTCTACTAGCTGGGCAACTACAAGCGGCGGCACGCCTAACGCCAACAACCATCCCTTGGCGCAGGACACCTGCGTCTTTCAGTCTACTGGCCTAAACAGCGGGGCTACAGTCACCATTGATGCCGCCTACAACATCGGCACTATTAACATGTCTGCCAGAACCAGCAACACAATGACATTGTCTTGCACGGTGGGCGCATCTGTTTACGGCAACTGGATCAACGGCACCGGCACTACCATGTCTGGCGGCTCGCCAGGGAGATTTACTTTTGTGGGACGAGGAAGTCAGACAATTACAAGTGCAGGCCGAACATTCACGCAGGCAATTACAGTCGATAGCCTCGGCGGATCAGTTACTTTGCAGGATGCGTTCTCATCGAGCGCAAGCTCCGGCGTGTCCTCTTTTCAAGTGCGGTTAGGCACGTTTAATGACGGCGGTTACAACCTCAACATGTCAAGCACTGGTAGCGGCTTTAGTACCACTGGTACAGGAGCAAAGAGCTTGGTGATCAATGGTGTTTGGAGTATTGGTGGTGATACCTTCTCCAACGTCTCCACAGGCCTGACCGTCTCTGGATCAGGCTCGATTCGAATCACCTCCACATCTGCGCTTAAAACATTTGCTGGTGCTGGAATACAGACATGGCCAACCATCGTTCAGGCCACCACGTCCACGCTGACTATCACGGGCTCAAACAGATTCAAAAACATCACCAACACGGCGGTCGGTCGAGTTCAATTCACTGGCGGAACGACCAACCAGTTTGATGCATTTAACCTCAATGGGTCACCCGGGAACTTGCTGCAGCTCGGCAGCAACAACACAACGCAAGTGATCATCAAGAAATCGAGCGCTTGGAATGTTGGAGCCAACTCAACAAACGGTGGCAACAACACTGGCTTGTCGTTTGTCGCTGGTGGTAACGACTACCTGAACATCAGCTACGTAAACGGGATGTTGAGCTCCAAGATCTTTCTCGGCTCACTCAATGTCGCTTCGTTTTTTTACGGCAGCACTCCGGTGTCGGCCATTTATTACGGAGCAATTCGGGTTTTGTAATTCATCGCAAGTATCACAATGCTGTAGGCCCATGCGGGCCTTTCAGAACATCGAAAGGATTTCGACATGGGTAAGACAAGAACACTAGCAAGCACGGTTAGCAACGGCGGTCCGCTCGAAGGGGGTGGGACAGTAGTGTCTGGCACGGCAGTCACCACAAACGGCGCAGCCACTTACAGCTTCTCAAGCATTCCGCCTTGGGCGAAAAGCGTTCGCCTGATCTTTCGCGACGTATCAACGTCCGCCAGCGCCGGCATTCAGCTGAAGCTCGGCACGTCCGGGGGAATCGTTACGTCTGGCTACAACGGAAACATGCTGTCAGTTGATGGAACAACAGTGTCCCAAACGGGCGTGCTTGCGGATGCCTTTATCTTGACAACGATCGGGTCCACGTTTCTGTTCTCTGGGGTTATTGAGTTGGTCGAGATTGAGCCAAACATTTGGGTTCACCGAAGCCACCTTGGCGCTGGTGGTGCGCGCAGCCACTTGAGCGTCGGCAGCCTCCCGCTTGGCGCTGAGCTGACCACGGTCCAGATCTTTGTCGGTGTCGGCACCTTCGACGGCGGCACCATCAACATCCTCTACGAGTGAGAGCACCCATGATCGGCCAATTTATCGCAGTCCTCTTCCTCGCGCGCGAGCTCGCACACCGCGAGCACCTGCGCACGAAAAGCTACGCACACCACATGGCGCTGGGCGACTTCTACAAAGAGGTCATCGATCTCGCCGACAGCCTGGCTGAGGCCTACCAGGGGCGCAAGGGAATCATCGAGATCCCGCTGCTGGACAACGAATTCCCTGGCGAAATCATCAAGTCCATGCGAGATCAACTCGCCTGGCTCGAAATGAATCGTGACGCGGCCGTCGGCAAAGACGAGCGCGCCATGCAAAACATCGTCGATGAGATCGTAGGTCTCTACCTGTCAACTCTCTACAAGTTAACGAACCTGAAATGAAAGAGGAGCTGCAAGTGGTATCAGCAGTCGAAGCCCAACTCAACACACACGAGGCCGTGTGCGCGCAACGGTACGAGGGAATTGAATTGCAGTTTCGCTCAAGCAATGCGCGGCTCAAGCGCATCGAATCCCTGATGATTGGCAGCGCCGTCGCGGTGATGTCGGGCTTCGGGGCAATCATCATGCTGCTGATTCAGCTGCTTTCGAAATGATCGACTGGGTCATTTCTTTTCTTGCTGCTTGCGCCGTTGTGGCGATAGTGGTCTGGTGTGCGTGGGCAGTCGCGCCTCTTTTAAGGTCTCTTTATGTTGGCTGAACTTGCAGCAGCGAACGCAGCCTTCGCGGTCATCAAAGAGACGGTGAACAACGGCGGCGACATCATGGCCGCCGGGGCCAAGCTGTTCGCCTACTTCGACAACAAAAGCGCGATCCAGAAGAAGGCCGACAAGACCAACGACATGGAGGCTTTTGCCGCGCTTGAGCAGCTCAAGACGCAGGAGGCCGAGCTCAAGCGAATGATGGTCTACCACGGTCGCGCAGGGCTTTGGGATGACTGGCTGGAGTTTCAGAAGCAAGCGAAGCACAAGCGGATCGCTGCTGAAAGGGCTGAGATGCGCAGGCGTGCTGCGGTCAAAGCAAGGATGTGGGCCGTCATTGGTTGGACGTTTGTTGCCTTCCTGTTCAGCCTGCTGATTGGTATTTTTACTTGGGTCGCGGACCAGATGAAAGGAAGATAAATGCTCTCACTACTTTCCACTCTAGGGGGTCTGCTGATCTCAGGTTTACCCAAGCTACTGGAGCACTTCCAGAACAAGGCCGACCAAAAGCACGAGTTGGCGCTGGCCCGCGTCCAGACCGAGCGAGAGCTTGCGCTGGCCGCCGCAGGGTTTGCGGCCCAGGCCCGCGTCGAGGAGATCCGCACCGAGCAGGTCGCCATGCAGACGCAGGCCCAAATGGCCGAGGCTGAGGCTGAGATGGTCAAGGGTGCCCAGGATCACGACAAGGCCGTCATGGCCAAGGCATCCACATGGGTTGCCAGCTACGTCGGCACCGTGCGCCCAACAGTGACCTACATCTTTGTCATTGAGCTGGTATTGGTCAACGCGTTTATGTGCCACTACCTTTGGGAGAACCCCGGCCTGATCCGCAGCATTGATGACGTGATTCGCTACTCTGAACTGGTTTTCAGCTCAGACGAAATGGCGATGCTTGGCGGGATCATTGGCTTTTGGTTTGGCTCTCGCAACTGGGGCAAGAAGTGAAGCTGGGCAAGGCGGGTGAAGACCTGATGCACAAGTTCGAGGGGTTTCGCAACCGCCCTTACTTGTGCCCGGCGCACATCTGGACGATCGGCTACGGCCACGTCCTGTACCAGGATCAGATCAGACTGCCTGTGGTTCGGCCGCCCGGCAAGACGCAGGCCGACATCCCCATGATCCGCAAAGAGTACCCATTGAAACCGGAGGACAACCGTGTCTGGACCAAGGAAGAGATCAACGAATTATTCCGCACTGACGTCGAAACTTTTGAACGCGGTGTTCTTCGACTTGTTCCCGGCGTTACTGGCCGTCAAGGCAGCTTCGACGCTCTGGTCAGTTTTGCCTTCAATGCAGGTCTAGGCAACCTCCAGCGCAGCACTATCAGGATGCGCGCCAACCGAGGTGACTGGGAGGGTGCAGCCGAGGCTTTCATGGCTTGGACCAAGGGCGGCGGAAAGGTTTTGCCGGGGCTGGTGCGCCGCCGCGAAGCCGAGCGGGCTTTGTTCCTCGAAAACCCATGACTATCACAATGCTGTATTCTGGTCTACAATTCCGCCGGGGCAGTGCGCCCCGGTTTCGCCCCGCCGAGTCGGGGCGTTTTCGTTTGAAAGGCCGCCATGGCTACCACCGTCCAAAATCCATTTGACACACAGCAGCCGAAGGCGACCAACACGGGCATCGTGAACGGCACCATGAACCAGGCCAAGCCCACCAGCGGCGATCTGCCCGACAACGTGGGAACTACCACGCCCACCGCGCCAGACGTGGCGACCTACACCCCGACGACTCGTCAGGTCAACAAGGCTACGGACACCGTGCAGGGGCAGGTTGACAGCATCTTGGCCAAGGACAGCCCGCTGATGCAGCGCGCACGCACGCTGGCAACCCAGCAGATGGCTCAGCGTGGCCTGGTCAACAGCTCCATGGCCGTTGGTGCTGGCACAGCCGCAATGGTGGACCGGGCAACCCCTATCGCCGCGCAGGACGCCAACACATTCAACCAGGTGGCGCAAGACAATCAGAACGCCCTCAACCAGTCTGGCCAGTTCAATGCTGGCGAAATCAACCGCTTCGGCCTGCAGACTGGTCAGCAGAACTTCCAGGCGACGCAAGCCGACTTGGACAGAGCGCAGCAAGAAAACTTGCAGAAATCGCAGCAGGCATTCCAAGGCACTCAAGCTGCGCTGGATCGTGGCCAACAGACTGCGCTGCAGGTTGGCCAGCAAGAGTTCCAGGCCGCACAGACAAAAATCCAAAACGATTTCAACGAGCGCATGCAGCAGCTGCAGGAGTCTGGCCAAGACTTCCGCCAGGCGCGGGACATTGCCTCGCGTGAGGCCATGCAGAAACTTGAGCAGGCCGGCGTCACCAATCGCTTTGATCAAGAGCTTGCGCTCAGAAGCAGCCAATTCAACATCGAGCAAAACAATTTGGAGAAGCGCCAGATCGCGCAGAACCAGGCGGAGCTCGATAGGCTGGGCTTGCAGATTCGCGCCAACAACGCGCAGATCCCAACCAGCTTTGCCGCCAACGTCAGCAACACAGTGATGCAAGGCGTAAACGCCGTCTACGCCCAGCCGATGGATGCCAACGGCAAGCCAACCGCAGAAGAGCGAGCCGCCCAGGTGCAGTCCCTGGTCAACTACGCCAACAACCAAATCTCGTGGGCCGAGAAGTTCTACGGCACCACAATTCCGCCAATCACAAAATGATCTTCCGCAAGGCCACCATGCAAGACGTCCCCGCGATCGTTGACATCGCGGTGGAGTCGGTGTCCGTTGATGCGCTGCCGGTCAAGATCGACAAGGAGGCGATGGCCGACACGGCTCGCACTTGCTTGAACCCGGCCCACTTTATGTGGGTGGCAGAGGACGGCGACAAGGTGGTGGCTGCGATGGCCGCATGCGTGCAGCAATCGTTTTGGTTCAGCAAGTTGCAGTGCTCTGTGCTGCTGTACTACACACGAGTGCCTGGTGCTGGTTTGCCGCTGCTGCGCGAGTTTGCAAAGTGGGTCAAGGGCAGATCGGCCATCAAGCTGGCCATCATTGAGTTGGAGCCAAACGCAGATCCGCGTCTGGTCAAGTTTTTCAAACGGTTGGGATTCGAGCGCGAATCCTTGAATCTCAGCTACGTAAGGAGTGCATCATGAGTAAAGCAGTCAAGTCTGTCGGCCGAGCCATCAAGAAGGTGGTCAAAGGCACGGTCAACGCGGTCAAGAAGTTTGCCAAATCCAAGATCGGCCGCATCATCATTATGGCTGCCGCCATCTACTTTGGAGGTGCTGCGCTGGCAGGTGGCTTCGGCAGCTCGGCCGCAGGAGGCAGCTTCTTGTCTGGCATGGGGACGGGGGTGGCCAATGCGGCTTCGAGCCTATCGACTGCCTGGAGCTCTGCCCTGTCGGGCAACTTCGGAGCCGCTGGCAGCTCGCTGTCTGCTGGCTTCCAGGGCACCACCACCGCGCTGCAGGCGGCCAACGCTGGGGCTGCCACGAGCGCAGCCATGGGTGGTGCGGGCGGCCTGACATCAGGCGCTGGCGGCACCACGGGACTGACTGCTGGCAGCAGTGGTGCTGGCTTGCAAGCCGGCACTGCAGGCCTCAACAGTGCCGCGACTGCAGGCACGCTCCCGGTTGGTTCTCAGCTGGCCGCCACAGCGAGTGGCGTCGGCACCGGTGCCGGAGCTGGTGCTGCGGCAGGTCAGGGGCTGATCGGCGGCCTCAGCCCCCTGGGTCAATACGCAGCCATCACCGGCACCACGCAGCTTGTTGGCGGTGCAGTGCAAGGCATGGGCCAGCAAAAGGCATTGGAAGACGAGCGCAGGTTCGCCGAAGAGCAGCGCGCCGCCCAGGAGGCTCGCTACAGGGCCAGCGTGGATGAGTTCTCGCGCAGCGCAAACGCGCAGCGTGATGCGGCGCGAGAGACCGAAAGACGATATGCCCCCGCCGTCTTTGATCCAGTGGCCGAAGCCCGAGCAATTGGCGATCGCTACCGCTCGGAGTTCGAGGCTCGCAATCCGACCACGGGCCTGGTCGCTCGCGGCATGCAGGCTCAGCCGCTGATGACCAACAACAATTTCCCGATCTACAACCCTTACTACTTCCGTGGCTGATAGGAGCACATCATGGCTGGATTGATTCAAAAACAGATGGCCGGCGGCGCTCCCGCCGAGCAAGAAGCCCAAATGCCCGCAGGCGCGATGGGCGAAGAGGCCGAGGGCCCGGAGCCAGACGAAAGCGATCCTGCTTTCCAGGCGGCCATGACCTACGCCATGGAGGTGCTGTACGCCAAGGGCGCGGCCAAGGACATCGCGGCGCAGCTCAAAAACGCACCGTCGCCCGTTGCTGGTGCGTCGGACATCGCCTACGAGGTGACGTCCGTGGTGGACGAGCGCACCGACGGCGAGGTGCCCGACGAGCTGATCGTGCTGCTTGGCATGAGGATTCTCGAGGAAGTCGTTGAGATCGCTGACGCAGCTGGCTTGCAGATGTCGCCCGTTGAAATTGCCGACGCGTTCAAGCAAATGCTGCTGCGCTACCTGGGCGAGCAGGGCATGGACACCACACAGCTGCAGCAGGCAATGGACCAGGTTGATCCAGCTCTGTTTGAGAAGGCCGCACAGGAAGGGGCGGAGCAAACCGAAGAGGTGCCGGCATGAGCGGGCTGATTTGGGCAGGTATCGGCAAGGGCATCGCTGACGCTGGCCAGAGCTTTGGCAGCGCTGCCATGAGGCAGATCGAGATGGATCGCCAGGACGAGCGCGATGCCCTGCGTGAGGAGCGCTTGCTCAAGCGCCAGGAGGCGCTGGATGAATTGAGGGCGGCGCGCGAGCGCACCCGCGAGGAAGAGCTGCAGCAGCGCGTCATCAAGGAGTCGGCTGCCGTTGGCCCCAGGGCAGACGTCATTGGCGCTACACGCGAAGGTCGGGCGTTCGATAATCTGGCTCAGTCCTCTGCCGCTGCAGGCGAGCAGGGCGACGTCTCGCTGAGCAAAGAGCAGCTGCAGAAGCTGGTCAAAGACAACCCAGCGCTTGGCGAGCAGTACAAGAGGATGGGGCTGATCGACTCCTCGATGCCGCTGACCGCCAGCCAGAAGCGCCTGCAACGTGCCGACGATGAGGTGCAGGCGTCGCTCGACATCGGCGCTCACTCGTCTGTGCAGAAGAGCCTGCTTGAGAAGCGCAAGGCCGTGCTCGAGGAAATCCGCGAGGAGAACAGAGAGAAGCGAAACGAGCAGCGCCACGTTGAGACAATGGCTGCAATCACTGAGCGCGGTCGTCAGTTCGACGAGAAGAAGCCGATCTTGCAGCAGAATGCAGACGCAAACACTACGCGTGCCAACAAGCCACCAAGCAAGGGTGGCTCAGGTAGCGTGGATACCACCAACATCCGCACACTGCAGGACTTCACTGCGCGCGAGCGCACCCTGCGCACGCAGGTGTCCAAGGCTTTTGGTGCCGAGAAGACAAAGCTGCAGGGCGAGCTGGATGAGCTGCTTGTCAAGCGCAGGGACTTTGAGGCCCGAGCTCAGTCTGGTGGTGGCGCAAATAACCCAAAGCCAGGCGATAATTCAGGGGCACGCCCACCGCTCAGCAGCTTCGTCCGCTGACGGCATCTTTTAACCTTCGTGACGCTCTATTCCCATGAAGTTCGACATCACCTCCGCCCGCAGTGCCGGGTATTCCGACGACGAGATCGCGGACTACCTGGCCTCTCAAAAAAACTTTGATCTGGGCGGGGCGTTGAAGTCCGGCTATTCAGCTTCAGACGTCATTGGCTTCTTGACTGGCGACAGCGCCCCGGCGGCTGCACCTGTTACCGACACCGGCGACGAGACAGCTCGTTTGGCTGCACGGTACAAGGCACCTGAAAAGCCCGGCATCATCCAGCGCGTCGGCGAGGCTTTGCGGCCTCAGTTCAAGAGCGTCATGGAAGATTTCAAGCCAACACCCGAGCAGCAGCAAGCTGAGGTGGACAAGCGCTTGTCATACGGCGCTGGCCCAATCAACCAGAAGACGGCGGCCACCGCTAACGCGGTGCGCAGCAGTCGTGGCCAAATGGTCAGCAAAGACCCGACGGTCAACAAAGTCGTCAAGGCCATGGACGAGCGCGGCGAAATGAGCTTCGCGGACCTGGCCGACATTGCCAACAAACCAGAGAACGTCCGATCGGCGCGTGACGCCAAAGCGCAAGAGTTCCGCAGCGCTGGCGAGTGGGCGGCAGATACGCTGTCCAACCTGAGCCAGGGTGCAGTTGGCCTTGTGCAGCTGCCAATCAACATCATCGCCCCGAGCAGCGACATCGCTGCCACGCTGCAAAAAACTCAGAAGGAATTGCAGGCCCAGGAGTCTGACGTCCTCAAGGCTCAGCGTGAGCAGTTGCGCGAGCGTGTGCGAAACGAAGACGGCTTCCTTGACAAGTACGCTGCAACCGTTGTGCAGCTTGTCACGAGCCCTGCGCTTGGCCTGTCTGAGGCCGTCAAGCAGGTGCCCAACTTCCTGGGAATTGTCGGAGCATCTCGTCTGGCAGGGGCAGCAACCGCCGGGTCTGTTGGCCTGGCCGGCCGGGTCAGCCCGACTGTAGCTCTGGGCGAGGCCATCAGCGGTGGTGCCATTCAAGCGGGCGCACGCGCTGCGGGCACAACTGCCGGCGGTGTGGGCGCATCCATGGTCATGGCTGGCGGCGATGCGGCCGGCGGCGTGTACGACAAGCTGACCGACCCCAGGCAGACGCCGCTCAGCGTGTGGCAGCAAAACCCCGACTACCAAAAGCTGACGGCCGAAGGCAAGTCGAGCAAGGATGCGATCGAGGAGATTGCCACCGCCAAGGCCCGTATGGCCGCGCTGGTGACCGCACCGCTGGGCCTGCTGGGGTTCATGGGTGCCGAGTCTGCGATCGCCTCCAGGGGCCTGGGAAAGGCTACCGCAGACGCTCTCACCGTCGCGGGCGCTGGCAAGTTGCTGGCCAAGGACTTGGTCGGCGAACAGCTCGAGGAGGGTGGCACGCAGTTTGGTGGCAACGTCATCTCGCGCACGGTCGACCCAAACCAAAAACTGTCAGAGGGTGTGCCCGAAGCAATGGCCACGGCACTGGTCACATCAGCTCCGTTCAGCGCGGTCGGCGCAGCCAGCCAATACCAGGAGGCCCGCGCAGCGCAGGCCCCTGACCTGGCCGCAGAACGCATCGCTGTGTCGCGCTTCGACGTCAACAACTATGACCCGACTTTGGTCGACCCCATGCAGACCGCACGCGGCAACATGGTCGGACCGTCTGCCCCCATCAACTTCACCCCGATGGAAAGCCCCTCCGCGCAAGCTGGGTTGGCCCCGATCGTGGTGCCCGTGCCAGCACAACAGGAGACCACCGATGTCAGCGCAACAAGCGTTCCTCCACTGGCAGCTGCAGGAAGCGGTCAGCTCTCAGGCGATCAGCTTGGAGGAGGCCTGGACATTCCAGGATCTGCTGTCACTGACGCCACCGGGCAGCGAGGCGGAGTTGCCGGACAGCCTGGAGCCAATGATGCACAGGCTGGCGCTCTTCCAGGCGGAGCCGGGCAACCAGCTACCCGCCTGAATCGTCCGTTCGAGCGGGCCACTGATCAGAGTTTGATGGCGCGCACAGAGGCTGCGATTGCGAGCCAGGAAAATAACAATGCTGATACGCCACGCCTCGTTGAGCCATGGTTTGGCCGCAAGGGTGGCGGTTACGTGACACAGGCTGATGCCGCACAAGCGATTGGCGGACGTCAGCGCAAGTTCCCGAACCTCGACTGGAAGGTCGAGCAAATGCCCAACGGCAGGTTCATGCTTGCCGGATATTCCACCACCCAGGAGACGAGCCTTGGCACTCAAACCCCTCAAGCCATCCAAAGCCAAACGCAAGGACAAGAAGCACCAGCAGCCGGAGCAACAACAGCCCTTGGCAACTCGAGCGCCTCGACGCCCCAACTGCCGGCTGTACAACCTACCGGACTGAGCACTGCCACCTTCCGCGCGCCAGTCTTGGATGGGGGCACGCGCGCCAGCCTGAAGCTGGCACCGCAGGCACCGATGTCGACGGTGAGTCAGATCAACAAAGCGCTGAACAAAGATGGCCAAGGCAATCCACTGCCGGCAAATCAGCAGATCCAGTTCAACGTCATCAGCACCAAGGATTTGACCGACAGCCAGAGGGTTGCCAGCGCGGTGATGCGCTTGCTGGGCAAGACCTACACCGTCGTGCGCGAGGACTCCGGCAAGACGCTGGCCAATGGCTACGCGCAGCTTGGCGGCAAGCACATCTTGGTTGCCGAAAACTCGGACGATGCGCCGCTGTTTGTGGCCATGCACGAGGGCTACCACAGCCTGCCTACTGAGAAGCGCAAGCAGCTCAACGCCGCTCTGCTGAAGTACTTCCGCCAGGACATGAAGGACAAATTCCTCGAGGAGTTCGATTACAACGAGCAAGATTTCGAGGAAGAGGCCCCGGCAATGATGGTTCAGGCCATCACCAAGCGTGGTGACTTTTGGGAGTCCCTGCGCGCCCAGATGGGCAACCGCGAATTTGCCGAAGTGGCCAAGACCATCATCAGCAAGCTCAATCAAATCCTGACCGGCGCGCGGCGCGACTACGGCGACGACTTCATCAAGAAGTACATGACCGAATACGAGCGCGCGCGTGACCTGGCAGTGCAGGCCTACGCCGAAGCAATGCAAGAGCAGGGCCTGACGCCCGACGTCGAGGTGGCTGGCGAAGTGATGGCCTCACGCCGCGCGAAGAAGGCTGGCGACTACTCCTACGACACCGACGACAAGGGTCGCATCACGGTGAAGGGAGACGTGGATCGCATCAAGTTCTTGACCGGCAAGATCGCCAAGGGGTCGCAGGTAGAAGACGGTGTTCGCTTCAAGGCTGAGGACGCTGCCGCAGTGGCCAAGGTCTTGAAGAACGCGCCAAAAGCGAATCCTGAGATCTCCACCGAAATCAAAGAGAAGCTCGGCCTCACCGACGCAGAATTGGCATCGACCTCGTTGGAGTTCCAGACCGGAGAACCCAAGGACCGGGCCTTCGACTCGCCCCTGGCCGGCGGCATCCCTGAGACCGTCAAGATGCTCGAGGACCGCCGCAGGTCCTCCGGCTTGCGTCTGCTGGACATTGCAAGCCCCGAAGATCAAGACACCCTGGCCAAGCTCATGGCGGCCGAAACATTGGCGGCCATCCGATCGAGTGGAAACGCGCTTGAGTGGTACGACGAAACGATCGCCAAGACACTGGCGATGGCTGCCGTCAAGTACCCAGAGCTGGGCAGCGACAAGAACGCGCAAATGATCTTCCGCGTGGCCATGGCGATCACGTCGCAAGGCCTGAACGTCGAGAACAACTTGAAGTTCACGATGCGCCAGTACGACGCATTCCGCACCGCCGGCAAATTCCCAGAGGTGGGCGAGGGCGAGTCGGGCGAGGCGATGGTCAGCAACTTTAAGTTGATCAACGATCTGCTCGACCCCGAGGTCATGGGGCCTGACATGCTGCGTCGGTTCTTGGTTACAGAGTTCACCATTGGTGAGCTGAACCAGGCCGGGTTTGATCCTGGTGGCGAGCTGGTGGATGAGCGCGTGCTGGGCTCTTCGATCCTTGGCCCGAAGATCGGCTTCGGTTTCTACTCCAACCTCAACGGCAACTTCGAGCCGGTGACCATGGACATGTGGTTCATGCGCACCATCGGACGCCTGACCGGAAACCTGCGTGCATTTGACGCCGAGAAGTTTGCAGGTCAGGTCAGCCGCCTGCGCTCGTCGCTCGACCAGCGCGGAGACGATGCAATTTATGCCGACCGCTTTGACGCGGATCTGGTGGAGCGCGCACGCACCGAGCAGGACGCCGCAATCGAGCTGGCCCGCCAGGTGAAGAAGGCTCACGAGCGCGACTTCCGCGAAAACCGCGCTGAGTTTGATGCTGGCCGCCGCAAAAAGTCGCAGCTCGTGTTTGCTGCCGACACAATGATTCAATCCATTGACAAGCCCAAGGATGTGCCTGGCAATGGCATGGAGCGCCGCCTGCTTCGCGAGGTTGTGCGCAAGGCGGTGGCCGAGGTGGAAAAGGCATACGGTCAGCGCATTCCGCCGGCCGCCATGCAGGCGCTCATTTGGTATCCTGAGCAGGAGCTGTACAAGTCGATGGGCGTGAAGCTCAGCGTTACCAGCCAGGACTATGCGGGCGCTACAGAGAAGGTACTTACTGGAGAAGGTTACGATGCAAAACGACTTCGCGCAGCAGCAAAATCTGGATCAGCTCGAGTTCGACAAGCGAATGTCAGCGATGTCGGACAAGAGCCTCAAGGCGATGGCCAAGAAGCTCGGAGAGCTGGCCCGCTCGAAGGGGCTGAACGAGAGCGATTCATCCGAGAGCGATATGAACAAGCGCAGCTCAATCTCGAGCAAGTAAACCCCAAGCGCAAGGGCGTTGTCTTTGAGGTCGCACCAGACCCCAACAACGAGGCGCTGACGGCGACCTGGCGAACCCTGGGCCAAGCTCAGAGGCTGGAGATCAGCGAGCGCGTGGCCCGTCAGGTTGTGCCGCAAGTTCTTTCCCAGCTCGGCACCAGCGGCATTATCACGACACAGGTGGGCAGCTACCTGGACGACACCAACCCATCTTTTGTCGTGCTGCTGGACAAAGGCGATCCCGTCGCTGCGGCCAAGCTGCTGGGCTTTGTGCTGGCCCAAGACTCGATGATGGTTATTTCGCCAAAGAAGTTCCCCGGCGGCGAGCAAAAGGGTGCGATCGCAATCGAGGTTGGCGACAAGACGGCGGCCGAAGTCGATGCCATCTACCAATCGCTGCGCGACATCGAGGTCAATGGCGAGCGCCCGATCGCTGGCCAGAGCATGGCCAACGGCGTGATGACCATTCTCAACTACTCAAACGTGCCGACCGAGCAGTTGGCCATTTTGGTTGATCAAAAACTTAACAAAGGTTATACTGTTCTGACCCGCGAAGTGTTCGCGGCGTTCCCAGAAAAGCAGGAGTACGACTATGGTAGTGAGAAAAATGACGGACAAGGAAGCCGAGCGGATCTTCGGAGGCGGGCGCGTGATCTTCGGGCAGAAGCGACCCAAGCCGTCGAACGAGAGATCAGCTCCGCAAGAATCCAGCGAAGCAACCGCGCTGCAGGACCTGCAGAACCTGCCCGTGGACCCAGCGCTCGCGGTAATGAAGCAGCTCGACCAGGAACAGTCACAGGCATCCACTACGGAAAAGCCGCCGGTCTCGAAAGACTGAACGGATCAGCCTTTGGCACCGGCATCAAGGGCGCTGAGCAGGCGCGCTTGAACGAGCCGGGAGTGGACCCGCGCATCAAGAAGCGGGTTTATTTTTACCTGACAAATAACAATGCTGATATGCCCCGGCCAGAGGCTGGCCTGGGCGCTCACGTCTACCGCGCCACCCTGGGCAACATGTTCGACATGAGCTCGGCGACCGCTGCGGAGAAGGACCGCGTGCAGTCCCTGCGCAAGACGCCTGACGCCAACGGGTTTGAGTCGGCCATCCTGGACGCTGGCTTTCGCGGCTACGTCAACCGCGAGCAGGGCACCGCTGTCGTGCTCAATGCTGACGTGCCAGTGGTCTACGAGGGCATGGCCGACGGCTCCCGCATGCGCGATCGCACGCTCGAGCGCGCAGTGGCCAAGGCCACCACCCGCACCGTCGGCCAGGACTTCGTGCGCAAGCCAGAAGGCAACGAGATGATGGACATCATCAAGGCCCGCCCAGAGCTGGCCAAGGTGGCCCCGTCGTTCCGCCTGGAGTTCGGTGAGGCCCGCGTTGCGCAGGCCGAGGCTGACGCGGCAGACCGCGCCATTGCGATGACCGGGTCCAGCTTCCGCTTTGGCGAGAACGTGCCAGTGTTTGAGGATGCTGGCGCTGCCGATGTCGTCATCCAATACAGCCGCCGCGTAAAGCCGGCTCCGAAGAAAACGGTCATTGCCTACAAGCTGTTCCGCGTCGAGAAGGATCGGCCTGGGGAGCTGTTCCCGCTGTTCGTCCCGGTCTGGGGTGACGGCGGCCCACAGAAGTTTGGCAACCGCGATCCCCGCCGTCATGGTGAAGGGCTGCCCATCGGTGAGTGGTACGACGCCGAGGTAGGTGAGAATGCGCCAGCCACGAAGACCGGCAAGCCGCAAGTCAAATCCAAGCTGGGTGGCCTTGCCTTCCGGCCAGGCTGGCATGCCGGCGACCTGCCGATTGCCACCCACATCGGAGCTATGTCTGACCCATCGCTCAAGGCCCCTGACCTGCGCGCACCTAACCAGGTGTGGGCAGAAGTCGAGATGCCGGACGACGTTGACTGGCAAGCCGAAGCAACAAAGCGCGGCATCAACAAGGCCGGCAAGTTCATTGCGAAAGAAGCGCACATCACGGATCAAATCCCAGAGGACGGCTTCTATCGCTACAAGACCAACTCGAACATGACGGGCAACTGGTTGATCGGCGGGTCGATGAAGGTCAACCGCATCCTGTCCGACGAGGAAGTCATCGCCATCAACGACGCGGCCGGCACAGCAGATCTGCCTCGCGGCGAGCCATTCGACGCCGAGAAGTACGGCTTCAGTGGTCTGATGCGCAGCAAGCGCGCAAAGCCGGTGTACACGCACGAAGTCATTGATCCTCGCGACGGCAACAAGGTAATGGGCCGTTACCAGAGCGCGGCCGCAGCACGACGCGGCCTTGACCGCTTGGACAACATTTACGGCGCATATCGCTATCGTGTTCGCGAGATCGAAACTCAGCGGCCCGTGTTCAGCAACCGCGCCGGCGACATCGGTGCCAAGCTGCAGGCGAGGGTCGACGCAGACTTCGATGCCCTGGTCGCGGAGTACGGCCAGCTCGATGGCACCGACGGCGGCCGCGTGCTCAACACCGACATTGCCCGCGAGTTGTCGCCTGAGTACCGCGAAGACCGCACTCGCTCGGCCGAAGTGCATGAGGCTGCGAGCGACTTCATCCAGCGCCTGTTTGACAAGCGCGTCGCAGACGCAGAGCCTGGCAGCGTCGTGGCTTTCATGGCTGGCGGTGGCGGCGCTGGCAAGTCGAGCGCTGAGTACCTGCTGGCCACCAAGCTGGCGGACGCGCACACGATTCTTGATGGCACGCTGTCGAGCCCAGACAAGGCGCGCAGCAACGTGCAAAAGGTTCTGAGCTCTGGCCAGGGCGCGGTGATTGCCTACATTTACCGCGAGCCTGTGGAGGCTTTGCGCAACGGCGTGCTGACCCGGGCCATGAGCTCAGGCCGCACAGTGCCGATTGACGCCTTGGTCAAGGGCCACGCCGGTGCGAGCACCACGGTGCGCAGGCTGGAGGCTCAGTTCGGCAGCAACGATCGCTTCCAGATCTACGCCGTCGACAACAGCAAGGGTGCGGGCAACGCTGAAATCGTCCCGCTTGAAAATATCACGCCTGTTATAATGAACGGGTTAAAAGAGAGGTTCGTCAATGCAACCGAAGAAGAATTCCAAGCCGGCAAAATCAGCGAAGCCGTCTACCGGGCAACGGTCGGAAGTCAAGCTGACGCCGGAGCAAGAGCTCAAGCTCAAGATGAAGATGCAGCGAATCGACAAGGGGATTCGCGAGACCTTCAAGGGCGGGGCGGATCTGTCGGGCAAGCAGACTCCGTAGTCCGCAGCAACCGCCGCCAGAAACTGATCGGCTCCAACTTCGAGGTCGACGCCACCGGCAAGATCGACGCTGCCCGCATCAAGCTGCAAGACGACGCGCTTCGCATGAAGCGTGTGATCGAGGCAGTCAAAGCCAAGGGCGGCACCGTCGGCGAAGCGCAAAACTTCTACGACGCCAACACCCTGATGCCTGGCCGCATCCAGGCTGCGATCGACGACTTCAAGGCCAACGTCATGCGTCCGATGCTGGACAAGGCCGCCGATTTTGGCATCGACATGAACGAGCTGTCTATGTACTCCTACGCCAAGCACGCGAAGGAGCGCAACGCCTACATCGCCAGCATCAACCCACGCATGCCTGACGGCGGCTCGGGTATGACCAACGACGAGGCCGACAACATCTTGCAGATGGTCGAACTGGCTGGCGACACCGCGAAGTTCGAGGAGCTGCACCAGGCTCTGATGAGCATCACGTCAGCCACACGTCAGTTGATGTTGAGCGAAGGCCTGATCACGCCTGACGAGTTCAGTGCGCTCGAGGGTGCATACGAAAACTACATCCCGCTGCGCGGCTTCGAGAACGTCGACGAAGAGACCGGCGTCGCTCGCCCAGGCGTGGGCCGTGGCGTCAACATCCGTGGCGCTGAGACCATCCGCGCCATGGGCCGCAAGTCCAAGGCCGGCGACCTGATCGAGAACGTGATTCGCGACTACGAGCGCGTGATCAGCCGGGTCGAGAAGAACGACGTGGCCAAGGTCCTGCTGGACTTCGTGCTGTCCAACCCAGACCCCGACCTGTGGGGCGTGGACGTGGAGCGCACCAAGGCTGCCTTCAACAAAGCCAAGGGCACCGTGCAGTACACCAAGTTGATCGAGAAGGGCGAAGACACGATCGGCCTGAAGGTCGGCGGCCAGCAGGTCTACATCAAGTTCGCTGACAAGGAGCTGACACGCGCCCTGCGCCAGGCCTGGAAGGACGAAACCAGCGGCCTCGAGCGCGCCACCCTGGCCATGACTGGCTGGTGGAACAACTGGCTGCGCGCAGTGCTGACCAAGTACAACCCAGCCTTCGCCTTGATCAACATCCCCCGCGATGCACTGTGGTCCGGCACGGCCTCCGCGCTGGCTGAGCTGGGCCCCAAGGGCCTGGCCAGCTACCTGGCTGCCTACCCCAAGGCCTTCATGGCATCGGCCCGCCAAGAGGCTGGATTCGCCGGCACGAGCAGCAAGCTGTTTGGCAACCCCCAGATGGACGCCCGCTTTGCCGAGTTCCGCGCAGCAGGTGGCATCACAGGCGGCTTCTTCATGCGGACCCTGGACGACATCAACCAGGAGCTGCGCAACGAGCTGCTGATGGCTGGCGCGTCTGCCCGCAACCCATGGGAGCAGGTCAAGTCTTTGCCACCGTTCAAGCTGGCCAAGATGACGCTCAAGCTGCTGGAGTTCATGGGTGCTGCATCCGAGAACGCCACCCGCTTTGCTCTGTACCAGGCCTCGCGTCAGCAGGGCAACAGCCCGGCCAAGGCCGCGATCCTGGCCAAGGACGGCACCACCAACTTCAACCGCAAGGGCGAGTGGGGTGGCGCGCTGAACAACCTGTACCTGTTCTTCAACGCCGCAGTGCAGGGCAATGCCCAGCTCTTCAGGGTGCTCAAGAGCCCAGCGGTGCAGGCGTCCATGGCCGGCGTGACCGGTGTCGGCATGATGCTGGCGCTGTACGGCGCATCGTCTGGCGGCGAGGATGACGACGGCGAAGCGTACTGGGACAAGATCCCCAGCTACATCAAGGAGCGCAACCTCGTGATCATGCTGCCACCAGGCGACGCCCTGGCTGGCGGCATCGAGCGCGTGGGCAAGCGCGGCCGCTACATCACAATCCCAGCTCAGTACGGCTTCAACATCTTCCCGAACGTGGGCTACGTGATGGCTGACGTCCTGCGCAACGCGCAAGACCCCAAGCGCGGCATGACGCCCACCAAGGGGGCCTTGCACCTGACGTCGACTGTCCTGGGCTCCATCAACCCGTTTGGTGGCGCTGTGGACGTTACAGACGGCGTGCAGGTCCTGTTGGCGGCCATGCCCACCCTGGTGGATCTGCCGATCCAGCTGATCAACGAGCGCGGCACCTTTGGCTCGCCATCGTCGCCGCAGAAGTCGCCATTCGATCTGCGCCCAGACTCTGAGCGCATGTTCACCAGCCAGCAGGATTCTGTGTCGGCCAAGATTGCCCAGGCTTTGAACGAGCTGGGCGGTGGCAACGAGGCCCGGGCAGGCAAGATCATGGGCATCGAGACATCGGTGACCCCTGGCACCATCCAGACCCTGATCAGCGCCACCACGGGCGGCCTGGGCACCTTCGTCGAGCAGGTTGGCACGTCGGTCATCTCGATGACGGGCGAAGACCAGCAGCCGAAGGCCAGCAAGATCCCCTTCTTGAACAAGTTCTACGGCGAGGTCGACGAGGGCGCGAACATCAAGACCGCCGGCGATCGCATGCGAGAAGTCAAGAAGCTGTCGGACGAGGTGAAGGCGCAGCAGAAGCTGGGCCTGGACCCCAAGCTGACCAGCGAAGAGGAGCGCTTGCTGAGCCTGGCCAACATGCAGGCGACCTATCAGCGCCATTCGACCATGATCCGCAAGGCTGAGCTGGAAATCATCAATGACGACAGCAAGACCAAGGCCGAGAAAGCGCTGGAGAGAAAGCGCCTGCAGGTCGAGCGTGACAAGCTGGCCACCGAGATGAACCGCGAGTACCTGCGGGTGGTGCCAAAGTAAGAAGGGGGCCAACTGGCCCCCTTTCTTAGATGAACGGTCGCAGGTCCGGCGGCTTCCAGCCTTCGGGTTTGCCGATCTTGCCACCCTCCAGGATGACGGGCTTGCCATCCACCAGCTTCGCGTCATTGCTGGCCAACACAGCCTGGTCGGCATCGGGCTTGTCGAAGCCCGCCATGTAGGCCACGCCGTTGCCGGTCACTTCGGTGTCGCACAGGGCGTCCAGCGCATCAACACGCAGGTGCGTGGGGATGTAGACGAACTGCTCGCCCTTCTTGAGCTTGCTGGCAAACCACTCGAGGTCTACGCGCGTGCGCTCGATCAGCTTGCCGTAGCCCTCGGAGTCCGAGCGCAGGGTGCCGAGGAACTCGCAGAACTCCTCCAGGTGGCAGCCAATCTGGACGGACAGCCCGTTGATGTTTGGCTCCTTGCCGCAGGCCTTCAGCCAGTTGGCGGTGCGGTGGTAGTTGGTCAGGTGCTCGCGGCGCAGGCTATGCACAGCGGAGACAGCCATCTGGTGCGCGCCGCTGGTCTCCTGTGCAGCCTCGCCGCCAAAGTTCATGCCGATCTTGACCTGGTCGCCATCGTCCTCGAATGTCACGGTTGCGATGCTCATGCCTCACCCCCTTCGGTGTCGGCTGGCTTGGCCCGCTGCCACTTGGGCAGGATCGGGTAGCGCTTGCCGTCGTGGTCGATCAGCCATGGCTCGGTGACCTCGTCGTTGCGGATAACGCTGCAGCCGTGGATCGATTCAGGCTCGAAGCCTGGCTCGATGCCCATCTCGGTGCGCAGCTCCTCCATCCACCAGCCAGGGGCGGCAATGACGGGCAGCGGGGTCTCGCTCCACTTCTCGGGCGGGATCATTTCCTTCAGCGCCTGCAGACTGTGCTGCACATTGGCGATCGCATAGGTGGTGCTCATGTGTTGCTCTCGTAGTTGAAATTGCTGGTGTCGCCGAGCCGCCACTTGGCGTGCTGCTCGACGCGGTACTTCTTGGTGGCCACCTTGAAGTCGGGCCGCCTCATTTCCTGCGGGTTGAACGCAGGATCAAAGAACTGGCACCGGTTGTTTGGCTGCAGTGCAAACTGGCCGTTGTCCAGCTTCAGCACGTTGTAGCTTTTGTGCTCGTCGACGGTCTCGCTGAAGCCGAAGTCGGGGATGCGCGGGTCAGGGCTGCAGGTGTCGAGCGTGAACATGAACTCGCCCTGGTAGACCTGCTTGTCCTTGGCGAAGAACTGCGCACGCAGGCCCTTGAGCAAGGGCTTCTCGACCACCGTGACGTGGTAGCTCAGCGCGTCCCAGATCTGCAGCACGTCGAGCGGTAGGTCTTCGCCGGCCGGTGTCGGGCAGTGCCAGTAGAACGCACTGATCGGCAGCTTGTCGTACAGCGCGCCGTACTCGGGCAGGTAGGTCTCGAAGCGGAACGCCTCACCCTTGATCGACTTGACCGAGCACCAGATGCCTTCGACCAGCGACGCGTCTTTGTCGCACTGGAAGTCGTACAGGTACTCGGGCCGGACCAGCACCTTGACGGGTGGCAGCGGGCAGACGAAGCTCACTGGCAAGCCTCGCAGGCGCCTTCGCCGGACAGGTCGCAGGCCTTGCCCAGTGCAAAGTCGTTGTCGTCGGCGGGTGCGGTCTGGCGCAGTGCATGCACCACGGCGCGGAAGATGAAGTCCTTGGCCTGTTGGGCCTGGGGCAGCATGTCGAACGGCACGATGCAGTGATGCGTCTTGGCCACGGGGTCCTTGATGGGGCCGTAGACCCAGCCCTCGAGGACCTTCTGCGCCATCCAGCTTTGGTGGCTGGCTTCGGGGCCGACGTTCTTTTCGGTGTGCAACTTGACGCCCAGCAGGGCGCTGTCCTTTTGCCACTGGGGTGCGTCTTCCCATGCGGGCTGGCTCATGTCGCCGAGGGCCTGGCAGTAGGCGCGGTTCACCTCGTGACACACGCGGGCGATCTGTTCGTTGTTCATGCTCAGCCCCTCCAAGTGATGGCCTTGACTGCCCACATCTGAGCGGTCTGGGCTTCGGTGATGGCGACGCTGGCCATGCGCTTGACCTCGGCGTTGTCGGTCGAGGCGCGCAGGTCGTTCATGCGGTCGATGACGCGGGCGAACTCAGCCTTGCACTGGGCCACGGCGTCGTCGTTGCTGGGATTAAAAGTCAGGCCGACGGCCTTCTCGCCGTAGGTCATTTCTCGTTGTGCTGCTTCAGTCATGGTGGTCCTTTTTGCTTCTAACTTTTTGGCGGTGGGTTGAGGATTCATGCGGCTCGCCAGGCCACAATCATTGTGATAATTTAGAAGTGAATGAATAGCCTTGTCGGCTGCAAACCCGCATGGATACTGGGTTTGCGGGGTATCACGGCAGCGGACTGCAAATCCGTGTACGCCGGTTCGATTCCGACCCCCGCCTCCAGCAAAATCAACGAGTTGCAGCGACATTGTAGCTTCACTCTTGTGAAGGGTTAGAAGTACTTCTAACCTTGATGCTCGCTGACTTGCTCACGAAGCCCCGGCGCTTGGTGGTGTAGTGCGCGGTCATGCGCTCGGTGGTGTGGCCAAGCAGGCGGCGCGCGGCGTCCATGCCCTCTGCGTCCAGCATAGCCAAGCCGGCCATCGGCCTCAAGTCGCGCAGCTGGAAGTCCTGGTGATCCACCTCGGCCTCCTCGGCCTTCTTGATGGCTGCCGTCCTGGCCGCAGCGAAGCGGTAGCGGAAGGCACCCACGGGGTTCAGGGGCTTGCCATCTTCGTCGACCAGTACGTGACCCTTGGGCTTGGTCCGATCGCCCCGCAGGCGGGCGATGATGGCCTCCAGCTCGGCGTCGGCGACGACGATCTTGAAGCCGGTGGTCTTGTTCATCCAGACCTTGACGGTCATCGGGCTGGCGCTGAGATCCACCTTGCCCCACGTCAGGCCGAACACCTCCTGCGGGCGCGTGCCCAGCCTGGCGGCCAGCTCCATGACGTCCTTGACCATCTGATCGCCGCAGCCGTGGACCAGCCAGTAGTCCTGCGGCCGCACCTCGATCATGCGGTTGCCGGTGCCTGGCAGCTTGATGCCGGTGACGGGGTTGGCCGTGGTCACGATGTCGCGTGCCTTCGCCCAGTTCCACATGGCCGACAAGAACCGCAGCTCCTGGCCGGCGCTGTGCTTGGACGTCTTGCCGCGCACGTCCAGGTAGGTCACCACGGCCGACGACTTGATGGCGTCAAACGGGTGCGGACCGAACACCGGGCGCATGACCTTCAGATACTTCTTGCGGTCGGCGATCGTGCGCGGTGCCAGCTCGCCGTTGGCCACCTCGGTCTCGGCCCAGGCCATGTACTGATCGGCCACTGCGTTGAAGGTGCCGGCCTCGTTGGGCGTGGCCTTGCCCTCGAGCTCAGCCCACTTGCGCAGGGCGGCAGATCGGTTGTTGCCCAGCGGTGTCCACTTGACTTTGCCGTCGACCTTGGGCGTGTGGTAGTAGGCCACCCACTCCTTGCCGCTCTTGCTGGTGCCGCGTTTCTCGCTGAAGCGTGGAAGTCTTTTCATGCGCAAAGTATAAGGCTTGTGATACTTCAGCGCAACGCGTCGAAGTTGAATTCAACGGGCGCGCCTTTGACCAAGTCCTCACTGTGCTTCACGCCCATCGCATGCTCGAGCGCCTTGCGATGCACGCGCGGCCATCCGCTCTTGGCCTCGATGAATGGGATGCTGTTTGCCCGTAGCCAGGCCTTCAGGCCGTCGCGGGTGTGGTAGTCCGAGATCGCGCACAAGTGATCCTCGGTGAGGATGTCTTCGCTCATATCAAGCCCCACCCAATCATGAAGACGAGGTAAGTTACCTTGGCGATCAATCCGATTGCTATGGTGCAGCCGGCCCACATGGCCACCATGATTGCGAAGTATTTCACTTGCCATCCCTTTCAAAGATTGCGGTGCGCAGGTAGACGGCCAGGTCAAGCGCCTCTTCGTATGCGTCACGCAGCGCGTCGCGCCCGTTGTGCGGCTGCAGCGGTGTGCCGTAGCGTTTGATGCCCAGCTCGTGGCGTGACTGCATGTCAGCCATCACGATCGGCCAGACGGCTGGCTTGTCGTTGGCCACCGGCATGGGCTGGTCGCCTTCGCGCTGGGGCTTTGTGGGAACCGGGTCTGGGTCTTGATCGCACTTGTTGTACAGGCACGCGCAGTCGGGCCATCCGCAAGAGCGAGGCGGCCATGTGTTTATTGATATTGCCATTGTGATACTACCTTAGAAGGGGATTTCGTCGTACTCGTATTCATCGCACCCCACTGCCTGCACTTCTGCCGGCGGCACGGCTTGGTACTTCTGGCACCGGCCAGTGGCAAAGTGGTCGCAATTTCCGCAGTGGATTTTGATCGCCTCCAGTGTGCGAAGCTCGCGGCGAAACAGCTCGATTTTGGTTTGAATTTCAATGCGGGTCATGTTCTGCTTTCCCAGTGATATGAAACGATGCTCGGATATTTCTCTGACTTTGTGACAACGATTGCCTCGGGCTTACGCAGGATCGCGTTGCTGTACTCCAGCCACTCGAGCGCCTCTTCGGTGTTGCCAGGGATCGCGTCGATCGTGGTGCGCTGCTGCCACCACCGCTCGGCCTTCATGCGAGCGAAGCCCTCATGCGACAAGCAAACCCACTCGGCGGCCTTCTTGAGCATGCCGTCGTAGTACTCGACGCGCAGGCTTGGCGGCTTGCCTTCCTTGTTGTGCAGGCGGTAGCGCACCTCGCTCACCGGCACGGTCTCGAACAGGGTTTGCTTCTGGCTGCTGAGCACGGCCGCAGCGGATGACTCGACGCCATGCTTGATGCGCTCAGGCTCAGGGAACAGGAAGCCACAGTCCAGGCACTCGGTGGCGCTGGCTGGGTTCTGACTGCCGCAGGAAGGGCACAGCTTGACTGGCGCTTCACCCTTGCGTTTGCCGGTGGGCAGGCGGCCCTTGACGGCGTCCACGGGGCCCATGATGGCTGTCGTGTCGGTGAAGTCAGCCCACAGGCAGTCGGCCTTGCCGTTGGCGGTGGACTCCAGGATGTTGGCACCTACGCAGCGCATGCCACGGCCGGCGATCTGCACGTACAGCACCGGCGACTTGGTCGCCCGCAGCAGGGCGATGAAGTCCACCTCGGGCACGTCAAAGCCAGTGGTCAGCACGCCGACGTTGACCAGGCACTTGATGCGGCCGGCGCGGTAGCCGTTGATCAGGGCTGCGCGCTCATGCTTGGGCGTGTCGCCACTCACCAGCTCGGCCGCGACGCCGCGCGCCTTGAGCGCGTCCCTGACGTGCTCCGCGTGGGCGATGGTCACGGCAAACACCAGCCAGCGCTTGCGGTCCCTGGCAAGCTGCACGATCTCTTCGCAGGTGGCCTCGACCAGCTCCTCGCGGTCGGTGACTTTGGCCAGCTCGCTGATCACGTAGTCGTCGCCAGACATCCGCACGTCGCGGGTGTCGATGCGGGCCACGGTGGGGGCGGGCACCAGCGGAGCCAGGAACCCCAGCTCGAGCAGCTCCTTCATCTTCACTTGCGTGGCGATGTTGGTGAACAGCGGCTCGTCGCCGGCGGTCAGCCAGACGCCGTTGCCGCGAAAGGGCGTGCCGGTCCAGCCAATCACCCGGGTGTTGGGGTTGCACAGGGCCAGGTCCTTGATGAAGGACCGCCACATGCCAGCCTCTTTGGGGTTAATCAGGTGGCACTCGTCGGCCAGCACGATGTCGATGCGACCCAGGTCGAAGGCGCGCTTGTAGATGCTGCCGATCGTGGCGTAGGTGAGCTGGCAGCCGAGCTGCTTGCGGCCGATCGCGGCGCTGTACAGGCCGACGTTGGCCTCTGGCCAGATACGCACCAGCTTCTCGACGTTTTGCTCGAGCAGTTCTTTCTGGTGGACCAGCACCAGGATGCGGGTGCCAGGGAACTCCTGGTCAGCGCGCTGCGCCAGGGCGGCGATCATCAAGGACTTGCCGGCACCGACGCACGCCTCGACGATCGGGTTGCCACCGTCGTGCTTGTTGAACCACCCCCAGAGCTCGTCCAGGGTGCGGGATTGGTAGGGGCGAAGCTGCATTAGAACGCCCCCTTTGTTGGCCGCTCTTGGCCTGGTATCCACTCAAAGTCCGGACCCCACTCCGCCGCCTCTTCCTGCATGACGTCGTAGCACTCGGGGTGCATCTTCACGGTGCCGGCGTCGCCGCCGTCGAAGTGGCGATAGCGCCGGTACACCTCGCCTGGCACGATGTTCTGCCAGCACCAGCTGCAGCGGTGCAGCTTCTTGGCCCTCTGGGTGGTTGTCTCGGTGAAGTGACTCATGCGACCACCTTTGCATCGATGCCCTGGCCCATGAGCTCGCACTTGATGCGGTACGCATCGGCCAGCATGACCTTCTGCTCGCAGTCGCGGATCTCCTGCGACGCCAGCGCGCCGTTGGCGGGGTCGCCGTTGGCGAAGCGCCCGGCCTCGCCCTCGTAGACCACATCACCATTGACATAGTCGGACTGCTTCGCGAAGCGCTCGAGCAGGATCGGGATGTAGCGGTGCTGGCTGCAGCCAGTGCGCTGCAATTTGATCGGGATGCTGCTGACGTTCGGGTCTGGGTTGACGTGCGCGCAACTCCAGCGTGCGTCGCCATTCATCTCTGGCGTGCTGTGCGCGCAGGTGCGGCAGTTGACGGCCGGGGCCTTCTCGCCGTGGCAGTGCTCGGCAAAGTCGCACATCTTGCACACGAACCAGGACGGATCGTTGCTGATGCGCAGCGGCGGCTCGGCGGCGCGGATCACCCGCTCGGCGCGGGCCTTGAGCTTGGCGAACTCGACCGGATCGAAGTGGACCCACTCGGCGTAGAGCTCGTCGGTGTTCTTGTTGACGGCCATGTACATGGCGCGCTCCATGCCGGTCTCGCCCATGTAGATCTGCATCTGGGCGTAGTGCTGCGGCTTGGCCGCCTGCACTTTTTTCTTTACCAGATCGGTAAAGGATTTTTCGCTGTGCGTCTTGAACTCGATCACAGCCCAGGTCTTGGGGGCCTCGGGGAAGCCACGGCCTGCACCGTCCATGCTGCCGGCGAAGTGGCCACCCAGGGCAGCCACGCGCCACTGCTGGCCGTCTGGCGTGGTGTCGTGGACCTCGACGCCGATGCGCCGCAGGTTGGCCACGAAGCGGGCTTCAGCCAGGCTGCCGGTCTCGAACAGGCGCAGCATGCGGCCGGGAAACTTCTTGCTGTCGACCCAGCGAAAGGTCATCCACAGGTAGCGCTCGCAGGCGTGGCCAATCAGGCTGGCACCCAGGTGAGGGCGGTTGCCATCGTCCGCATCGTTTTCGTATGCGGTGTAAATCATGTTGACGGTCGTGTGGACCGGCTCGGGCAGTGTTGCCATCGGGATTGCTCCGTGGGAGTGAATAGGCCATGCCCCCGCACGCGAGGGCACAGGCTATTTACTCGGCTTGCTCTGGCGCGACGCCAGCGATCTCGACCTTCACGCCGTCTTGCATGGCGGCAACCAGGGTCTTCTGGCTGGCGCGCTCGACGGTGAAGATGTCGCGCACGACATGGTTGAGGGCACCTTGCTTGGTCGATGCCTCGACCAGGCGGAAAGTGTCAGGGCCTTGAACGGCGTAGATGTGAGTTGTCATGGATTGATCTCCTGTTTGACGGTTGATGAAACTGTGTTTACGCGATGCGCAAGACTTCGACCGAGGTGTCGGTCAAGCTGGTCGTGTACGTGTCTTTGCCCCACTCTTTGCTGAGCACGCTGCACACGCCGCTGCGGATGTCCTCCGCAGAGAACTTGCCGATGGCGATCTCTTGCACGTCGCCGATCTCGGCGGCCAAGTTGAGCTGGGGTTTGTAGAACTTGGCGATCTCGCCGTATGCGTAGCGCAGGGGGGCGCGCTTGCGATCCTTGGGCAGCTTGACCTCAAGGGTGCCGAACTCTTCGCCCTCGGGCGTGATGATCTTGTAGGTGCAGCCCAGTGCGTCAATGAACTTCACTGCGCGCTGCAGCTCTTTGAGTTGAATGTCTTTCATGTGGTGCTCAATTCTTTGTTACGGGTGGGGCCGCTACTCGCTGCGTCTGCAGGGCCAAGCGTGATACCCACGCCCAGCCGGTTCGGAGTAGGAGCGCCTAGCAGCATCCGCTTTGGCGGCCCCGAAAATCATGCTGTCTTCTTGGCCCAGGGTGGGGTTGATCCACCGGCGGCTGCAGGAGCGGCCACTGGGGCGTTGGCTGCAGGCGATGCTGCGCGCTGAGCCATACCGCCGACGATCGCCGAAGCGTGGCCGGCGCTGCCGCCAACGGGCTTGTAGCCAACGACGTCGTTCTGCGGTTCGTACTTGCCGGTCTTGTCCTCGCGGATCTTCACGCGGATCTGCACGGGCTTGTTGTGCAGCTCGACGGTGTCGCTCATGCGAACGACGCCGATCGACTCGCACAGCTCGCGCAGCTGCTCGTTGGCGATGCGCTCAGCCTCGGGGCTGCCGCTGTGGCGGATGTTCAGGCGGGCCCACACCTTGCGGTTGCGGTAGCCATCCTGCAGCACCTCGAAGGTCAGCTTCAGGGCCTGGCCCTGGCCAGATGCCAGGGGCACGATGTCGGACTCAATCACCTGTGCGGTGTAGAAGCCGGCCGGCAGCAGCTCATAGTTGTTTTCGCGCTTGGGAGCGGTGTTTGAATCGAATGAAAATTGCGCCATGATGGGTGTCCTTTCGGGAGTTAGTTGGCGTTGGTGGAATTGACCTTTGTGGCAAGTGCCGAAAGGTCGGGGGACTCGAACATCTCGAGGCTGCCGGAGCGGTCCTTGGCCTCGTAGTTGTAGTCGCGGTTGGTTTGCAACCAGCGAGTGGGATTGCCGTCGGCGTCCTTCTCGACGCGCAGCGCAAAGACAAAGTCAAAGAAGTAGCCGACGCCCTGCTTGAGCATGTTGCCGGGCATGGCTGGGTAGTACAGCATCGCGCCCGATTGCTCGTCCTTGGCGCGCTCTTGCTTGCACAGGAACAGCACGTTGCGGCCAGGCAAATCGCGGAATGCGCGGATCAGGTCGGTCATCTTCTCGGCCAGCGCACCGTAGGCCTGGCGCGGGTCCTTGGCGACCTTCTTCTCGTGGTTCAGGACCACCTCAGCGATCTCGCTGATGGAGTCCAGGCAGATCCACTTGAACTGCTGCCCCTCTCCTGTGTTGGCCACGTAGTCGTAGGCCTCGTACAGCTGCTCGAGGGTCTTGACCTCGATGACCGGCAGGTCCAGGTGACGCAGGGACAGCAGGCCAGACTCGGCGCTGATGATGATGGTGGGTTCGCCGGTGGTGCCACACAAGGTGGTCTTGCCGGCACCGGCTGGTCCGTGGACCAAGAACTTCAAGCCAGACAGCTGCGCTGCCTGCTTGGTCGATACAAGTTGAATTGCCATGGGGTCTCCAGATGTATGGGCAATGTGATATTGCCCGGTTGATTAAATGGCTTGGATCTCGACGCCAGGAGCGCCTGGCTTGGACGTGATGTAGGCGGATGCCACGGTGGCGTCGATGCCCTCGAGCTTGCGCAGCTCGCTGACGCTGACTTCGGGCTTCCACTTGAATGCGGCCTGCGCACCGGCAGACAGCTTGTCCCACTCAGACTGCAGCTTCTTGGCGTCGACGCTGCGGTTGATCTTGTAGGTGATGGTCAGCTTCAAGCCCAGGTCTTCGAGCTTCTTGCTGACGGAGCCCTCGGGCTTCTCGGGGTTCTTGAGCAGCTCGGCGAGCTGCTCGTCGATGCTGCGGCGCTCAGCGATTGCTTCGTCCTCAGCTTGCTTGGCGGAGATGCGAGCTGCTACGAGCTCAGAGATGGTCATTGCTTTCATGATTGCGTCCTTTTCGGAGTGGTTAAAAAACGTGGTCTCAGGTGAGATTGTATATCAGCATTGTGAAGTGTTGCAATGGGTCAAGCAAAAAAACCTTGATCCAATTCAACCCTGACAACGCCACGGAAAAAGCGGTTCTTGGCCAGCAGCTGCAGGCACACGTCCAGGTGCTTCAGCGCAGCGCGCTTGGTCTTCCAGGTGTGGCGGCCCTTGACGTCCAGGTAGGCCCCCTGGCCGTTGTCGTAGATGAGTTTGATGGCGTATTTCATGATCAGTCCTCCAGCAGCATCGAGACCGTGCCGCACTTGTTGCCGTTGATGTCATACAGGGTGGTGCGCTGCACGCCCTGCTCGATGGATCTGGCCAGCTCACGCAGGATGCGGGCGACTTCTTGATCTGGCTCGTCGAATGCCGAGCCGCTGTTGTTGATGTTGATGGTGATCATGCTGCCTCCGGCAGGTTGAACTTGGGACCGCTGATGCACCAGGCGTTCGAGTCTTCGTAGCCGGGCAGGGCGCGGATCGCTGACCGCTCGATGCCCTCGATGATCGCGAAGGCCTCGGACTCTTCCCAGCCCTCAGCCTCGCAGGCCTGGTAGCTGTAGCCGTGGCAGCCCTTGATGACGTCGATCGGGTTGAGCACGTTGATCACGCGCTTGAACACGAAGCCGTGCGCCGGGTCGGCCTCCTGGTAGCGGGAGTTGACGCTGCGGACGTTCTCGGCGTACAGCACCGAGGCGATGCGGTTTTCTTCGCCGCGCACTTCGCGGCGCTTGCCAGCCCAGTAGTAGCTGACAGCGTTGCTGCCGTGCCGGCTGGCGGCCCAGCTGACCAGGGCGTTGATGTGGTAATCGGGGACAAGGTATGCAGACATGTTGAATCCTTTCAGGCGGCCGCGCCGCGATTGGTTTTGATTGATGGTTTGTCGGTGGGCTGGTACTTGACCTCGGTGCCGCGCTGGGGGCGGGGGCTGCCAAAGCGCACCAGCTTGGCCAGCTCGTCGCGGCTGTAGATCCAGCCGAACCGCTGGCCGATCGCGTAGCACTGCTCGAGGTCAGCGATGCGTGACTTGCCGCTGATGACGCTGCCCATCTTGCGAAGGGCCTGGCCGGCGGTGGTGGACTTGGTGACGGCCACAGGCTCGGCGTCCTGGTAGCGTTTGATGTAGACGGTGAATGGCATTGTGATACTCCTGCGGGTCAATTAGATCCAGCCTTCTTTGCTGCTGTAGCCGAGGCCCAGCGCGCCGGGGTTGTTGCCGGCCTTGCGGTCGAAGATCGCTTCGCCGTTGCTGAACCGACCACGGCAGACCAGCTCGGCACCGAAGGCGTTGGCTGCAGGGGTGAGGTCAATGTTGTTGCCGAAGCGCTCGGCGAGGGCACCGTAGCCAGGTTCGACCACCGCGCTGATGGCCACCAGGCCGCAGTACTCGCTGACCACGATGCTGACCAGCTTGTTCTCGAGGATCACGCGACCCTCGTTGCCGATCCAGCGAGTGCGGCTGGGTTGTTCGAGGCTGGGATACTTTGCTTTGAGCGCGTAGACGGCGTTGTCGATCGCGTCGTCGAAGTCATAGCTCTCCTCCATCCAGCTTGCGTCGGCGTAGACGACTTCTGCTGCTGCGCTTGGGATGTAAACACTGCGTGCCATTTCAGACCTCCAGGGCTTCGTAAGCATTGACATACTCGATCTGGAAACCGAGCGCCTGGATGCTGCGGATGTCAGCCCGGCTGAAAGTCTTTTTGCCAGCGATGCCGGCGAAGATTTCGGCGGCCTGGTTGGCGGGGTAGTACAGGCTGTTGCCGTACACCTGCCTGATCTGAATTTGAACTACTTGCATTTTGCGTCCTTCTGGAGTGCCTGGAACCGCCAGGTCGGTGTGGTCTTTTTCTTGACCACGGAATTATTGTATCACAATTGTGAAGTCTGCAAAGCCCCTTCGTTTTGGTCGAGTATTTGCTGGCGTTGTTCGGATGGTGGGACCCAGCCGTACTTGCGCCAAGTGGCTTGCACGTCGGCACCAGTTGTCCAGATGAACTCGGGGTGACCGACGGGGATGAAGGGGTCAGTGCGTTTGGCTTTGATGATGTCGTTCATGGTGGTCTCCTGGGGTTGGTTAAATGGGGCGGCCGATAGCCTTGCTGACGAGCTGCAGGGCTTCTGTGCGGGCGATCTCGAGCTGGCCGCAGACCGCCAAGTGCTCGATTCGATCGAGTCCTTCGACGCCAGTCACGGCGTCCTTGCTGCAGGCGTAACCCCGCGACTCGAGCTCTTCGACAAGTTCATCGTCGTCGAACTCGTCGAGGTCAATGTGGACTGAAACATAGGGCATCACGGTCTCCAGTAAAAAAGGTCAAGGGCGCAGACACCGAGCAGCACCAACACAAGGGCGATGCGCCAGGCGCGCTGGGGCAGGGTCATGCCTGGCGAGGCAAATTCGAACAGGTCGTACTTCATGCCGCCTCCCCGTAGGCGCGCTCGTAGGCGGCCACGATGCGGTCAGCGGTGCTGATGCGGAACTTGCTGCCGTCTTGGGTCCAGTCGACGTAGTCCAGGCCGAAGTCTTCAGCAAGGTCACGCAGTGCGCCGTCGATGTAGGCGCTGTAGCCCTGGAACTGGAACGTGAACACACCGAAGTATTCGATGCTGTAGTTCTTTTGCCAGCTGGGCATGCTGGCCGGCTTGAACGCCAGCTCTTCGCTGCGCAGCTCAAACTTGCAGCCGACTTCGTCGAAGCGCTCGAGCAGCAGGGCTGCAACGCGTCCGTACAGGGCGCGGGCGTCGGCGGTGACGCCGGTTCCAAGGGGGCAGGTGACGATGTATTTCATGGTGATCTCCTAAAGCAATGTGATAGTTCAGGCAAACTGCGCGTCGTAAGCGTCGGCCAGGGCTTCGTAAACAACCCGCTCCTCGCAGCTCACCTGGTAGCAGGCGTCTGGGAACTCGACGCCCGCGTCGATCAGGTTGTTTAGCCGCTCAAGTGCAAAAGCTAATTCGCTCATCTCAATCTCCTTTTACGTGTTCAGTATATCACAATTGTGAAGTCATGCACGAGCTTGCTCGTTGTGACTGACGACGGGTGAAGCGGTCGTAGCCATCCTTGGCCAAGACAGCGGCCAGGCGGTTGGTGTAGACCTCGCAGCCGCCGACGGCTTCCCACTGGTCGGTGGCAGCGTCTGCGTCTTCCTGGCGGCCGAAGGTCTGTTGCGAAAGTTGGTTGGCACGGTCGACGATGTAGATGGTGAACATGGCGTTCTCCATCACAGCTTGTACACACCCAGCTCGCCTGGGTTGATCCACTCGCTGAACAGGCCGTACTTTTTGAGCACCTGGTCGATCAGCGGGTTCACGCCAAAGTCCCAGCCTTCTCGGTTGTAGGCGTAGTAGTCGGCCCACTTGTACGACTCAGGCTCTTCGGCGCTGATCTGGAAGCGGCCGTCCATGTCGTCGCGGACATATACCGGGACACCGATTTTTTTGAGGGCGTTGAATGCGAGGCGGTAGTTGCGTTTCATGATGATCTCCTGTATTGGCAATGTGATATTTAGGCAGCGATCTTGGGGCGCTGGATGACGGTCTGCTTGACACCGTCGCGCACGCCGTGCTCTTTGACGGTGGCTGTCATGGTGGCGGTCTCGCCCTTCAAGGGAAAATCGTAGGACTTGCCCTTGTAGATGACGACGTTCTTGTCTGCGTCTTCGCAGATGTAGAGGTAATTGGTCCCGTACATGCCATCCAGAACGACGATGTGGACGGTAGTTAGGGTCAGGGTGACCTTCTGGCCCACGGTGCCGATGTACTCGCGCTTGGCGTCCAGGGCGGCCTTCTCGCTGGCCCACTCGGCCCTCTTGGCTGCACGGGCGTCGATGCCCTTGAGGACGGCCTCAGACTGCTTGGGGGTGAGTTTGCCGAAAGTGTCGAGGGCGCGGGCCATGGAACCCATGAAGCCCTCTTTGTAAGACACGCGACCCAAATCGTAATCGCGGCCAGCCTCGACAGCGTCCAAGATCTCAAAGGCGCGGGGTGTGTTGGCAAGCCATGTCTTGCGTGCGTTCATGAGAATGTTGCGCTTGCGGCCTGCTTCCCATGCTTCCTGGTATTCGACGTTTGCCATGTTGATCTCCTGATGCGTCCCGGGATCTGCCGGGCCAGCAATTGCAGTATATCACAATTGTGATATTGGGGGTCAAGCCCCCTGGGGTTAGAAGTTGTAGTCGTAGAACCTGATGGGCTGGTCATCGATGTCGAAGCGACGACCGTCGGCCGACCTCCAGCCTTTCTTGCCGAGGCGGATGCGGAGCACCGCGTTGTCCGGGTTGCTCTTGATGAACCACTTCTGGTCACGCTGGTTTGTGCAGACACCAGCGAAGCCGCCGACGACCCACTCGAGCTTCACGCTCTCGTCGCGCTCGGCGTCCATCTCGCGGACTTCCATGCACTTGTCGCTGACAACGCGAACCACCTCGAAGGGGGTCACATCGCTCCAGCCGTATTGATTTGCGTATTTCATTTCGGACTCCTGTCGTGTCCCAGATCCGCCGGGCCGGTGTGATTTCGATCAACCACGGAACAGAGTGTATCACAATTGTGAAGTCACCCGTCAACAGGAATCCCCTACAAACTTCACGGGTATTATTTTGTCATGGCCTTTGCAGCAGCGATCAGCGCAGCCTGGGCCTGCGGGTCCATGTTGCGGTAAGCCTCGAGCAGCTCTCGCTCGGACTTCTTGCCGACGATGTTCATCTCAAAGGGTTCTCCCTGACCCGTCATGATCCAGTCAGGGTTTGCCTGGAGCGCGGCCGCCAGCTTTAGCAGCGTGGGTGCGCTAGGCTTTCGCGAGCTGTCAGTCACCAGATTGCTGATAGCCGCTTGCGTGACTCCGATTTTCTCTGCCAAGGCGACCTGCGTGTATTTGCGTACTTCGATGAGGTATCGAAGCCTATCGCCAATCGAAAGTTTTTCGAAGTTTTTAGTCATTGGAATAAAAGGCTTTTCACGGGGCCTGATGTGCACATTCCGTGAAGGGTTGAAAAACCCGTATCACAGCAGTTATACTGATGGGACTCGCGTTAACAGCAAATCAAGACATATGACTTTTGAACAATTGATCAAACACTTCGGCTCCCAGGTCACGGCAGCAGACGCCATTGGAGTCACGCAGCCCACCCTCAGCAACTGGAAAAAACGCGGGAACATCCCGCACCTGCAGCAGCTGCGCATCGAGCACGCCACCAAAGGCAAACTCAAAGCCGCTGCAGACATCCTGAAACAGAAAGTATCACGCGTGTGAAGTGATTGCAAGCGTTGTGATACCACCCGTTCTGGGTTCTTTTCGGCAGTGCAAACATCACAATGGTTAAGTTTTAGACCCGGCGGGGCGCGGCCACGCTATCCGGTTTCCCGCTTTCACGGAGTCCGCCGGGTCTTCCTCGTTGTTGCAAAGCGGTGTTTGAAAGCGAACAGTGATCAACACCAATGACACACCACAAACACAACTGACACCAGAGCAGAGGGCGCAAGTCGAGCACGCCTTCGCATACATCCAGCGAGGCTGGAACCTGGTGATGATGCCGATGAAGACCAAGGGTCCGACGCACCCAGGTTGGAATGCCCCCAGCGAGCTGGTCAACACACCAGACCGGGTGATCAAGAAGCTCGCGCAAGGCCTGCAAAACATGGGGCTGGTCCACCAGCCGTCCGGCACCGGCGCGATCGACATCGACGACGAGGCGTGGGCCAGGTACATCTTCGACGAGTTTGGCATCGACTACGACGAGGTGATGGACTGGGGCATGCGCATTCGCAGCAAGGCGAACCGCGACAAGGCGATCTTCGCGGGCGTGCCATCAGACATGCCGCTGCTGAAGGTGGGCTGGCCAAAGCAGGACGCCAAAAGCCCGGTCGATCGGTTCACCATCGTGGAGTTCCGCGCGGGCCCCAACCAGGACGTGCTGCCGCCATCGATGCACCCCGATGGCCACTACTACACCTGGGCAGAGGGCAAGGCACCGTGGGACTTCGACGAGCTGCCGCAGATCCCGCCCAGGCTGCTGGACTTCTGGCGCGCACTGGCGGACAAGAACTCAGGCCTTCGCGAAGAGATCGACAACCTGTGCCCATGGAAGAAGATGCACAGCGGCCGCCGTTACGTGCAGGCGTCGCGCTCGGTCAACACCGAGCATGGGAATGTGATCGGGGCCTATAACAATGCTGTATCCATCGAGGACCTGCTGACCCAGTCTGGGTACAAACTCAAGGGCAAGCGCTGGCTGTGCCCCAGCAGCAGCACCAAGATTCCGGGCGTCGTCGTGTTCAAGGACCAGGACCACGAGCGGTGCTACAGCCACCACGGCAGCGACCCGCTGGCGGACGGCTACGCGCACGACGCGTTCGACCTGCTGTGCATGCTGCAGCACAACGGTGACGTCAAGTCAGCCCTGGACGAGGCGGCCAAGGTGGCAGGCGTTGAGCGGCACGCACCCAAGCGCCAGCCCGACGTGACGATCGACCTGGATGCAGCGCTCGAGGCGCAGCGCGCTCGCACCGAAAAGCGCAGCCAACCTGAACACGTCGCAGTCCCCACTGACGCGCCGGCCAAGGTGGTGCAGCCAAAGGCGCAGCCAGAAACCGACGGCCCGGCGTATGACGTGCCGGACTACCCGCAGCACCTGCTCAGGCCCGGCGGCATCGTGCAGGAGATCGCCGACTGGATCTTGCAGACTGCGCAAAAGCCCCAGCCCATCCTGGCCCTGGCAGCTGCGCTGTCGGTGGTCGGCACGGTGCTCGGGCGCAAGGTGGCCACACCCACGGGGCTGCGCACCAACTTTTACTTCGTCGGCGTGGCCGGCACATCCGCTGGCAAGGACCACGGGCGAAAGTGCATCAAGGTCCTGTTCCAGGCCGCTGGCATGAACGACCTGCTGGGCGGCGAAGAGATCGCGTCTGGCCAGGCCTTGCTGTCGCGCACGGCCAACCACCCGGTGAGCCTGTTCCAGATCGACGAGCTGGGCTTGATGCTCAAGGCGGTGGCCACCAAGGGCGCAGGCCCACACCTGGCCAGCATCGTGACCAACCTCATGAAGCTGTTCAGCTCGGCCGGCACGATCTACAACGGCACCGAGTACGCGGACCAGAAGAACCGCGAGCGCCAGGACATCGCCTACCCCTGCGTGGGCCTGCACGGCACCACCACCCCCGAGACCCTCTGGCCAGCGCTTGGCAGCCAGGACGTCGTGTCCGGCTACCTCAACCGCATGACCCTCATGTTTGTGCCCGATCGCCGGGTGCCAAAGCAGTACGTGGGCATTGGCCAGCCACCGGCTTCGGTGATCGAGTGGATGAAGGCCGCCAGGGAGCTGTCCAACGGCATCCAGGGCCTGGACCCAGCCAACCCGATTGAGCTGCCCATGGCGGCCATGACGCCCCAGCTCCTGCGTGAGTTCGACGACTGGATCGAAAACCGCATGGAGCAGGTCAAGGCCAAGGGGCTGTCACCCCTGTGGGGCCGGGCATGGGAGCACGCGGCAAAGCTGGCCCTGGCCATGTCCTGCGCACGCTACGGGGCCCAGGAGCTCAAGCAGGTGGCAGGCGGCGGCGGCCTCGAGATGGACCCATCCAGCACCCAGTGGGCGATCGACTTCGTCAAGTTCACCCTGGGCATCCAGGAAGAGCAGGTGGCCAGCCGGATGGGCGACAGCGACTTCGACCGGCAAGCCCAAGAGACCCTGCGCGTGATCCGTGCAGCGACGATCAGGGGCCGCACACATGCAGAGCTGGCCGAGGCCAGCCGCATGTTCCGAGCACTCAAACCCAACGATCAGGACGCCGTCATGGACTCACTCAAGCGCCGAGATCTGGTGACCTTGGTTCAGTACAAGCCAGCTTCGGGACGCGGCAAGAGCCGCATGGCATGGGTGGCCAGTGAGTTTGCACCGGTGCCGACAGAGGAGGGCAGCGATGAATAAGTCGGACACTCACGGACACTGGCAGGACAGGGCTGTCCTGGCCGGAAAGCCGCATGAATGCTGGATTTCTCTATATATAAGAATAAAAAAAATACTATGTGTATTAAAAGAAAAATGTATTTCCCCCCGTGTAGAGAAGGTGGTGTCCGGTTGTATGGTTTTGTCCCTCTAATAAAACCATTGACATAATAGACGATACAATTACGACACCATCAACAAAGGAGAAATCCATGTACTGCAGCAACTGTGAATGCCCTTCTTGCAAAGCCCTTCGACTCGCTTCTGGCGGGTACAGCCGAGTCGAGGAGGACGCGCTCCGCGTGATCATCAAGTCGGGGGAAAAAGGAATCACGCTGTCGGAGCTGACCAGGTACTCGCGACCTTTCAGAACAATCGATCGTGAGCAGCAGGAATTGCTGCTTGATCGGCTTGTTGGATCAGGGTTGTTGGTCAAGCATGAGTTTCCAGCGCCTTCTCGCGGTCGCACTCGCGTCGCATTTCTTGCCGTTCAGGTATCACAATGATGTATTGAAGGACCCAGCTTTATGCAAAAAACGAATAACGTCACAGTAACGGGACTGCTCAGCGATGGGATCACGTTCAGAAAGCTGGCCTACCAGCTCGACTACGACGCCGCCACTGGCGTGTTCACGCGCAGGAAGAGCGGGCGCGTGTACGACACGCCGAACGCTGAGGGCTACATCGTCATTTCGGTGAGCGGGCGCTCCTACCAGGCGCAGAACCTTGCTTGGCTGTATGTCCACGGCGTCTTGCCCGATTGCACGGTGGATCACATTGATCGCAACCGCTCGAACAATCGAATCAACAACCTCCGTTTGGCCACTCGCAGGCAAAACGCTCAGAACAAAAGCCTCAGCCGTCGCAACACCAGCGGCGTCAAGGGCGTCTGTTTTGTGAGCAAACGCAGCGTCTGGAGCGCTGAGATCTACATCGACGGCCAACGCACACAACTTGGCTACTTCAAAGACTTTGATGAGGCTGTAGCAGCACGACGCAGCGCAGAGCTTCTTCACCACTCGCATTCACAGGAGGCTTTGCAATGAACACTTACGAGTTTGAACTGCCTTGGCCAAAGGTCCTGGGAAACCACGCGACGAAGCACACGCGCTCAGGTGGCCACTACAAAGTCGCCGAGGCGGTGGCCTACGACGCGCTGGTCGGGCAGATCGTGGCCGGCATGGGCATGGGTCGCCTGACCGACCAGAAGCCCCTTGCTGGGCCGTTGGTTGTGTCGTGGCTGCTTGGCCCGCCGGACAAGCGCGCCCGGGACGTCGACAACGTGCGCAAGGTGGCGGCGGATGCACTGACCAAGGCAGGCTTTTGGAAGGATGACAGCAACAAGGTGCTGGTCGAGGAGCGCTTCGTCTGGACCCAGCCGATGCCTGGCGGCGCGATCGGCGTGACGGTGGAGGTGCGGGCATGAGCTACAGCGACATCATTTCCAACGGCGGCATGGACCCGCGCAACAGCCTGGACGACTCCATGTACCGCCACACCGTGGCCCAGCGCGACGCAGCCTGGCGCGAGGTCGAGTACTGGCAGCGCCGCTACGAAGGGTTGGCCAAGCTCGTGGCTGATCAGGCGAGCCTGCACATCAACCCGCCGATGCAAATGCTGGCCCACGCCGAGAGCTACGAGGCTGGCCGCGTCAAGGGCAAGGCAGACGCTGCCGAGGAGCTGCGCGAGCAGTGCGCCCAGCTGGTTGAGGCCATGGGCATGCAGGGCTACGGCACGCTGGCCATCGCCGCCGCCATCAGGAAGGGCAAGTCATGATCCGCATCGAGCCAGACTGGGTCGGCGAGCTGCTTGGCCAATGGGCGGCCAAAGACTGGGCCGACGCGCAGCGTGACCTGGGATTCCCCACCGTCTCGCCGATGTTCGCCAAAGCCGTCGGCACGTCCTTCGAGTTCGAGGACGTCACCGGCTTCAGCCACGCCGAGCTGCGGGCCATGGTGGCCGCTGTCGACTGGCTGCAGCTGCATCACCCTGACCACTGGCGCGCACTGTCGCGCGAGTTCCGCACCTGGTCACGCCGCACGCTCGAGGCCAAAGAGGGCGATCGCGAGCGCGTGCTCGAGGCTGGGCGCATGCTCGAAAAATATATCGATGATGTTCTTGGCTAATACTTCACAAAGGTTATAATCGGGCGTGCGATTTTGCACTGAACACATGGAGACGACCATGACTGACACACAAGAGACCCCCAACATCACACCCCCACGCCATCACACCAACGGCAGCGTGCCAAAGGGTGACCAGTACATCCCGACCTGGACCGACACGCGCCCAGGCTCGCAGGACCACGAGAACATCCCGAGCCGGCGCGCTGCAACGCGTGAGTGGCGCGATGGCCGAGTGGAGCGTGTGGCATGAGCGAACCGATCTACCTAAACGACTGGGCCGAGTCGAAGTTCGAGGGCATGTGCAGAGACTTTGTTGCATCTAGATATTTAACTTACGGAGAGATCGAGCAACTCACAGCCGAGGCTCTTGAGGGCCCCAAGTTCCGAGACATTGATGTGCTGATTGCCAGCTGCTGTCATGGCGAAGCATTTGTGCTGTTCCGTAAGGACGGTAAGCTGTTTGAGGTTAACGGCAATCACTGCTCGCGCTACGGCCTCGATGAACAGTGGCAGCCAGAAGAAACCACGATTGAGGCACTGGAGCATCGCCTGAAGAACGACTACTTCGGCAAGAGCTGGAGCCGCAACACGCTTGGCTTCGAGCTGACTGTGCTGCTGCAAAAGCTGAAGGAGGCCGCATGAAGCAGTACGACCCAAACTGGCCCTTCCCGCAGTTCGACGAGAACGGCAAGCAGCTGCTGCCGCCCAAGGAGCCGCGCAAGTCGGCTTACGAGCGCGCATGCGAGGACTCCGAGGAGGCGCTGCTGTGATCGACCCGAAGACCAAGCGCGTGACGATCCCGGTGTCGCGCGACATCGACCTGATCCGCGACAGGCTCGCTGCCGATACAGGCATTGTGATGTCCTACTCGCAGATCTTCAACTTCCTGATCCACTTCTACGTGGAGCGGGCCAGCGAGCCAAAGAGCAAGTGGAGATCTCTGTCATGACCAGGCGCGAGCGCATGCCCGGCAATCTGCCAGGTGAGATGTCCGCTCGCATGATCGAGCTGGTGCAGATGCGCGCCAACGTGCCGCACGAAGATCTCGAGTACCTGGTCGAGCGCATCGACAAGCTCAAGGACGAGCGCCTGAAGTCGTGCGTCGCAGCCCTGATCGGCTGGGGCGACGACGAGCGGGCAGAGCTCGAGACTTTCATCGCCGTGGCCATCGAGATCATGAAGAAGACCAACCCGTCGAAGCTGCGCGAGGCCGCCCGCACCGTCGAGCTGCGCTACCTGATCAAGGACGCAGCATGAGGTGCCTGGAGACGCGCACGCGCGCCGACGGCATGAAGTCGCGCCGATACCAGCTCCAGGACGGACGGCGCATCACCACGCTCGAGCTGCCGGTCACGGTGCTCAAGGCCATTGGCATGAAGCGGGTGCAGGAGTTCTTGGAGATCTGGCAGCGCGGCGAGCAGCAGCGCACAGAAAGCCACACACGCCGCCAGCGCATCGAAGAGCTGCTGCGCGAGCGCGTCAAGCCGCTGGCCATTGCCGACGAGGTCGGCGTGACCGAGCAGCGAGTCAGACAAATCAGAAAGGAGATGGGTTTATGAGCAAGAAAGACGAAGCTCTGAAGCTGGCGCTGGAGGCGTTGGAGGAGTATGTCAATGTCGTAGTGTCTGCCAATGACCAGAATGAATGGACGCCAAAAGTTGTGGATGCGGGAGGGCCTGCAAGAAAAGCCATCACCGCCCTGCGAGAAGCACTGGCAGAGCCACAAGAGAAATACACATACGGCACACCCCTGTTGGATGCCATGACAGGGAAGGAGCCGAAACGGTGGGCGGTGTTTTGCCAAGGTTGCCGCAAAGAGTGGAGTGTTTCATACCCGCACCCCGGAAAGTCCATTTGCGCAGATTGTGACGACAAGCTGGCAGAAGAGCAGCCAGTACAGCATGACCCGTCAGCCGGAACACAGGTCAGCAAGGTCTGGTGGGATGGTGAGAATCTGATGGCAAAGCCAATCCCGATGGAGGATTTCTACAAGCCAGCACAGCAGGAGCCTGTGGCGTTGGCGCACAAGCACATCAACGCAACACTGGCAGCATTTGGCCCCGGCGAAGCAATCAGCATGACTAAGGAAACTTGGGCAA
>CAZKLA010000002.1:0-57119 GCA_964553455.1 uncultured Aquiluna sp. | reverse complement strand
CCACGACCTCCACCGTGACAGGGTGGCGAGCACTCCGCTGCTCTACAGAACCAACACAAAAATTTTACACTATTGTTTTGTATATGTCAAGCGCTTGATTCAGAAGGCTTGCTATTTAGTTTGTGGGTTTCATCGATGACCTCAAATGCATAAGCCCTAATAGCATCCTCATACTTAAGGAAATGATGGCGACAAAAAAGAAGATCTCCTGAAACTCCGTTTACCCAAAAGAACGCCTGACCGTTACACCTGTCACAACGATCAGAAACGTTGATAACGTCAGTTTTCTCTTCTGTACTCATCATTGTTTCCATTATACCGTCCTTTGATTGTGTTGTTGGTATAAATTATAGTGCCTTGCCACAGAATTGTCAAGCGCTAAATTGGCATAAAGGAAATATTTACCGCATCTCTTTCTTGCATATCAAGAAGTGTTGATGCATCTGCAATATCAAAGCCACATGTAATTCTTGGTGAGTCAAGGGGCTTTTTAATATACACCTTGTGAGGAACATCTGTTGGTCCAATATAAATATTTCCAACATCGTTAACAATATCAAAGCCATCAAACATTGTGACAGAATCATGTGGCTCAATAGAAATATAGCCGTGGCATCTCCAGTCAAAATGCGTATGCCAATCTAGCACATCATTTTCCCACTGATAGTTTGCCCATGACTGCATCCAAAGGGGACCGTCTTCTTGCAAAAACTCTCTGCTAATTGTTTTTAAATCTTGATAAAGATTATAGAACAACTCATAGCCAGAAGATATGGCAAAAAGATTGTAGACATTGTATCCCCATGTAGAGTCAATGTCTGGATAAATTGCCTTCAAAGATCTTCTTGAACTTTCAATCTGTCTAATAAACTCGTCTTTGTATTCTACGATCTCATTAGATCGATAAATCCTAAACCCCAATTCATCATTTTTCTCAACTAATTCTATTCTGCTCACATTATCACCTGTAGTAGTTTCCAAAGATCGATGGATCAAGAGGCATACCAAACCAAGTTACCAAAACATATTTGTTGCCAGAAATTGGGTGTCGCGCCTCATGTGAGTAAGGGAAATTAGAGGGGAAAAGAACTAGTCTTCCCGCCTTTGGCTTGACAGAAAAATCAAATCTATCAAAATATGTCTCTCCGCCATCCTCTACATCGTTCAAATATAGAAGTGCAGAAATGTTACGGGGAATATCTGGTCCAAAGTCATGATGTGGCTTATAGAATCCATCTCCTGCAAGATATTCAAGCATTGAGATTGGCTCCATGTGTGTAAACATTACGCCATTCTCCTGTGCATATAGTTGAGCATAAAGATAGATCTTCTGTGCCGTTGCAAAAAACTCAAGTGGGTTATCAAAATGAACGTTAAATGGGAATGAATTAGATCTACGAATATCCTGATCAACGTTTCTGTCACTACCAACTAGGGAGGGCTCCCATCCATCTGGAATGCTGTTGGCAATCTCAATCAACCTATCTGAATTATCTATAGCGTTGTCTATTACCTTTACAGCAGGAAGAACATACTCCCCTTCTTGCAACTCAATATCATTAATGTACATCGTTTCTCCTTAATCGGTAGTATTGTATCAGAGATTTTCAGGCCAAGCAAGTGGCACTGTTTTATTGTGTACCACCTTAACATTGGGATCAATCCATATTTTAAATCCAGATTCACGGGCACGGACACACCAAGAATTATCTTCACCTAAGGTAGTAATTATCTTTCCATCTTTTTCAAATATGCCGCTATCGAACCAAGGCTTTGGCATATTTTCAAATACCCCATTTTTTACACAAACAAATCCAAAACCAGTAGTGGATACCTGAAACTCCCTGCTTTGAGGAACTTGATTGGGATGCAAAAAGTTGTTACCGTCAACTGACGCAGAAATCATTCCACCAAATATCATATATATTCCAGCGATGATATCTCTATCAGAATAATAAAGATTAAGAAAGTCTTTAGGTTTCCAAGATATATCTGAATCAATCCACATTATCTTGTCGTATGAAAACTGATTGTCAAACGGTATCTGGTTGTGCAAATCCTCTGGATTTCCGTAATTAACAATTGACTCTCTAGCATATCTTATATATGTAGACTCATAATTTACATAATGCCAAGATATATTTAATTCATTAAGAGTTTGCAATGTTTCTGTCAGACTTCTGACATAAGCAGCAGTAATCATGGAGCCTGGTGTGGCAATTACTACGTTGTAGTGTTTCATTGTTCTCCTTGCGCCCCCAGCAGGATTCGAACCTGCGACCTTGACATTAGAAGTGTCCTACTCTGTCCCCTGAGTTATGGAGGCTTGGAGCGACTGACCAGAATCGAACTGGCACTATCTGCTTGGAAGGCAGAGGCACTACCATTATGCAACAGTCGCGTGTGCCCCTATATTGTAGCCTAGGGGCAAGGCATTTGTCAACGAGTAGTCTTACATACCTGCATCTTGTATTGCTTTAGACCAAGGACGTAGCAACGTGTGTACGCCTCTCCATACTTCTTCTCAGCAGCGTCGCCTGCCTTTCCTCCAGAAGTACGACGTAGTGCATCTGATGCAGAAGCAAGATCTCGTAGAGCCTTCTCCTGCTCATCGGTAAGTGTCATTGTTCTCCTTAGAACTCAATAATGCCAAATAGATGTGGCTCGTTTGTCATATAAGAATACCAATAAATGCGGGTAATGTCAAGCATTCTGCAAGCATCTTCTGATTGCTTTATAAGAAGGTTTTGCTTGTTTACAGGATATGGATTTCCTTCTCCAACTAAATTGTAATTTGTTTCAGTTATCCACAACCAATTATTTTTTGGATGCTTTTCTAGTTCATCAATAACTAACTTGCAGTCTCTGATGAAGCCCTCTACACCTTCACCCTTTTGTGGATAAATGTGCATAGCCCAAATATCAAAAGGATAGCCAGCATCCTTCAAAGACTTTACGATTGCCTTTCCTCTTCTGTGCCACCCAGCCTGACGCCTTGGTTGCAAGGGAGGAGAAACAACTCTTGCATTTTTATCTATCTTTTTAATAACCTGATATGCAGCCTTGCATATTGTTCCAATTTCAGAGAAGTCTCCAGAATAAAATCTTTTGTCTGCTGGCTCATTCCATATTTGGTATAGAGCCACCCTCCCTTTGTATCTGGTCACTACAGCCTCTACATGCCTTCTCCAAGCCGCCATAGTTACTGGAGGCCTGTTGCTTCCCGCAGGCATCCATGCCGCTTGACGGCCATCTGGACCGCCCTTTGCAGCCCATGCTGGGGGATGACCAAGAACTAGCATAATAGATCTTTTGCCCGCTGCGTCAATCATTGCATCAAGTTTTGACCAATCGTAAGTTCCTTTTTGTTTTTCTAGATCGGCCCACTGCACACCCGCGTCCCATATTCTTATCGGACCCTTGGGTGGCATCTCATCATGTACATTTAAGGCGTGTAGCATAACGGAATTATTATACTACATAACCTAGAAACTCTGCATTGTAAAACAGGGTATGGGTAGGCCAAAAATAGTTACACTTATCACAACAGGCAATACGATTGGCGTTAGAAAACATGGAGTAATAATCGCTATCCTTGACGTACAAATTATTGCGATGAGACTCATGCACACGATTATCATTCCACCACGGAGGCATTACGACCTTACTGCCACGATTCCAGTTGTTATTGTGTAACTCAAGAATGGCGTTCCAGTTCTTTTCAGTGGCAATACCACGATCATTGCATTCGTCCTTCATTGCTACCAGATACTCAAAAAGAGCCATGTCATAGTTGCGCCACATCTTAACAGCGGGGTGATTGACCCAAGCGCCTGACCTACGACCCGATACAAGAATGCTATAGATTTGACGACCTTCAAGAAGTTGCTTATTAAGCCTCTTGTTGTCTAGGGCAGCGGCAGACTGATTAAAATCTGCATAAGGAACAAAAGTTTGCATTATTATCCTAACTGTAGAAATGACTAACCCACCGCCAATTATAGTGCTTGACGATGGGTTATGTCAACGATCATAGAGATCTAGAAAAAATTGCATCGATCTCAGACAACTCGCTTGGTGACATTGCCTTTGACCTCATCCTATCCCATTCACGATAAACGTTGTCATTTGATCTTGTGGATCTTGTGAAAACATTCGCAAAAAGGCGTGAAAAAGCCTTCATAAAATTCCTCCTTTTGGGTTTGTAATACTATCGTATCAAAATTTTGTTGGATAGTCAAACAAACTCTAGGGGAATGTGATCAAGGTCATGGTTCATTATTGGAAATTTTTAGTTCTTTCCAAATGGCTCTGTGGGTCTTTTGATCATAGTCGCGGCGTTCCCATCCCATGTAATCTTGCATCTTACGAATAGCATTCTTTGGGTATGCCTGCCTTCCTTCTGGCTGTACTTGACCCTCATAAAAACCAAGTTCCTTTAATCTGCAAGCCAATCTCCAAGTTGCCTTGTTTGCAGCACCTAGAGCAATGGCATCCTGAAGAATGTCAAAAAATGGAACGTGACCATCCCAAACATCACCCTTGCCGTCTGTAAGAATTGGAATATCGAATGGTGTCGCATCAGACTCGCCCTGTGTAGTAAAACTAATATGCATATGAATCTCATGACCATAGTTGTCTCCACGCCATGTCCAGAAATGCTTTGCATATGTTCCGCTAGCAATTTCATTTTCGTAAACTACATACTTGAGTCTATTAGATCCAGATCTACGCATACGAGCATATGCAATAATCTGATCTGCTAACCATACGTTGTCATTTTTAGATCCTCTAAGATCTTCATCAATGTCAAGAGCGTGAACTAGACCCCTTGAATCTGGATTGTGATCGCTCTGTCTAGCAGCATGGGCGGCATCACCCAAAATTCCGTCACTGCGCTTATCTCTATCAGGCCAACGCTTGTTAATCTGATCTCTCAAGACAGTAACGCCAGCAACTGGTTTCCAACTCATGCTCTTCTCCTTTTTAAACATTTCTTTTTCTTTCTATTAGTCTTTCTATTCTTTTAACATCGGCAAGCCAATTTGATATTAAATGAAATTCGCCTTCTTCGCAAGGAGTATAGGACTGATGTGTAATGCAAACATAATCTGATGCATCCTCATTGATATCTTCCACATTATCCGCTCCTTGTGTTTTATTCTATTTTATCACGAATCTAAAGAATCATTAGTTTTTGACTCTTCAACCTGTGACTTTAGCCTGTATACCTCTGCGGTTAGGTTGGCAATCTCAACCTCGTATCCTTGAACTACTTTTGCATGACGCTGAAGCATAGCGTTTAGTGTTTGAATAACTACTTCATTTTCATTCATCAATTATCTCCAATCTTTTTTTCATAAACAAGTCTCTTGTTATTTCAGCATTAATCCACTTGTGTGCCGAACGCCTTGATAAAAAACTTTTTTCTGAAATAATATTTACGCTATTAGAAAGCATTTCTTTAGACCAGTGCTTTTCTAAAACAGTTGCATGAAATATTAATTTATTTTTAACCAGTTTTGCAACATACATGGATCTCTCCTTTTGGTGAGATTATAGCATTTACCTAAAGTTTGCCCAATATGCACCTGTAATGTCACCTTGCCAAGAATCTACAATGTTAGGAAAGGTATCAAGAACTTCTTGATGTGACCAATCTTCTTTTACATGCTCTTCATAAGGGTTTCCATTAATGGCGTGCTGATGATAATGAATAATTGGAATAGATATAACTGCATGAGCACAATATTTTGATGCTGTGTCCCAAACCTTAAGCGCATCTTCTACACTCATGTGTTCAAGAATATCTCCAAAGATTACGAGATCATGATTGTATCTATCAAAATCACGAATGTCTACAGCATAGACACTTCTATACTTTGTGTGAAGATTAAACTCCTTGATATAGGGAGTCCAAACTTCTACAGCATCTATTGCTGCTCTCGTATATCCATTCTTCCTCAACATTGTTGCATATGTTCCTGAGCCAGCACCAACATCAAGGATGGTCTTTGGCTTATATTCCCTGATCTTTTCTAAGATCCAAGGCTTAGTTTCTGGATGACTTGTTCCCATTTACATACTCTCTCATTAGTTTTTCATAATTAAATTCAGATGTTACTCTGTGTGCAGGATGATATAGATGATAATCGTATCCTTCTATATATCTTACCCTAACTCCTTTTTTCTTACATAAAAGATGAAATGCATCGTCTTCGGCACCCCAACCAATAAAACCTTCGTCCATGCCGCCAAGCAGTTGCCACAAAGACTTTTTCATAACATATGCGCCACCAGTAAAATCATCAATTGGAGGGTCGATGTATGTTGGCTCAAAATCTGTTATAGGGCTATCAATAAAATCATAGAACAGTGCAGTAGATTCCTCAGTTAGATATCCAAACCACTGAAATGGCTTAACCAATCTATCTGATCTTGAAGCAACTTTTATTGCCTCATGAATTTGTGAATATGGGATATAGTTGTCTGCGTCAATAATTACTGCAACCTCGCTTTGTGTCTTTTCTACTCCCACATTTCTAGCAGCAGACCTATTAAAATCACCATCGTTGTCAGCAACAATAACATCAAATTCTTTGGAATAATAGTCAAGAAGAAAATCAAAATGATGCCTTCTGTACGAACACCCAGCATCTCTCCAAGGTAGCACTATTTGCTGTCTCATCACTTCTCCTTATGACAATCACAAACGCAAACATCTACCGTACAGATGCTGTGTTCATTGTTTAGACATGGACCAGAATTAACCGCAGGTTCAAAATCAAAGGTTATCTCTTCAGATATCCAATCAAGATCTTTAGTTGGCTCTTTCTCTTCACTATAAAACTTTTCAAAGTCGATGCCTATCATATTTTGATATTGCTTATAAAGTTTCTTGTCTGCCACGCCATACACACCTTGCTCAATTCCAAGCAGCACATCGCGCTGAACGTCTTTAGAATTTTTCTCTATCTTAAACCATTCTAACTTTTTGTCTCCCCAGATTTTTGGCCTGTCATTTCTTTTATAAAAATGCCATGCCAGCATTTCATGTGGTGCGTATATACTATATCCTCTTGTGTATGCTCTAATTGCATAACAAAGTTCTTCTCCCATGAAAGATATTCTTTCGTCGTAGGGAATGTCTAATGCGATTTGACCGCGTGAAAAGATAAGTGCGCCCAATACTGTATGTGATTTATGTGGCTTAGAAAAATCTTTAATCTTTTCACGATTGCCTGCCCATGCTCCGTAGTATGTGTTTACCACTGAAGTCCATGATGGTTCATCCCAGAAGTCTGGGTCACCCTTGATGTAGTAATCGTTTCCATCAGTTAGAACCTCAAAGGGTGCAGGGAACTGACTTAAAATAACCTTGTCAGTCCCTGCATCCCTTGAGCACCACTCATACATTTGCTTAAGTTTGGTGTCCCATCCTTTTGCAAAGCGCATGTGTGAATCAGTCTGGAAAAAGAAATCCTGACCATCATAGAGTTCTGTTGCAAGTTTTCTTGCATATCCAGCACCCTTTGCGTCCTTGAAATGAATCTTTACATGCTTGAGATTTGGCACAAAAGAAAGGTCGGCCCATTTATTTCTATGATCTTGATCTACAACGCCAAAATGCAAATCCTGTGGATTATCGGCATTATCAATAAGACTTCTAACAGTCTTGGTTAACTCTAGATCACGATATGACGCGATAGAAATAAATATACTCATCCTAACTGCTGCACCCCAGGCTTATCATAAATTGGATCTAAGGTGGAATTTACTCCACCTTTCTCTAGCATCTTTCTTACTGCCTGAAAATATATAGCCATCTTCATGCGCTCAGATTCAGACAAGTGTGCCCATTCACTTTCGTAGAACCTAATACCAAGATAGGCTCCGTAATCGACAATATCAACAGTCATCTCAACTGGCATAGGTATTGACCTAATGGCAGCGCTGACCTCTGGAGTATAAATCACTGTACCTCCATTGTTAGATGCTCCCATGTTGTAGACCAATCATCCTTTGTTTTATGAGCGTTGAATTCTTTGTCTATTTTACCATCCTTCAGGTAGACACCTCCCCAGACTCCCCACTCTTTTTGGGAAACTCCCCAAGCAAAGCAGGTTTTGTTGACTGGGCAAGAATTACATAAACTATCTATTGTCTTAGCAAAAGACTGTTCTTCTTCGTACTTGTCAAAGAATAGATTGGTATCCATTCCTAAACACTTAGCGTCATCCTTCCACCTGTGCATGTTCTCTCCCGAAATAATGTGGAAGATTCCATCCTTCTTCAGTGAGAGGAAAAACCTTCTTCTTCATCCACTTGCCGTTAAGGAATGCACCATCAACGCCATACATAGCATTGTCACTGTTGGTGTATTTGACGACATTGAATCCGTCCCATTGAAGATCTCCACGACTTGCAACAATCGCTTCCATCTCTTCTAGACTAGTTATTAGCATAGTTTATTTCTCCTGCTTCCATTGTAAAGATAACTCGCTTAATCCCTACCTTCTCAATTAGAGAGGCACACTTTGGACAAGGCTTGCTATCTCTATCATGTCCCTTACGGTTAATGCGAGCCACATAAATGACTGCGCCCTTTACATTATCCTCGCCTGCTTCACGAATTGCAACCTCTTCTGCATGATAGGAGCAATCTGTTTTGATGTGTTCAGGCGAGACAATTGCTGGATGATTTCTATTCTTATTCCATCCAGTTGAGAGAACTCGTCCTCCCTTTACCACTACAGCACCATGGGTGTTCTTAGCGGTAGACTTTGCTGCACAATAACGAGCAACGCTCAGATATGCACGATCTCTTTTAGAAAGCATGGCAACTCCTAGTAACGGAAGATGCCAGTCTCCACTCCAGCCAACTCAGCCGATGCCGCCAACTTCGACGGTCGCTGATTCGGGGTAGAGAGAAAGGCAAAGTAATCGAAAGACGACATGTTCTCCTCAACATATGAAGGAGGCACCTTGTAGAATTTAACCTTAATTCCACGACGCTTTAAGCCTTCCTCTGAAAGATTACAAAACTCAGATGTGAAAGAATTGATCTGTGCAGGTCCAGCGGAATATACGTTGAACTCTTCATCATCAATAGATGATAGGGCAACTCCCATTGCACGCATAAAAATATTGTAATCAGAGAACTCTTTGGTTCCCTGAATTGCGATGTTCATACTAATCCTTTCGATGTTCTTTCAACTCGTCTAAAATAATAAGAAGTTCGTTCAACTTCTTTGGTGGAAGATTCATTGTATCAATTGGTCGTGCCGTTGTAAAGTCTGGCTCCCTAGTAACATCTGACTCATAAAACACATTGTTCACTACCCAATATGCTTTGTCATCGTACACAGCAACATGAATTGTTTGATTATCATCTTCATCATCTAAATCCATGAAGATATCTTCCTCTTCGTATATTGGCTTGTTGTGTAATATTATAAAGAACAATGCTGCTACTGTCAATACCCATGGGATGATTGCTATGAGATATAGCAATTAGATCACTTCCTTATCTTAAGGTAAAAAGAGAACCTTGCCAAACCTTGTTTGCTCGTTCTCTTTCGACTATTTTGCGTGACCATGAGAATCCCGCATCTCCACCCCATGCATCCCACATGATGCGACCATTAGATGGATTAGAAGTATTGTAGAAGTCTTTGCCCTTTTTGTCAACCTCATGACGAGAGAAGAAGGAATACATTCTCTTTACAGTTGACAAGGACATTGATCTTCCAGCAACAATGTCTGATGCCCTACCCCATCCTACAGGGGTTCCTGCACCAGTTGCCTTGCCTTCTTCCTTCCACTTTAGTGCTCTACGGGCAGCAGCCTTCATACCATCGTTTGGAGTGTATGTTTCTTCTGCCTTAGACATTTCGCCTGCACAAAAATCACAATCAGAACATGTTATGTCTTCACTCAAGCACTCTTGGCAGCCACATCCCTCGTATGCCTTCGATGTTGCTGGAACACAATTGGGGACCATTCTTCCAGAACCGTCCTTTGATGGCTTCATTCCTCGCATGACATAGCCTTCCCAGCAAGGGGCCTTCTTGTCAATATCTTCCATGTCGTCCTCTTCTTTTGGCTCGACAATTAGATTATCTGGAATGGCTGCAAGCCTACAATATCCGCCAGCCTCAACTTTAAAGGAAACAATTTGACATCCACCATCTTGCTTATAAAAAGAACAGTTAGAGCATACAACGCCTATTGATGCCTTTTCATTTTCTGCTGCACCTTCATAGCCCACCCAAACGCTTTGCGCGCCTTGATCAAAGTATCCATGCTGTGCCACGACGCCAACTAGGGCATCATGGTATGCCTTTTCTACTGGCGTTAACATTTCATACAGATTCATATTCTTTGATGCATCTGGAACGTTTGCATATAACGCACGTTGATGATTTATTGCTTCTTCTTTTGTTCCATGTGTTCCCACTACTTTACCGCTGTCATCTACTACGACGTATGACGATCCTCTATGCTGTACGTTGTATGGCATAAATTAATTATACCCTATCTTTGTCGGCAGGGCGGGGCTTGAACCCGCAATCGAAATCCCAGTTTATAAGACTGGCGGCGTAACCAATTTGCCTACCTGCCGTAACTCTATAAACTTATAAGTGCAACAATGTTCCACGAGATCATTATAAGAGCAAGAACGATATTAATCAAGTGTATTGGGGAAACTTCTTGTTCCTGAATTTGAATTCCTACTGCAAGAAGCGAGATGATTAAGTTAAAAGAAAATATTACGAGAGTCGCTATAAGGAACGCTAAAATCATAACGATATTCTATCAGAGCAGACCAAAGGAGTCAAGGTACGACGCAACTTCTTCTGGCATATCTTCTGGTTCCCATCGCATGTTTTCTCGCTCTTCACGTTCATGCTTCTTTGCAATTGACTTCCAATCGTGGATCTCAATTTCCTGATTGGCATTACGAGGAGTGTGTGCAATTGCATTGTATACCGCACCTGTTACAGCATCAGATAAGTCCTTGCTACCCTTACGAGGGTGGTCTACTTTTTTATCTGAAACAATTCTAAGTTCGCTCATCTCTTCAAAAAGAATATCAATATGTGGCATCATAACTCTTCCTTCGTAATAAAGCATTGCTAAATCCTCATAGTGCTTTTTACCAACAGAAAGCGTATCTGTTTTGATACCAACGGATTGTAGTTCTTGCTGAATATCAAATGATTGCCAACGGTCAAAAGTAACTAAGCCAATTCTAAAGCCTTCTCTTCTAAAGTTAATGATCCAGTCTTTTACCTCAGAAAGATTTACTGGCCCCTCCTTCTTTGGCTCCCACCAAACTACAGCGTCAACAACAACGAACGGGTGAACCTGAGTGTAATCATTAAAAGTCCTCACCTCTACCCACTTTTCAACATGGGCAATGGCAATAGCACACTTGTCGTGCTTTTGTGCAAGGTCAGCGTGTAAGAAATATCGAATATCTTCTTTAGGCTCCCATCGCTTTTCTATTCTCTTAAAATTATCTATGGGATTAGGAAGACACATTGCTCGCTCTAATGCTTCACGATCCTTAAAAAATGCATCTGAAAAGAATGATGGCATACAAGCAAATCTCTGCATTGCATCTGCATAGTCTGTCAGAAAGGAAACCTTAAAATCCTCAATAGTTCTTGTTGGGTTTGCTTCCCACGTTGGTCGCTTAATTGCATACACCCTAGGATATTTATAAGAAATAATATGATCTCTGTTGTATTCTATTTCGAAAGAATTTCCTTCCGCATCTTCTGGAATTTCTGGATTAATAATAAATTTGTGCTTAACAACTTCTACTTCTTTTTCAGCAACAACTTCATCATATCTTTTAGAAATAAAATCACCTGGATAGCGAGGGAATGATAGGAGAACCACTTTGCCAAAGTCTGGGAAGCGGGAGTCTACTGACGCACGGAACGCCTTGTAGATAGCATCACCAGTCTTTGCATTCTCATTACCACTTGCTGACTCCTGAGCAAAGCCAGATATCTCGTCAAGGATGGCTAGGATCAGGTTCAAACCCTCATGGCTTTCTCGTTCTGAGTGTCCTGAATAAACTGTTACAGCCTTGTCAAATTCCATGACGGCTACCTTTTGATTATACTTGCCAGCAAACCATGGAGATCTATTTACTTTAGTAATAAAGTTTTTAAAGAACACATTCTGTGCCTGCTGTGCATTGATAGCAATATTCATAATATCAATAGAGTCGCCAGGTGGCTTACCAAAATAGCGAGCAGGATCTTTTAAGCAAAGGAGTTTATAAACCAAATAAGCACAGCCAATGGTCGATGTGTGGTCTTTTCCACTACCCTTGCCCAACTGGAGGATAACCTCTGATTTGGTGTATTTTTTGAAATGGTCACGGCCTTCTTTTTCTCCCATGAATCTAATTAAATCTTCTTCTTTATAGATCTGACTCATTGCTTCTACTAAATCCCTTTGGATTGAAGATAGCGGTGGTTGATCTAAAAAGTTTTTATCATGCAAAAATGTATCCAAGTCTACAGGATATTCTTCAAAAGGATCGTCGTCAAGTGCTGAGAAGAAGTCACTAAAATCAAGACTCATGAATAACTACAGCCTCTCCTGTTGGGCCAGAAACCTCCGCTAGACGATTAAGAACTTTTGGCTTGCAGGTTGGACATTGACCAGAGACTTCCTTAAGAATGTTCATAAGAAGTTCTTGCTTTCTTTCTGTTTCCATAAGTTGATCTGCAAGTTCTTTGTTTTCTAAAAGCCCCGCTTTTTGTAGCATGTCGATGCGACGAGTTTCAATATCAAGAACTAGTTTAATCGCTGTTGTCTTTGCTGTGAGGTTTGCGTTTGTGTTTGCATCGTCAATAACCTCATAGGCTTGTTTAATAAGTTTACTATAATGAACGTCTGCTGATGCAAGGGCTTCTCTTGCTCTGCTCCTTACCGCCTCAGAACTAGATGCCATGGTCTTCCACTCTCTCAAAAGGGAGGAGACTCTGGCCTTTGGAATATCTAGTTCTCTGCTGATCTCTGTTTCGTTTAAGCCTTTGATGTATTCTGTGGCTACACGATTAACTTCTTCTATGTGATCTAATATTTCACTCATTATGCCTCATATTATAGCAGTGATGGGGCAGGCTGTTGCCACCTACGTTTGATTCGGTTACCTGCCCCACCACGAACTACTTAGCGCATGGATACTTGTTATACCACGACTTATACTTTCCATACACACCGCTAGATGTGTAGTTACCCTTGTGTCTTCCTTGACCATCAATGTCCCAAGGGTAGAACGTCTTGCCCTTCTGCGAAATGCGATAGGCAATCATGATGTTGTAGTCGCGTGTAAGCAATTTCTTAGTATTCCACCAAGATTGACCGCTCCACGCTGCGCGATTGAACTGAAAGACACCGTAGTCCCCAGTGGAAGAAATCGCGTTAGCCCTTCCTCCACTCTCACGCATAGCAACAGCCCATGCGATTCGCAGTCCTTTGCCCTTAAACCCTGCCTCTTTTAGTTCACGAACGAGCCAGTTTTTGCAGGCCTTTGGCTTTGTTTCAGCCTTTGTATTCTTTACGACAGGCTTGAACAAAGCCTCCGTCGCAATCGGTGCAGACTTAGCATACACCTGTTCGGTGGAAGTGTTAGCAATAGCGTTAGATGAACCTGTCAACAATACCGTTACCATTAACACACCTCCTAGCAGTTTCGTTTTCATCTGTTTCCTCCTTGCGGCGGCAACATTATTATAGGTTAGCATAGTTTGCGTTGCCAATCAACTATTTATAGGGGAAAATCTTTATGTGACAAGAGTCACACTAGGTTATTCTTTATTTCTTGAATAACAAACTTATCCCTCTTTGTTGCCCTAAATCTTTGATATCTCTTTGCAAGAGAGATTTTTGGCTCCCACCTTCCAGCGCTACTACATATCTTTGCTTGACTGATAAGCGCTTCTGTCATGGTAAACCTTTTGAGTATCACTTTTTTGTTGGTCATAAATTTTATATATGCAAGAGGCTCATCTTTTTCTAGATAAAGATTATTGGTGTTATCCCACACATTAAACTCTATTTGAATAGGCCTAAACCATGAACTACAACTAAAAATTCCAGGCACAATAGATCCCCATGACTTATGCTGGGCTTTTGAAAAATAAGGATCTGTCATCATTATTTCAATATCAGTTTCAGAAAAGAAAATTATTGGATGGCGGTACATTGCAAGCAATTGATTAGTAAAACTAGGTGGCCTATTGACAACCCAGCGACTATCGTTGGAATTCATTTCTCTTGAAACCATTCCGTCTTCTATAACAAATGAGGCAGAAGACTCTAATGGATTCTTGATTACAAAAACATTTTTAAATAGATCGGTTACTGCTGGACAGCGCAATAGATTATTGTCTGGATTGTTTTTATTCTTATTGTTCACCAACTCCTGAATCAAAGGGGATGGCTCTTCAAAAAGAATTGCCCAATCTAAATCATCATCGGGGATGTTTGCCCAATAAACTACTACATGATCGCTCATGCTGACCTTGGCCTACGCTTTTTAGGTAGTGGCTTTATTCTGTCGCACCTAAATGATCTCCATCCAGATGCTATTCCTTGACGCAACTCAAAGCAATCAATCCAGTCAACGTTAGTTTCTATGTTAGTGACATGCTCAAGAAATCTAAATTTTGAGCCATGCTCTCCAGTAATCTTAATTACTTCTCCGTGCTCAATTACCCTTCCGCTTTCCAACGTAAAGAATTGCTCACGATGAAATTTGTTTTGAATAGGACTAACATACTTCTTGCGACGCCCCATTAGTGACCACCCTCAATTCTCTTAATTTCATCATTGATATAAAAGATAGCCTTCTTAAGATCCTCAACATGCTTGTCCTCATTTTTGAGCCCAGCACGCCAGAGGTACTTGATAGCATTACCAATATTATAGTTGCGATGACGGACGATCTGAATGCACTCCACGCCGCTTGGATCACTGGTGTAGTGTGCTGGATGATTAACCATATCATTCATTTTTTTAATCCAAACTTTTTTAGTTGCTTATATATTATTTGAACACTTACTCCACATTCTTTTGCAATATCTTCTATACTCTTTTTATCAAGAAGGAAGCGTTTTTTAAGATATGCTTCTGAATGATGTAGGGAACTTCCTCTAGGCATATTTTAGAACACCTTGCCCCAATTGTCAATAGCCCACGCCCCAATGGCGATAGCATCGGCAACGTCATCATCGTTTATGTTTATATCAAACTTATCATTCACAAACTTAATCGTTCTTTGCTTTCTGAACAACCTTTCTTGTGACTTATACCAAGACTCTGTTTTACCTGGATTGCCCTGCCTTATTGCGTTTTTTTCTTCTGTTGTTAATCTTTTATTCCCCGCCCAGTTTTGCCACTGCATAGGGCTGACGCTCGCAATATTTTGAACCCCTGCTAAAGCAGCAGACGATACAAGCGCTCCATGGCTCATTGCTAGGTTGGCAGCAGTCTTTGGAGAATTAAGATAGATAACCTGTTCAATAATCATATAGTTGAGATTGTCAAATTGATTAAAAAAGGTTTTTGTTTTCATTGATGTATCCACTATTTTTTCGTAGATATCATTGCCAAAATACTTTATTTTCCCATATTTTTCTAAATTATCGTTCTTAAAATAAGCAAATGCTAAACTGTTTGTGCTGGCATCTACCGAACAAAAAGATTCTGGCCTACTCTTTAGACTTTTCATATTCAATTAAACCCTTTAATTCTCTGAGCATTTTGTTTACTTGCTTTTGATCAATGGCACACTTACTGCAATAAGAAGATTCATTGTAAATGCTCAAAAGAGTTCCACAATTGTTAGAACATCTTCTTTCTTTTTGAGAAAGTTTTTGCCTTTTTTTCAACCTATACTTTTCACTGACCTTATCTTTGGTAGCCAGTTCTCTGCATTCTGGTGAGCAATAAATCTGGTAACTTACATTGGGCTTAAATTCACCAGAGCACCAGTCGCAGTTTTTCATTCAAGGTACTCCAAAGGCTCAATCTTTACATCGCCCTTGTCTGCGGCAGCACAAGCCTTTTGAATAGGACATGTTTTGCATACCTTAGAGTTAGACCTATATGGCTTTTGTGGAAGAGTGCGATCTTCCCAAGCCTTGCGAACCTTGCGCATCCAGTCAAAGGCGTAGTCTGCCCAAGCCTTATATTCGTCATTTACCTCAACAGGAATTGCGTGTAGTTCATGTGAGTTCTTGTTTTCATAAAGAAGCACGCCAAGTCTTTTACCAAGAATCTTCATGTAAATAATCAACTGCATAAGATGATAAGAAGGTGGCTTTGCGTGCTTTCTGTATAAGAAAGATTCTTCCTTCATGGTCTTGATTTCTAGAACGGTTTGCTCTTCACCCCATTGGATGATTCCATCAGCAAAGCCAAAGATTGGAGGATCTTGTGTGATCAACTTTTTCTCTGTCTCCACCATGATTCCAGAATCTTCAATAGCCTTCTGAATTCTACCGTGGCTCAACGTTCCATTATCCATGTTTGCTACAGCATATGCATCTGCATTATCCTCAAAGTCTGCTCCGTCGAATGCCAAGAACCAGTATCGTGGACATGCTCCATTTCCATATACCAAAGATGATGGACTAAAAGACTTCTTCTTTTTAAATTCTGTGCCTCTGTTGATCGTATATCCAGACTCAATCTTTTCGATCAAAGCCTTAGTATCTATTGGGCCTTCTGGTTGCTTATCTAGAACTTGCTTTAAAAAATTCTTAGCCATTTTTTTCCTTTGTTTAGGACACAATTGTATCATTTTAGAATAAACTTTAGTGCTGCTACTGTCTTATCTATTTCTGCGGCAGCGGTGTAATAGAGATTCTTTTTTGCCCTATCACTTTTATCAACGTTTGCCATCCATGTTGCCCTCATTGCTAGTTTTGCTGCAATAGCCTGAAGACGAACAATCTCAACAGTTGCAACATGCGGAGGAATATCTGGCTTAGTAATTACCTTGGCAATAAACTCTAGGGCTGCGGTAAGTTCTTCATCTTGCATATAGTCTGCAATTTCGTATAGACCATTGACCTGATCAAGCGTTGTCATTGTGCTCTACCCTTTCTATAAGATCCTCTAGCATAGACCATTCCAAAACAGAAAGACGTATCTTATTTGCGCCCTCGCCAATCACCAATTGTAGCATTGGAGATTTGTTTCTGTCTACCTTCATGGCATCTGTACATATTTTTGCCCACACATCTTGACTTAGTGTAAAGGTCTTGCTTGCTTCTTTCACATCCACTATAAAGGTTTCTGTACTTCCGTCTGCCTTAACTTGCCCTCTACCACTATTCTTGTGAATCTTTGCTCCCATACGTCGTAGTTCAGACGCTTCTGTTTTATTAGTAGCCTTTGCCATATAGATTCACCTTAGAAACAAACTTACAGTCACACATCCATGTAAAGTCATAGGTGTCCTTCCAGAATCTGGCTTTAGTGACTTCTACTCCACACTTTTGACAGAAGAAGGTTCCTTGATAGGCGCTATACTTACTCACCAAGCACCTTCTTAATTAGTGCCTCTTGCATATCCAGATTCTCCTTGACTCCTAGAACTAACTTGTCTCGTCCTTGGAAGCGCTCTCCCTCACAGGTATACCATGCTCCTCCGCGTTCAATGTGTCCAAGCATTTCTGCTGTATCAACAAGATCTGCGATTGTGTCAACGCCAAGGTCGGTGCCACGGAAATAAAAGTCATACTCCCCTGACTGGAATGCTGGACTCGTCTTTGAAAACTGAACTTCCCAACGAACCTTTCGTCCAACCTTTTCTTCAATGATTTTGTCCCCAACATAGATCTTCCCCTTGATAGCCTGATTATCAGACTCAGAAGAGAACAACTTAATGATAGTAGACGAATAGAACTTGACTGCCATACCGCCCGTGGGCTGCTGCGTTGCATACATTGCTCCAATATTATTGCGTGCCTGACTAATTAGAATTAGAAGCGTTGGCTTCTCCTGATTGTTTGCATAGTTAAGCATCTTAACAGCATTGGTCATGTCTCTAGCCTCTGCACCGATCTGCTTGGTATTTTCTAACTGCTTGAGATCGTCTGAATCCTTCTCAAAGTATATGGCTGGAAGAAGAGCAGAAATGCTATCAACAACTATGATATCTGCTCCAGCCTTCATAAGATCGATACCAACATCGACCATATCGTTCACGGTACGGGCTGTTGAGACAATCAAGTCGTCTACCTTTACGCCTAAGTGTGCTGCCCATTCTGGGGAGAACGTCATCTCTGCGTCGATCCAAGCACATACCTTTCCCTCCTCCTGAGCCTTTGCAATTGTCTGCAATAGAAATGATGACTTGCCACTTGACTTGTTGCCCCATACGAGCACTTGACGACCATATGGGAGGCCACCATTGAGAGCACGATTTAGACCGTAACTTGGTGTTTGTGCAAACTGTGTATGCTCAATCTCAGACCCCAAACTAATCTTCTTTCGTAGTTTTGGATTAAGATTGGCAAGCACCTCTTCAATATTGGTCACGCCAAAACCCCGTGCATCTTCGCTCTTCCAGAGTTGATTTGCATCTTAGACATAAGAGCATCAGTTATGGTTGTACGCACAGCGCCATCTCTTTGCATCCCTGCCCATAGATCTAGCAAGCGAATGATTACGTCTGCCATCTCTTCTACAACTACGGATTCGCCCTTTTCCTTACGAATAGCCTCAAGCACCTCTGAGACTTCTGAGTGAACCATTGCTAGTTGCTTTAGATAAAACACAATGTGGTTGTCTGGAGTATTTGGCTCCCAAAATCCTTTGTCTATTGCATTGCTATGAATAGTAAAGGACAGTTCTTCTAAGTTAATATTCATGCTGTCACTACCTCCTGAAATATTAAGTCCTCATCCTTTGAGAGACTGTAATTGATTTTATATGCGTTTCCTGCTTCAATTCGGGTATAAGCCATCGCAAACGTGCTGGGAAAAACAACCATGCTCATGATTTCTCTACCACTGTCTGCCACCACTAGACTAGCCATTCTTTTACCCGCTTTTGTTATGCGTGGTTTAAAGGATAGCACAAAGTACTCGTCATTGCCATATGGCAACTGCTTGTAGTTTAAGAAGCGTACCAGTGCGCTATTGCTTTCTCGTATCTCGTCAACAGGAACCGCTTCCACAATTCTGTTAGATCCAACAAGAATAATATAAGCCCGACCCGCTTCGATGGATGTTTCTTCATCATCAAATATTCCAATCGCTCCTGTATTGTCTAGAATCTCTACTCTGCTCCAGCCTTTGCCTCGCTTAATTGCACGCACCACTCCCATGAGAATGAACGCACCCTTTTCATCAAACTCATCAACTGAATTGATATAAGCGTGATAATGCTGTGGAACATCATTAGAAAACTCTGGCAGATTAAGATACTCATAAAGATTCTCACGAATCTTGTTATCGTCTCTAGGATTGTCAGCAAAAGTAAGAGCACCAACAGCATTCAATGAATTGAGCGCCCTACTGTTTACTCCGTTTCCTTTAGTAAAAGTAAACTCTTCAACTTCTTTGTAAGAAGCAAACGGCCTTCCTTCGATATATCTAGAAGCGATCTTATCAGAAATAAACTTAATTGATGCCAACCCAAATCTAATTCCCTTGCCTTCGATCTTAAAGTCAGTATCTGAGTCATTTATGTGTGGCAATCTTAGGGGAATGCCCATCCTCTTTGCCTCAATCAGATACTCTGTACGAGCATCTTTGTCCTTTTCATTCTTAAGAAGGGCAAACATAAACTCTAGTGGATAGTAGTACTTTAGCCATGCCGTCCAGTACGAGAGTGTTGAGTAAGCCACAGCATGAGACTTATTGAACGAGTACCCTGCGTGGGCCTCAAAGTCATGCCACATCTTTTCAGCAGCAGCCCCACCAAGCGGCCCAGTCGCATTCCTAACGAATAACTCCTTGAATTGATCAAACTCACGGGCATCCTTCTTCTTACCAATAATTTTGCGAACCTTGTTGGCTTCACCCATGGTCATGCCGCCAAGTTTCACACAAGCAAGCATAACCTGCTCTTGATAAAGAATTGTACCGTATGTGTCTTCTGTGAAGTCCTTCATAATGGGACTAGGATAAACGATGCCCTGCTTCCCTTGCTTACGAGCAATATAATCCTTGCCAATTGTGTTCATGGCGCCTGGGCGCACTAGAGCGTTTGAGGCTACTAGTTCATCGAACTTAGACACACCCATCTTAACAAGAAGATTGGTGTATGGCGCTGCCTCACACTGGAACACTCCCTTAGTATGTCCATCAGAAAGCATGTTATAGATATTACGATCTTCCATATCAATTGCATGGAGGTCTGGCTTTTTGCCTGTACGCTCTTCAATAATGCTAAGACAATCATTAAGAACTGTGAGAGTCTTCAGTCCAAGTGCATCAATCTTGATAAGCCCAATGTCGGCAGCCTCTTCCATGTCTACCGCGACCACAGGGAGTCTTCCATCAGAGCCTGTGACATTACGAGTCTCCATTGGGGCAATCTTGGAGATTGGAATCTTAGAAGTTACAACGCCTGCGGCATGAACGCCTGTACCGCGAATGCGTCCACGCAATTGATCTCCATAAACCTCTACCTCTGGATACTTCTCTCTGAACCACTGAGTATTCTTAGAGGTTATAAATTCCTCCCATGTATCCACTGTCTTAAGGACACGGTTAACATCCCCAAGCGGAATATTGAAACAACGAGCAACATCTCGCACGACTCCCTTGTCTTTGAACTGTAGGAATGTAGCAATGGATGCAACATGCTTATACTGCCTTTCTAAATACTGCTTAACCTCTTCACGACGAGAATCCTGAATATCAGAGTCAATATCAGGCCAGTCATCACGGTCAATATCGATAAATCGGAAGAACAGCAGGCCATGCTTGATTGGATCAATGTCTGTAATTCCTAGCAAATAACAGACTAGAGAGCCTGCGCTAGATCCACGACCTGGGCCTACCATAATATCATTCTTCTTTGCCCAATTAAGCATATTCTGGACTACGATAAAGTATGACGCAAACTTCTTTTGCTGAATAATAGACAACTCTTCTTCAAGTCTATCAACGTATTCTTGGTTTGAGTCAAGCCCTTTGTCCTTAAGAGCGCTTACTGCTTGCTTGCGAATAGTCTCGTCAGGGTTCTTGTGCTCTACAGGGAGTAGGTTTAGATTACGATGAATAGTATATTCTTCTACCTTATCTGCAATCTCAAGTGTATTGACAAACATATCATCACGGAAGCCACCGTTTTCCTCCATGGCCTCTCGCATCTCATCTGCTGATAAAAGATGAATGTCAAACTTATTAAAACTCATCATTCGATCTGCACCGTAGAGGTAGTCAAGACGATCCATCATATCATCACACTTGCATGACTTGTCGTATGTAACATCCTTCTGCAATTTGGCATGAGTGTTATTGATAAGCATGATTTCCTGAATGATCTTTTGATCTACCGTTGCGTGGTGACAATCAGGAGTTACGATAATCTTGTGGCCCATTGCATCAGCAAGTTCAACCAAGGCCTCGTTCATTCCCTGCGTATTATGAGGCATAACCTCTACATAAAAATCCTCGCCAAAGCGGTCTGAAAACCATTGCAAATGAGCCTTGGCGGCAGCATAATCGTCTACCTCAATTGCCTTATTAATAAGACCAGACATGCAGGCAGAAGAAACAATGAGGCCATCGCGGTATTTCTCAAGTACCTCAAAATCAATTCGTGGCTTTCGATAGTACCCTTCATTCCATGCAATCTCATTCAACTTGCCAAGATTCTCTAAACCTTGATCGTTCTTAGCAAGAATGACAATGTGATTGTATACCAAATCAAGAGGCGTGGTGCGCTCTGACTTGTCTCGCCTATCAAATCTATCTGAAGTAATGTACCCCTCAACCCCAAGAATTGGCTTGATGCCTGCTGATGTTGCTGCACGATACATTGGTCTGTGACCAGATAGCGTACCGTGATCAGTAATAGCAATAGCACTCATGCCATTTTGCTTGGCACGATCAACATACTCTTCTGGAGTAGCAACACCATCCATCTGAGAATAATGAGTGTGAACGTGAAGGGGAACATAGTTGGTCATTAATTAAACTTCTTCCTTTGCCAAAATAGTCTCTTATATGGTTGCTTAAATACGCTTTGTGTTTGCTGTCTATTTTTGTGAAAATCTTTAGCGTCTGGCTCTACTATCTGCATCTGCCAATCATCTCTCTTAAAAGGAATGACTTGCAAGATTGGTGTGCCACGATGGATAACTCCCTTAAATCCTTTCTTTATAAAGAAAGCATAAGGATCTCTAGTAGCAAACTTGTCGGTATCAACTATAGCAGTTACTGAATAGAATGGCAAGTCGTTTCTATGAAAAGGATGCATAAACATTGTGCTATATCCTTCATCTGTTCTTACCCCCCAGAAAGGTTGCCACTTTAATGTTTGTTCGTGAAATGTAAACATGGATTGATATCCCTTTGTTGCCAGCGGATCATGGGCTACAACAAAATCAAAGTTGGCTCCTTCTATCCTTGATCCAATACCGAAACTTCCAGTATTATATTCCACCTGCTTTCCTGTTGCATCTATATATACATCCCCAGGTAGGTATAGTGTATAGCCTGCAAACATTGCATCATTGACTGCTGGACAGTCTCTGATTGTACCTAAGTCTCTAATATAATCTAGATGTTGATCATTTGGAGCAAAGAACCTTGGCATATCTTTGTACCAACTTGGAAGTGACTGTGCTGCTGGTGTTGGCTTTGGGCATCCAAGTTCATCAAAGAGTTCTTCAAAATAAATATTTGGCATAACTTCCTTTCATGATTGTAGGGAGGGCAGCCAGTTAGCCGCCCTCCCACACAACTACCAATCAATATTGCTAGTAGAACTTGCAGAAGATGGAGAATCGAATCCTAGATAGAACGACTCCTGCTCTGCATAAGGAACTTCACGAACAACCTTCTCTAGATTAAAAGGCTCAACGCCCTTCCAATCAAACTTCTCTGTGTCTGGATCTCCAGGAAGAAGAATGTAGGTGGTGTCTGTTCCTGAGCCCTGACGCTTCATGCGCCATGGGCGATTGCTGATTGAACCCGTGTCAATCGCATACTCTCGTAGAGTATTGAACGCTGACTGCTTGCCAACACCCTGTGACCATACAGCCACATAGGGGTCTTCTAGACCGTCGTCAACCAAAAGGTTGGTGTAGAAACGGAAGCGAGCACGCCAGCCGCTCTTAGGCTCCTTACGGGCCATCTCGCAGCCAAAGCAGCGGCCCTCAGAGTCCTGAGTACATACAGCCTTGCGCTTATAATCCTTAGGATTCGTATGCTCTGATACGACGATGGCAACATCTCGCTCAGAATCATAGTTTGGAGAATCCTCATCCAACTCATTTACAAAGCGCACCTTTGCGCTCTGGCCGTCTTCCAACTTAAGCCAGCGAACCTTGGAACCGCCGTCTGCTGGTGCAGAAGAACGATTTACTGCTTGGTCCATTGCCTTCAAACCCTTCATAATACCCATATAAATACACTCCTTAATACATTGCGAATAATGGATCTTTTGTAATTTCTGTTAATTTGTTGATATCTGAATCAGTCATATCTCCGATATCTTTGAATCTATCTGGAAGCCTTACTGCTGATGCCCTCGGCCCCATTTTTTCAACAATGCGTCGGGCCATATCAGCACCAGCGTCGTCATTATCTGGAACAACTATAACATTGTTGAAGTTCTTTGTCAAGAGTTCAACTTGACTTTTTGATACATTTGATCCAAGTGTGGCTACTGAAGAAATTCCACATTGGTCAAGCCTAATTGCATCGAATGATGATTCTACAACATAAACTGAATCATATACTTTTGCACGATGTAGGTTAAACAATACTTTGGACTTAGGAAGTTTTGGAGTATTTTTAAAATCTTTTCCCTCAACAGATCTTGCAACAAATCCTACAAACATCCTACCCGTAGGATCATTAATAGGAATGGTAATCATGTCCTGATTCTCACTATATCCTAAGGAAAACTTTTCCATAGATGCCTTGGAGATTCTGCGTCCTTCAAAGTATCTAACTGCACGCGGGGATTCAAGCGCCTGATTATTCAGCCTTTTAATAAGAATTTCATCGAATGGGACATATTCTGGATCTTTCTCTAGAACCTTGTCGATAGCATCAACGATATCTGTTTCTACCTTGGCTGACTCAATAAATCTAGCAGCCTCAAAATATGACTTGTGAGTTATATGCATTACGAGTTCTAAGAGAGAACGAGACTCATGACAAGAGAAACAGAAGAATGTTCCATGATCTTTACTTACCTCGCCAGCGGGCGTTCGGTAGTTATTGTGATAGGGACAATAAATAAGGTAATCAGAGTCTACTTCTGATTCAATGCTGATTCCTGATCCGTTGAGGACTCTCCTGACTTGCTCTGCGGAGAATATATCGGTCTGTTCTTGTCTAGTCCGTCTATACATGCGGCATTTCTCTTTCCTATATATGATCCATATACACTTAATATAAATTCGTAATGGTTTCCTGTATATTGTATTGTCCAATCAGGCTCTATGTCAAGCCTTATAACATATCCAGAATCTTTCATTGATTGTTTTAATAATCTAACATATTCATCCTTCATGCGAGGAATAAAAATATCGTCAAGAATTTGTCCTGTTAGTTCAAATCTTTTTATTCTTTTGTGCATGAAGTTCATGATTAAATTATACAGGATTACTAATTAAAAAGATAAAATGATTTAATTTTTAATAATTTGGTCATAACTAATAAAACCTGTTATTTATTCTTTATTTTATTTATAACAGAGCCTTTATTAAAAACGGAAGTTCTCTGCTTTATCTTATATTACCAGTTGTGTAGCGTAGTGCGCTTCCAAGTATTTTGGGCTACACAGACATAGAGGTGGTCTGTGTCCCAAGAAATCTGCCCAACGTCACCCGTATCGCTAGAGGTTTCTGGAATTGGAGCCTTTCTTACCTTATTGTCTAGGTCTGACTGAATTGCTAGTCTATTGCCTGAGACTGAAGGCCCGATGTAAATAGAGCCATCCATGTATAGATTAATATCTCCGCTAACAGACTCAATCCTCAAATCGTCATCAGAAATAATGGTCATACTTCCATCAGAAGAAATCTGAAAGTTTTCTACGGTTGGTGATGATTCAATTCCAGCCACGACAAGACTTCCACCATCTTCTGGACCGTAAAGCGTTCCATCAGAAGAAAAAGACCAGTTATTATTAGTTCCATTGTCTCCTACAAAAGTGTAAGACTGACCAAAATTAAATGTGGCCCCTGAAGCCGATATCATAACATTTCCAGGTGCGGGAGCATCAGGAACTACGGAATCAACTATGTAATCAATGCCATCTACATTTACCTTGTATCCTACTTCAACAACTACTGGTCCAGATTCTGCAACAAAATTAGAATTGCTCTCACCATTTATATTTAAGTATGAGTTGTAATTTATGGTTGCCCCAGTTTGTACGCGAACTTCATGACTACCATCGTCTGTAACGACATGAGTTCTTTCGCCTCCTAGGAACAATTCTGCTAAGGAATTATCAATTTCTCCACCAGGACGAATATGAATATGATTTGGAAATGTAGGATCAATAATTATATAACGATCATAACCAAGGGCTTCATCTGGAACAATATGAATAGTGTCAGATGACGGAGTTGATGGATCTCCAGAAGAGTTTATAGGATTTGATATATATCCGTTACCTGGAAGTTCAAATCGTCCTTCGCTATTAAATCTCCAAGAGTGATCGTCATTTCCGTAATCAGAAATAAATCTAATATCATCTGCTGCCCATATGCGAATATCGTCATCTGTTGTTCTTAGAGTTACGTCTTCATCAGCATAAATATTTACAGAAGAGTTTGCAGCCTCAATGGTAATTGAAGAGCCACCTTCAGTTGCGATGTTGCCTTGCGTAAATACAAAGTTTGCAATGTCTGCTGCGGGTGCTCCAGAATATCCATTTGTTAAAGTATCTTGAAAAAGATCTTGACCAACCAAGATGCTTAGATTTCTAATATAAGTTCTATTATCAACAGATCCCTCGCCGCCATCCATATCTGCTGCAAAACCAATTCGGTAGTCTCCTTCTGGAAGAACCTCATTTAAGGATATACTAAAAAGTGGGTCTTCTGGGTCGCCCCCTGCAATATGCAAAGAAAATACAACCTTTTCCTCTTCTGCAAGAGGGTTGTATGAAAGTGTTGCGGTATAAACACCTGGACCTGGAACTGCTACGGGAGCATTAACAAGGCCTTCTTGCCCTTGTATCTCTCCATTAGGGCAATTAAACTGAGCAGCAATTCTGGTTCCATTAGTATTAAAAGACCACTGTGGGGTTGCTCCATTTACATAAATTGCAACTCCAGCATCGGAACACTCATCATCAATATCAATATCAAAAGAGGTGGTGCTTGGTGTGTTCTGTGAAATCGTGAAGTTTGTAAATATTGGATAAGATTGCCCCTCCTCCTCTGGATTGGGAGTAGGACCAAACCATACACCGTTAAGATCCCAACCAAAGTTTTGATTCAATATAGGAAGATGTGCGCGTCCCTCAGCAAAAGTCAAAAATTCTGGAAGTGGGGTTATCTGTAAACCTGATGAGCCTGATGCATCATAAAATCTAGCCATTAGTCAGAAGACTCCAACCCAAGTTGTATTACTGCTACATTTGTTGTTGAGGAAGATACAGCATAAATAACATCTTCTCTGCGTAGTTCCACAGACCAAGCGCTATTTGGTGCTATCTTATATCCAAAGTTTTCTGTAGTAACGCCTTCGCCACCAATATAAACATTAGCGCTATTTGAAAGATTTTGAATTGTAATATCTCTTCCTGCGTGATTTCCAATAACAGAAACTGGAACAGCAGAAGCATCGTTGAGTTCTATAATGTTATGAGTAACGGCCATGATTATATTATAGCACCTTACTCAAAGTCCTTGTAAACAAATCTTCCACTATCAAAGTCTACTTGCACAACGAATTCTCCCAAAAATCCATTACGGTTCTTTCTAAATACCGCTTCAAGAACATCGCTATTAGCAGCACGACCAAGCGCGAGTAGCCAGTCAGCATCGTAGGCGATCTGTCGTGACCATGAAGTCTGACCAAGTGTGGGTACGCTATTCATGTCTGTTACATCATCTGGTGTAGCAGAAGAAATAGCAACAATTGGCAGTTCCTCAGAGATTGCAAGCAACTTTAGTTCACGACTAAGGTTTTTCATCTTGACAACCTCATTGTCTGTACGCTGATTGCTTGTCATGAGATTAAGGTAGTCAACAAAAACAATGTCTGGCTTATATTGATCGATCTTGCCACGGAGAACTGATGGAGACACCTCACCAACGCCCTCGTTTGAAATAATGTGAATAGACGGCTTTCCGTCGAATGTCTTTTGATGCCACTTCTTAAGCATGTCGATTTCTACGTCACCACTTGAAAGTTTGCGATGACTCCACATTCCTTGACCAAGAATGGTGAAGATTCTATTGCGAACCTCTGCTTCAGTCATTTCAAGCGAAACGATAAGCGGAGACTTCCCATTCTTCCAAGCCTGAACAGCGAGATAAAGAGCCATCCAAGACTTCCCAATAGCAGGGTAAGCCAGAAGTACCCCCAACTGCCCAGCCGTGATTCCCGCTGGCATATAGTTGTCAAATCCTGCAAGACCTGTGTAGATTCCATGCGATCCACTTTCTTTTAACCTCTTAACTTGCTCAAAATACGCGACCGCATCATCCAAGTCTGATACGTCAAGATCTCGTACCGTTGATGTAATGCGCTTAAGCGTGGTAGTCTCAGCGATAAGAGAGTTGAGCGCATCTGTAGCCTTGCCCTCTTGAACTTCAGAGGCAGCAGCACGCAGCATAACCTTAATATTGTCATTGAGAAATTCCGTCCTTAGTTCATCAAGGTGGTGCTTTGTGCTACCAGTTTCTTCTGTGTAGTCAAAGTCTACAAACCTATCCTTAACAATCTGTGCTGGTGGAACAGTTTGATTCTGCTCATAGTAGTCTCGCATAAAGCCCCACACATCGTTGTGTGTTCTAAGCAGGGTATCTACGTTTGCCTGTAGCAGAACGTGAACCTGCTTGTCATTTAGTGCGGCAGATAGTGTCTTAGCCTCTAGATTCACTCAACCATTCCTTTGCTTTAATACGCATTTCTGCACGAAATGCCTCGTCGTCTTTCTTCGCCTGCATAGATTGTAGCAGTCGATCTACATTATTGCAAAAGCCCTTCCATGATGGAGAACTGTTGACTTGAAAGTAATATTCCATTGCTGAGTAAAGTTCTGGATCATCCCAAGATTCAAGTAAATCGTCAGCAGCCCATTGTTCCCTATGTTTGTTGAGCGTAGGCTTCTGATAACCATTGATTCTACACATCTGCTCAAACTTTGAGATGAGTGCGAACCTATTCTTGCGCTCTGCCATTATACGATGTGCTTGGTTGTAGAAACAGTAGCGGTGATATTATAAAAGCCCTCATCATCATAGCCGACATTGACTCCTGAAAGCATTGCCCACTCATCTCCATGAGTCATCTTCTCTACTTTCTTAGCAATTGCCTTGAGCGCCTTTGCAGGATTCTTGTCATACGCACAAACCATCTGTGCATACTCTCCTGTTGCTACATATGCCTTCATGCTAGTTCCTCCTTAGCCTCGTTCAACTTGTTAATAAGTTCTTGCTCTACAAAGGCGTACACCCTATCAGATGCCTCCTTGGTTGTCTCATTATCACGCACATAGTCTGTTACTTGACAGTCTAGGCGCAATGATTGAAAATTACCTGTGTTAAGTGTGTAGCCCAAAGACCACTGTACCTTAGTTGGCTCCATGCCAGTCCTTTCTGTGTAGGTCATCACAATGATATAGCAGGACGAAACATATGTCAAGCATTACATTGTTTCAGAGAAGATGGGGATAAATTTTCCATTCTCATCTTTTACATAGTAGATAAGTCCGTCGCCCATTGCGTATCTTAGTTCTTGTTCAGTTGGTGTTTTATTGTTAGTGACAAGACCATCTTTTCTTGCTCTTCCCATGTGGGTTTGAGCCATAAGATTCCTTGCCTCCCAAATCTGATCTTCAGAATAATAGGATAGATGGTGAAATGCTCTTTCACCATTTGGTAATTCTCCCATAGGCTCTGGCAAAAGTCCAGCCTTGATTAGCCTTGGTATGCTTTTCTTGTGATAATTGAGCAGTTGTGCAGTTTCTGAAACTGTATACGCTCTACGTCTTTTTCTTTTAAACTCAACCATTGTAATTGACATATTGCAATCTTTGGTGCAATTATACAGGGTTACAAGTCCTTGAGCACGGCTAACGTGAGTAATCCTAACCAAATCTTCATCTAAGAACCAAGTCCGTCTTCTGGGGCGCTGAACTATTGGCAAATTGAGGCTTTCGCCCTCATCTTCTCTATTAGCCATAATCTTAATCCCTCACCGTACTTTATGTCTTCTCCATGATAGAATTTTCTGCAACCACACCTTATGCAAAAGGTTTCAACATGGTTATGTGCCGTATATGCACTATCTATAAAAACTCTTCCCTTACATCTTTCACACCGAATCATAGTGCAAAAATTATATCATGTAGGGATGCCAATAGCCGTTATGTTTACTGTTGTTGTAACTTGACCAGAGGAGTTGAACTTTACAACACCTTCGATCCTAGAAGTTGTGATAGATCGAATAACAACTGTAACGTCATCACCGATATCTGATGTACCACGATTAACTACTGTTGCTGTAGCAATTGGTGGATACTTAAAGTCTGAAGAGTATGAGAATGAAAACGGCTTTGTTGTTCCAGCAGTTACAGATTCGTTGGTTACAATATCCACATACCCGCCAATAATTCTTGCAGCCCTTGTCTGAATAACTTGGTTTCCAGCATCTCTTGTAGAGATTGTTGTGTAATTGTAAGTTGCTGAAGATATTTCATTGGATACATCATTAATTGCATTTGCGATTTGATAGATGTATGTAACGTCTAGCGGCTGACCTCTATCTGGAAGTGGGATTTTTGCCATGAGTAAATTATACCATTCTAGGAAGAAATTGTAAAGATGGGGGTCCAAGGAGAGATTCTGTTTCTATCCTCAGAAATCAATCTAAACCTTATATGATAATCTGGTCCAGTGATTCCTAAAGCGGTCAACTCTTCTGGAGTTATGATTATTCTTTTTGACATTACGAGATCCCCAACGAGAATCTAAAGTCAATATAGTTATTTGAATTTGCTGTTTTTGTAATAGGAGTTGCGCCAGATGTTGCTACCACAGAATACCCAGACATTTTGTATGCTGGATTTTCTGTAGTGTTATCAATTCTAAATCCATCAAACGCAATAAAGTGATCGTCAGAACTTGTAAGATCTGATTTTGTAACCTGTGCAAATATTCTACAAACTCTAATTTGTGTTGAAGCAAAATCTGGAGAAGTATAGAACCTAATATATGGCAATGATGTACTTGCTGACTCGTTGCTGTAATCAATATCCTGAGAAATTTGCATACCGCCAACAAAGTATCTGTTGGTATCTAGAGCAGATCCAGGAACATATATCTGTGCTTTTGCAAACGATGTTGTATCAGACACTTCGTTCTTGTAAAATTCCATAAGGATCTTAATGTTTTCTGGTGTTGCATCTCCTGAAGCATTTCTATCTATTAGTGAAAATGCTAGTTTTAATAAATCAGATGTATTATTTCCAGAAATGTCAAAGGATATGTTGTTAAGGTGAACGTGCTTACCTGTTGCTGTCCAATTGCTATCAATACCGTCTGAGTCGTCAATATTTGAAAAATCTCCTCTAAGCATTAGAGTTCTATTTAAATATCTTGGACCTTCTTTTCTTGCCTTACGAGATGATACCTGAAAAATAGGATCAGACGTATTAGCATAAAATGCTTGAGAAGTCGTATCTTGAATGTCAACGGTTGTCGTACTTCCATCAAAACCTAGATTGGTATTTAGCGATGGCTGAGTAATGGCTGTCTCATGGATTTCCCACCCATCTGAGAAATTAAAAAACACTTTGCTATCGTATTGTGATGCAAGGTTGTTGTTTGCTGCTGACCAAATTGCTACCTCAGTTATATCGTATCTGTTTTCTGTTGGCAATTCTGCCGTTAAAGAAATCTTTGTTCTGGACACTATTGCATTTCCATTTGGAGAAAGAGCAACTGCTGGATTTACATTTGCAGCAATAACCTCATAAGAGAATGTATTTGACGTAATGGCAGAAACTCTATATTGACCATCAATAGAACTTCCTACTCCAGAAATTATTACAGTTTCTCCAGGAACAATATCGTGTGCAACAGATGTTGTCAGAGTTGCTAGATTAGAAACAATTTGCTTATGTGTAATTGAATATGAAACAGAATCGTCAACAAATCCTTTTGAAGAGATGGGCACCCTTGTCATTTCAAAATCCATTCTTTGCTTTGCATAAATAGAATTTGGAACTGCTTCTGATGTTGACAAAGGCTTTGCACCACAACCAATAGATAGGTGTGTGGCGTATTCTGGTAGTTGCCCCAGCAAGAACTTTGAGATGATTTCTTTTCCGTCGTTGGTAATCATAATTCCTCTATTATGTTAATTGTACCACTGGAGAGAATTTGTACTTGTATCTCTTCTCCGTCATTAACAGTTTCCACCTCTATAACAAGGTTTCCATCTTCATCAAAATATGGTTCGTATACCCCTCTTGAATCTAGATCAATTCCAAATCTAGAAAAATAGTCTGTAGAATATGATGTTGCAATAATGTTATTTGGATTAAACTCTCTTCTAACTGAAGAAAGATTACGAATAGGAGAGTATAAAACTTCTTGCCCGTCAATGAGGTCTGTCCTAGAAATGTTTGCCAACTCTACTGCACCAATATCTTCATACAACAAATCTTGTATAAGCGCAATATCTATTGCGTTATCATCAAATTGAATAATGTCTGTTGGAGCAGGCTTGATGTTTTTATCAGGCGCTGTCATCCTGTTAAATGTTGGTAACGGTGGTATTGGAGGTGGAGGTGGTGGGGGTGGAGGCGCTGGGGGCACACTTGCTCCTGATGGTGGCCCATAATTGCCTACGCCATAGGGCCAGAAGGCTCCTTTTCCAGCCTGCCTATCGAATTCTGTATTGCCAGAGGATTCCCATGGTGCCCCTCCTGAATTCCATGCCATACTACACCTCCGCCAAATAAACCGTCATAGAGTATTGATTGTTATTCTTTTGGTTTTCAATGTTATAGACAACATACCTTGTGTCTGATGGAGAGACAATATCCATTCCGTCTTTTGCATAATTTATCGTAACGATATCGCCTAATTGCAAATGTGGCGTAGCAAAAGTTGATACACCTATTGCTTTTCTTGGCTTAATAACTCTTTTAATTATCCAATCCATCATTGATTCTGCTGCTGCATCAGTTTGCACATATTGAGCATCAATAGTAAAGTCATTTTTACCGTACTTGTTTCTGCTGTTTTCTATATCGTTGTATACTCTTTGATATTCTTGAGGATTTATCGTACCATCATATACAGCATTTGTAAAGTTACTATTCTTTTTGAAAAAGTCATCAACCTTTAAAGATCTAGTTGTGTTCTGTGTAAATGCTATGCCAAGAATTCTAAGGTAGTTTCCAGATGTGTCATCTAGGTTTAGGTTTTTGTCAATTGCATTAAAGATTAAGAACTCTGCTCCATATGACCCAGCCAAGAATCCTGATGAAGTGTATCCGCGAACCCTGTTAATTGTTTCTGCAAGTTTTGCATAAAGCGCTGGGTAGGCACGATCATACTTAATATTAAAGTATGCGGCTTCTCTCATAATGGTTCCGAATTCTTCATAATACAAGTTGTATGCTGGTTCTGATTCTGAACTAATTCCTGAAAGATATGTGTTTTGCACCATTCCACTGATAGCGTATTTATTAATTGCTTCAGATTCTGTAATAAGTTCATCTCCAAAAATCTTTGAAATTGGAACCTGAAGGGATCTTACATTGTTTTGTCCAAGGTTATCTGACAAGGCATATACATTTTCAAACATGACTCTAGAAGATCCTCTAACAAATAGTGCGAGATTGTTGTATTGTGGCAACGGTGATGGATCTGTTACAGTTGCAACTTGCTTATTATTAATGTATAAGTAAAAATCCCTGCTAGTTCCAACATCAAGAAACTCTGCTGATAAATCATATACCGTTGTTTTTTCTGATGTTGTAAGTCTAGACTGAGTTGTAAACTTTCCGTCATCAACAATGATTTCTGTAAAGCCTCTCCAAAGTATTTGTGGAATTGCATTTCCCTCTTCATCAGAAACTATCTTGTAAAAGAAAACATCTGATATTAAAGTATCTGAGTCAAGAACCTGAACAACATTTCCACCGCTTGTTGTTGTGGCATTAAATGGAACATACGTTGCAGTTCCTGTTTCTGCCGATAGCGTTCCTGTTACGCTTGCAGCAATTGTAAAGGTGTCGTTTCCTGTACCTGTTGGATTTGATACAGCGGTTATTACTGCATTGTTTATGTTGAAAGATGAATTTGACATTCCTGTAATGTTGACAACTTGACCAGCAGAGAATCTGTGTCCTTCTGCCGTATAGACAATCTTTGAGCCGTCCCCTACCGCTCCAGTGACGGAGATAGACGTTACCGTTGGCGCTAGCAACTGATACTGAAATTGCTTTCTATCTTGAGATATAGCAGTGACAACAAATTCGCCATTAAATCTATTAACTCCTGTTGTGCTTAGTCCAGATACCAAGACTCGCGTTCCCTCAGTAAAGTCGTGTTGCTCTTTTAGAGTAATGGTAACAAGATCATTTTCTGATTGTGTCTGTATTGTTGTGTCAATGTTATATTTTACTTGATTTGAATTATTTTTATACGCAGAAACTGTATTTTGTGTTAATGCGGCAATTTCAAAGTAGTAGCCAATGTTGGTATCTTTGTTTAATCCAAACGCTAGTCCTCCAGATCCTCCCGAAATAGATATCTGTTTTGCTGGATCATCTGAAATAAGTTCGCTTGCTGGATATAGATCAAATGCTCCTAATGGTGCTTGACTCTTATTGGTTCCAGACTCAATCTTTCCAATGATTCTCATTCTTGTGCCGAAATGTCTGTATGGCTTATCAAGTGGCTTGTATGAATATGTAACGAATTCTGATGGATTAATGTCATCTGGCAATGATGGTCCGTTAAAAACTAAAGCAGATGTTTGAACTGAGCCAGATCTAGCAGTTTTGTAGTAATTTGTTTCTGATTCAGTTATGTTTGTGTTTGCCATAAAGTTTTTGATTACACCATTTCTTGATGACTTTATTGCATATGACTGAGAAGTATAAATGTTTCCGTTTATACTCTTTGTATTTCCAGCCTCTGCTATTCCCAAGTTGATTGGATATGATAGATTTTTGTTGGTGTTAAACAAATATTCTTTTGCGTTTTGAATACATCCTCTAACATTAGAGTCTTGAGTCCATGTTGACCCCTCTAATCCAGCAGGATGTGAAGTTATTTCTGTTCCGAATTGAGCACGACCGTGCTCTTTTATGGATGTTCCTTGAAGATTTGTATATATTCTTACTCTTCCTGTTGGATACATTTTTCCATTAAACTTCAATCTACTAAAGTAATTCTGGTACTCTTGATTATTTTTAACCCATACAGTTCCTACCCCCGCTACAGAATACTCTACTGCATCATACTTAATTATTTCTCCATTAGCATAAAAGTAACCTGCATAATTGCCTAGCCAATATATGTTTTCACCAAAATCTATAACATTGTTTATAATTTCTCCATCAACATATGCTGGAACATCTGAAGATAAATCAGTTTTTAGAGGCATGGCTGCCAAGGAGTAGCCAGATGCTTGCGCTGCTGATTCATTTATCGTCTTAGTTGCTTCTTGACCAGCGACCTCCCACAGAAGAACTGGCTTATACACATATGTTTTATATTCATCTATATATGGCGCTTGATTTATTGATCCCAATGATCTTTGAATATATCTGGTGGTGTAATTAATTTCTCCACCATTATAAACTTTCTTTTCTTGTGATGAAATATCTATGATGTTGGGTAAGGCAATACCGTCATCCTCAGGCTGCTCTTGACCGTAAAGAACCAAGTCTGTTGGTCTAGCCTCCGTTGATGGAAGAATATAATTCTTAGACATAACAACAAGATTATTGTATTCGTCAAAGAATATGGCGCTTTGAGATGATATGGCAAGTTGCTGCAATGTTTCTGCCATATTCTGATCTGGTCCAACAAAGAAGTATGGAATTATAAGTTCTTCATCTTCCTCAGTTCTTTTGAACACATAATTGCTGAATCCAATATTGTCAAGAAGAACTGTCATTGCATAACTAAGTGAAACGTTTGTGAGTAGAAGTTCTGGAGATTTCTTTGATTCTAAATAGAAGAACATGTCTCTTAACTGCATAGAGAGGCTGGCTGCGACGCTGCTTACCTGTGGGAATGTTTCTGAATATAGTGTTTTAATTGGAATATAATAATCGTTTCCCCCAACATTTTTAACTATATCGTAAAACATAAACTTTGCTCTTGAATTTACATATTGGCTTACTATACTGCCAACATTTGTTTCATCATCAAAGGTATTATTTTCATTAAAAGAAAGATCCTCGTCAAATATTTCAATATTCCCTGTTGATGCAAGAAGTGCTCCAGTAGGCATTGAGTTATTTCCCAAGTCTGCCAGTGTCTTTGTAATTGAAAAAGTAACAACTTTGTCTGTGATATCTGCGACAATTCTAGGAGACATTTCTATAAGATCGAAAGTACAGTTTGGCTTATTCATTGTGTCAACAACAATTCTTAAACCATTAAGAAAATCAAATTCCCTGAACACGGTATTGCTACCATCTTGATAAAAGTCTGGATTGGAAAGTTTGTGGACGACCTTCGTGTTTCTAGTTATATCTGTTCCACCCAACGACCATCCATAAACGGCATCGAATGTTTGCCAGTTGCCCCCGTCACTTATGTAAAGAACTCCCTTGTCAGTCTCTAATTCTTTGTATAGATAGGCATACCCAAGTGGCGCTAAGTCTGGAAGAAATTCAGTAGATAGTATTTCTCCCACAAAAACAAAGGTATCTTCATATTCTACGGGAACGGAAAGTCCATACTCCAACTCAACATATCCGTCTGGTCCAATAATGGAAGATCCATCTGATCTGACAGAAGACTCAGTGAATGATATTAATTCTGTCCATTCATTATTTTCATTTAGTTTTTGAACTGCCCATCTTTTTGGAGTTGTCTTATTCTGCTCTCCGTAAAGAGGATCGGAAACATTGACGCTTGCCCCGATTCTAAATGGTCCATTGTTTAAATCTCCCACATTTGTTTGCATCTTTAATACTATCCTGTTTGCAGGAACTTTTTCGTTATACACAACAAATGGTGCAGCATCATAAATGTAATACTGACCAGAGTTTTCATATATAGAAACTCCATATTCGTTTGTTACATTATCAACAACTTCTGTTCTGTATGAAGTCCAGTATTTAAAATCATCGTATCGTGATGCCATGTAGTATCTTGGTCTTCTAGCAATATTAACAGTAGCAAGATAAGATGGGTCTTCGCTTTGACCTCTTGTAGTCAAACTATCAATATATTGACTGAAGCCACTTTCTGGAGATCCAGCAACTCCAAGGTAGAGCAACTTATTTATTCCAGATCTTGGTCTATTCTGCTTAAAGCAATCATCTAAAGAATATAGAAGATTTATCTTTTTCTTGGGAGCGATATAAAATGCTGGATTGTCGTTGTCATCAAAACCAGCATTAATTATTGTGTCTGAATCTGTAGCACCAGTATAGTTGTTTCCAGAATCTACTTCCTCGTAAATTGGCTTGATGATACCGTATTGCGGATCAGAAGATCCAGGCCTATATCTATAATTCCCAACCTTATTAATGTTGTAAGATTGATTCATATTAATTTCTAGCCACACTGCTTGATTTGCTTTTATTGTGTGCGAATACTTTAAGTGATTGCTAAGTTCGTTGGAATTAAACATTATGCCTCTTCCAAGGAGACATTGATGTTCCAAAAATCAAAATTTGTTCCGCCTCTTTTTTCAATAGAATAATCAAAATTTGAAAAATACATAAGTCTTACATCATTGTAAATTGACAGATAATTAAATGATTCATCTGTTACGCTTCCTGCCACCCTAAAGGAATCGTTATTGTATTTATCATATGCAAGGTATACATAGAATGGACCAGAATTGTTTTCATACCAGTCAAGCAACTCAACGCCTCCTGCGCCACCGTCCACAGTGTATTCAGTTGCTCCAGATAGTGTTGCTGCTCCAGAGGTACTAAAGTTTACGTTTCTAGAATATGATCTTGATGGAATTCTATTCCAACTGCAAGAAACACTAATCTTATCTGCAACATGATATGACCTCATGGTTGCATTAATCATTCTTTGCCTTGTTTCTATTCTTTGTTGGGCGATGTTTATTTCTCCACGATTGTGATCAGACAGAATAAGAAAGTCTTCCTTTTCGTTTCCTATCGGTCTTCTTATTCCTTCTGATATGGTTCCAAAATTATTGGCCCAAATCATTGCTTGAGGTCTGGCGTATCTTTTTCTTCCTGCAATATATGAAGAGGTCGCAGAAGGATTGCTTGGGTTAATATCCATTTACTCTCCTTATACTTGCGCTATCTATGCCTTTAATCTTGTTCATGACCTTGTAAGCAATTTCGTCTGCACTAGCGTTTGGCTGATTGACAGGCACGTTAATGCTGTAGTTATTATTATACACTGGAGCAGTCACTGTGGAAACACTCATTGGCTTTACATTTGGAGTTCCCTCAATAGAGTATCTTGGTAGATCAAAAGATCCCTGATTAATCTTTTCAAACATTGTTTGACCATACTTGTCTACCATTGATTTTCTTATTACGAACTCTCCTGGAGTTAGCAATGCATTTACAGAGTCTCTTGAGCCATCCCCGCTAACCATCGCTCCTGAGGCATATCTTGATATAAATCCTCCTGCGAACTTCTTAGTCGTCTTTCCTGTTCCTATCTTGGCAGCATCTGCCGCAGCAGCCGCAGCAGAAGCAGCAATCGCTGCCCAGTCAGCCCTTGCCTTCTCTAATGTTGTCTCTCCATCTCTAAGACTTTGTATTACACCCTTTGCATTCTCTTGAGCATCTGCCCACTCTTTCTTTGTTAGGCCAGCGGCGGTTAGGTTAGAAATTGCGTAGTCAAGTTCTTGCTTATGCATGTCTAGTTTTTCTTGCATAGCAAGGTTTGCATTCTTTAATGGCTCAATATTATTTTCATTTATTTCGTAAATTTGATTTGTAAGGTCACGAATGAGAAGAGATCTTTGGTAAATCTCATCTTCTTTGATCTGAATAAGAAGACTGTTTTGGTAATTTTGTTCTTTAATGGAATTTATTTCTTCCTCAATTTGCTTCTTTGTCATTCCCTGAGCATTTGTCAAAGCATCTATTTGGTTTTGCTTTGATATCTCTAGTGCTTCACGCTGTCTTTCAGTGGCAAACTGAACATTTTGGGCCTGAATCTCTTGAGCCGCAGCAGCGGCTGCATAAACATCTCCTGAAGTTAATGCCTGAGACAATCCAAGTTGGGACTTTTGCTGACTTATTATTTGATCATTTAGTTGAGTTACCTTGTCAAGTGCAGAAATTCTGTTGTCAAATGTTTCAGTTATCTTTGCTTCCTGCATACTCATGATTTCTAGATCACGAGAATATGTGTCTGCAACACGTTGGCGAAGTTCATTCTGACGTTGCATGTCAGAGATGGCTTGCTGAACTAGATCATTTTCTCTTTGATAATCATTGATTTGTTCTTGCTTGGCATCAACCTTTTCCTGCTCTTGTCTAATAAGCCTGTTATTAAGAACAACCTGACGCTCCATGGCTTCTACAGTCATGCCATTTTGCTCTTGGAATTCTACTGAATACTGAGTCTTTATTCTTCTTTCTTCTTTATCAAATGCATCATTAACCAAGTCAGAATACTTATCCCATGCTTCTTGAGCATCATTAGCAGCCTTATCCTTGTCTACTTCAACTTCTGCCTCAAAAGTTACCTTAAACTCATCAATCAAGGTTTGCTTTGTTTGTCTTTCTCTTTCTAGTCTTGACTGAAGTTCTTTTCTCTTCTTTCCTCTTGCATTTGATATTTGGCTTATTATTGAATTAATTTCTTTTTCTGTATCAGCAAGAGCAGTAACAAAGTCCTGCTCATCTAGTGCTGATTCAATCTGTTCTTCAGATAGGCCACTTTGCTGCAAGATTGATTTGGCAACATCCTTATTTGATTGCTCTAATTGTCTTTGATCAAACCCAGAGAGAACTAGTTCTACTGTATCTTCTCTTGTTGCTCTTTCTACTTCCCCTACATATGACCTTACAGCATCTCTAGCAGCAATCCATTCACTTTGTGCTTTCTTTCTATTCTTGCTACCAGCATTTATCCATGCCTGCTCTTTTCTTTGTGCCTCAGAAACAAGATCGTTATAAAGTTTTGCTCTGGTTGGATCTCCAGCAATTTCAGCCATCGTTCCTGTAGTTGCTCTTCCAAATCTTCCTGTTTGCAAGGTCATTCGTGCTGATCTCTGCGCTTGTGCAGAAACTGCTCTTTCCCCATATTCAGTTCTAGACTTGTCTAAGTCTACTGCAAGTTGAGCGGTTTGTAAATTCCTTCCAGTTTGATTAAGTCTTCCACTTCTATCGCTGATTTGCCTGATAATCTTTTCTGCATCCTTGGGATCAAGTCCAGCGATCTGATCTCCTAGTGATGTTCCTTCTAGTCCAAGTTTGCGAATCTTGTCGTCTATTCCATTATTTTTTGACAAAAGTTTGAATACATCTAACTTGCCCTTAATCAACTTATTTATATTAGCCTTTACATCTATGGTTGACTTTAGTTGGGCCTCAATAGATGACTTTAGATCTTTAAATGGATCTTTCTTTTCTGCACCACCGCCACCACCAGCAGGCTTTTCCTTCACTGGTGGAGCACCAGATGTTGTTCCTCCGCCGCCCATTCCCATAGACGCTCCACCGCTTGTTGCACCAATTATCGCAGCAGACTTATAGGCTTGATATACTGCATTAAAAGCATCTGCTCTGGCAGTGGCTTTAGCAGCCTCTTCTGGCATCTCTGCTGTTTTAAACGCTTGGGCTGCAATTCTATCTGCAATAGCCATTTGCTTATATTGCTCTGCATTAACTTGCATTGCAATAACTTTTACTGCAACATCTGGGGGAAGTTGTGAGATTGTTTGCTGTGATAGTTCTGGGCTATTAATTAATGCCTGCTGGGCCTCCTGCGCTTGCTTTGGAGTAATCTTTTTGCCATCTTTATCTGTTAATTCTGTAACAACCTCAATTTGCTTTGTAAGTTTTCCTTTAACATTTTTGCTATCTATAGAGCCGATTTCCTTAAGACCCTTTTGAATCTTTTTGCTTGATAGTTGCTTCTCCATATCTTCAAGGCCTTTGGCAGCATCATTTATTGACTTAACCCCTCCCTCATCAATCAACTGTGCAGTATCAATGCCAAGATCTTGTAAAGATGCCAAGTCTTCTTTAAATGTTTTAAGATCGTCTGCGCTTAGACCAGCCAACTCAACACCGATTGTTGTTGCAACTTCTGCTGGAATCATTGACATAACATCTGCATAAGCCTTAACCTGCTCTTCATCCATGCCATCAATTTGATTGTTGAAAACAGTAAGAACTTCATCGGGCATCATTGATGTGAGTTGAAGTATTTGATTTGCTGTTTCAAAATCTCCTCTTGCCTGAAGATCTACTACTGTGTCAATAATGTTTTCAGCATCTCCGTGCAACCTTTCGTTTGCAGTTTGCAAAGTCTGCAATGCTACAGGGTCAATTCTTCCTGTTTGAAGATCTACCATGAAAGAGATTTCAAACTCTTCTCTTTCTCCTTCTGTCATAAATCTTCCAAGTTCGCGCTCTCTTGCCATAGCCATTTGATGCATAAGAGCGCCTGTATCCACAACACCCATTTCTTCAATAGCCAAGCGAGCGGAGTGCTGGGCTTCATCGCTACCACGCAGGGCATTCATCTCTGCCTGCTTTCTTGCAGCAAGATTTTCGCCTTGTTCGTCAATTCCTCTTAATTCATTTTGTGCAGCAAGCAATTGATTCTGCAATTCAATTTTCTTTGCCTTGTCATCTTCTTGCTTAATTTGCTCCTTAAGGTCTTCAATCTGATCCTTAATTAAGCCTCTTTGATCCAAGTATGTTGAGTACATTGATGCACTATTTGAAACAAGGGTGTTGTAGTATGCAACGCTTGCTGCTGTTGCTGCATCCCAATCTCCAGACCAAAGTTTTGCTACGGACCCACCCTGCCCCATAAAGGCACCTTCAGCAGTCTTTGTAAGATTCTTCATCTGTCTTTCAAGTTCTGCCTCATCTTGTTCCAAGTTACCCTGAATGGCAGCCTGAATTTGCATTGGCTTTGCACCAATTTCATCCCCATTTGGTGCAAGAATTCTATTTATTTCACCAGTAATTGGTGCTACAAGGTCTGCTCTTCCAAGTTCATCAGCAATTCCCGTAGCAATTGCCTTTGCTTGGCTTACATCAATTGCCCCACTCAAAACCTGCTGGCTTAATTGAGTTGCCATGTTTCTGGAGAACATGGCCCCTCCACCTCTTTCAAGTAGGGTTCTGGCCTCTCCAGCCATTGCTTGACCTTGTTCGGTTGCAAGAAACTCTTTGCCTTGCTTCTGTTGCTCTGAAGTAAGTCCAGTTAGTTTCTCAACTTCTTTTATTCTTCTTTTTTCTGCGTATGTTTGAGTTCCAAAGAGGTCTGCTAATTTCTTTTGTTCTTCAGCAGAGGTTGTCATTGCATCTGCAAATTGTCTACCAGCCTCTATAGTATTGTCAAGCCCCTTCTTGAGTGCATATGCTGTAACAGCAACTGCTGCTAGTGCGGCAGCGGGAGCAGCGACGGCTGCAACACTAACCCCCATTGCCCCTGCAAGAGCAGTAGCACCTGTAGCGACGCCCTTCATTGCAGGGCCAATCATTGGTGCAGCCATCATTCCCATGCCAAGCATGTTTGCATCCATGCCCATGAACTTACCCTGTTCATCTTGTGCCATAAAGGGTACTAAGGATAGTGCTCCAACTGCGCCACCAGCGCGACCAATACCCCTCCTAATTCTTGATCCCCTTGATGCTCGTCTTTCATCTCTCTGCATTCTTCTGTCGGCAGCCTCTTGCTCCTGCCTTCTTCTAGACTCTTCTTCTCTTATTCTGGCAGACTGTGCTCTTCTTTCTGCTGCAACGGCTGCTGCCTCTTGCCTTCTCTTTGATTCTTCAAGTCTTCTTTGTGTTCTAGAAATTTGAACCTGAGACATTCCTGCCTCTTCCATGCGAGAAACATTGTAAGCATTGCGACGAACAGCAGACTGCTGTGTAACGTATTGTTGCCTAGTCATCTGTTGAGCAGAGGTAGCACTTACGCTTTGCTTAACTGCTCCAGAATATGCTTGACCAGTTTGTGTTCCAGCCTTTGCTGCATCCTTGGCATTTTGCTGTGCTCCGACTTCCATTCCATCAACATATTCTTTTACAACCTGCTTGGCATCTTCTGAAGGAGACTTAATTTTCAATGAGGAGCGTACAGCCTCTCCAAATCTTGCTCCAAGAACTAGTCCAGCCTTTTTAATCATAGATGTTGATTTATAAGAAACTCCTCCAGATGCACCAAAAATCTTTTCTTGTCTTGCGGTTCCAAGTGCTACTCTTTCGCCCTTTTCTCTAATTCCACCACCGTAGGCAGCAACAGTAGTAACGTTTCTTGACCTTTGAATAGCCTCTCTAGATGCTGCTGACATATCTGTTTTAGACAAAGACTCTTCAACAACGCTATAAAATTGAGCATCACCGATATTCTTTGCTCCTGCTTGTGCAAGACCTCTACCAATGTTGTCAGCAAATGATCGAACATCCTTTTGTATTGCTGGATCACCCATGATTTGCTTTACTTGTGCTGGAGTTTTTGCACCCATGCTACGAGCAATTGCTTCATACATTGGATACATTGTCCTATCAACAATTGCAGGATCTTGGAAGAGTTTTGCTGCCTGAGTTCCACTCATTTGACCACGATTGAATCTTTCAGGTGCAACAACCCCAAAGTTACTCAAGCCTTGCATTCTTGTTGCTTGCTGTAGATACTTGCTTCCTGGTGCTTCCTTCTTAATTTTTTCAACAATGTCGTTTGCTAGATCTGATGGGGCTTGTGCGTGAGCAAAAACCAATGACTCTCTTGCAGACTGTGGATCAAGGCCTTGTTGAAATCCCTGCAATGTTCCAGCATTCATTGCTGCAATAATTGGAGCATATTGCTTGCTAGCACTCTTTGTTACAACTGTCTCTCCTGGCTCAAGGAGTGCTGGGATCTTGTCTCCAGACCCACTTCCAGGTACCACACCTCCGCGAGCCATCTTTAGCGGTGCTCTTCCACCTCTTGGCCCCCTGCCGCCAATGTTGCCCATTGTTGCGCCAGCAACCCCAGCAACAGAAGCAAATCTTTGATATTCTGCTGTCAATGCTCTGACAGCGCCAGCCTGCATGTTAAGTCTTCCAGTTAGTCCAGTTGCGCTTGCTTCAAGTGCCTCGCTAGCAGCCAACGCATCAAGTTCTGCTTTTGTCATGTATTCAAATGCTGATGCATTTCCACTAACGCGAGCGCCTAACTTTCTCCACCACTGAATACCCTTGATAATGTTTGCTATAAGGTTGCCCATCAAACCTATTCCCATTAGGAGAACTGGGCCAATTCCTGCAATTGCTATGGTGGCTACACCTATTGCATTCTTAATTGAATCTGGAAGATCATTGAATGCGTTAGCAATCTTTGTGATCATTTCAATTGCTGGCGTTGCTACTTTAAGGAATGCTTCTCCAAGTGGGGCGATAGCCAACTTTAATTGCTCAAGAGATGCTTGGAACTTAACGGTTGTTGACTCTGATATGGTTCCAAGTTCCTTTTCAGCAATTGATGCAAGATCTTCCATTGAATAGGATGCTAGATCCATTGCTCTAGCCGCCTGACCAGATTTTGAAATTATGTTGTCAAATAGGGCCGACATTCTTGCATACTGGTACTTTCCAAACGTCTTTTCCAATGCTCGTTGGCGATCCATATCGCTTAACTTATCAAGTTCAAGGCCGAATGCCCTGATTGTGCCGATAAGATCTCCCTCGTACTCCCTGACAATTCCCTTTAAATTAATCCCCATTTTGTCAAGCATTTCTGTTGCTCTATTTGTTGGATTAATCATGGAAGCAAGACCTGACTTGAGTCCGTTAGCAGCGTTTTCAGCGCTAACTCCTCCCTCACGCATGGCTGTCATCATGATAGCCAAGTCCTCTACATCTCCACCCAATCCTCTGACAACGGTAGCAACGCGAGGAATTGCAAGAGACATATCTTCAATTGTCAAGATGGTTTGGTTTTCAACTGCGTTAAGAAAATCAATCTTGCTTGCCAAATCATCGTTAGAAACTCCAAACGCTGTTTGAAGTGAGATTGTTGTATCAAGTGCTTGATTATAGTCAATCTGTCCCAAGGTTGCGAATCTTAGGGTTTGTTCTGTTGCAGCCAAGAGGGTTTCGTTTGTCGCACCAGTTGCGGCTGCGCGAGCGCCCAAGGATATGGTATCAGCAACAGCAATACCATACTTGGTGTATTCTGCACCCAAATTTTTAATGGCCTCAGCATTAGCGTTAACTTCTGCTGTTGTAGTATCAAGATCTCCGTAAACTCTTCTCAACTGGACCGTTGCTTTGTCAAGTTCCATAAAGGCAGCGGCAGCGGCAGCACCGAAGGCTGCCATTGGTAGGCTTAGTCCAACCATCAACTGACGACCAGCCCACTGTGTATTCTTTCCCCAGTTTAGTAGTTTAGTTGATCCATCATCAATCAACTTATTAAACATTTGCTGCCTTTGTGCGGCCAAGGCTACTTCTGTTGCATACCCACTTGCTAAGCCTGTTGGTGTTGATCTTATTGCTTTGGTTACTCCGTCAACAGTTTTGCCCATTGCAATATACTGGCTGTTAATTGCCTTTACTCTATCAGTAGCAACTCTTTCCATTGTTTCGAATTCCCTGCGGAATACGCGACTTAGGCCAGGAAGTTGTGATGAAGCATATCTTGTATATTCTGCTAGGCTAAGTTTGTTCTTTTCAAGGGCATTAGTAAATCTTGATGCAGAATCTATAGCAGAAACTTGCTTTGCAGTAAATAGCCCTGTAGCATTTATGCCATCAAATAGTGCCCTATTTATTGCATTTTGTTGTGCAGCAGCCGCTGCATTGCTTGCAGCAACAGATCTTTGAAAAGAATTGATTTGCCCTTCAAGTCTCCTTAATGAAGAAAGGGCATCAGACGAATTAATGTCAATATTAATATTTGCATTAACGTCTGCCATGAAGTATCACCAAATACATTATATCATTCGAACCTATGTCCATGAAGGATTTTCAAGGTCTTTGGCATTAGTATATTCTATTCCGTTGCCTATACCAAATCCAGCCTTTGTAGCGTTTTGCCCTTGAAGAGAAAGAATATCATTTGAGTCGGTGGCCTGACCACCACTAAATACTCTTGACTTAAGATCTTCCCATTCTTTTTGCCCCTTTGAGCCACCAGAAGACTTATCAAGATCGATTCCTTGTATTGCTGCAAGGAACCTATGCTCTCTCTGTCTTTCTTCTCTGTGTGCCTCTAGAATAGCAAGAAGTTCTGGCATGGAAATACTTTGCTCTAACTCCTCAAAATCTTTCCATTTACCAATTAAGAATACTTCTGATTCAAGAGTGGCGAGATCTAACTCTTGCCAAGTTGTCCCGCCGTCAGTTCGTTTCCCTCAGAGTCCAACTTGATGCCAGAAGCGACCTCAATGATCTTGTAGACCATCTTGATATCAGCAGCATCCTCAAACTTTTCTCTGTCTTCTGCATACTCTGGACCATACTGCTTCATAGCAATCATGGCACATTCAACGAGAACATCCATTGATTCTACGTTGCTGCTTGCAACATCAACAATGGTGTCGAACTTCTTCATAAAATCACGAAGAAGAGAAATCTTTAGTGGACGCATCTTAATCTTTGTGCCATCCATAAGTTCAATCTCTGCTGTTTCATAAACTGTTGTAGCCATTATTACCTTCCTTGTCTTGGTGCATAAATTATAGCATGAGAAAGCCCCCGCAGGTCAAGCCTGACGGGGGTCAATCTCTATTAAATTATAGGGGTCTTATCATGAAGATGGTACTAGACGATCAACAATCTTTCCGTAAGAACCGTTGTTGGCTGGGAGCAAACGGAAGGAAACTTCAAACATTGAAGCCTCGTCACGCTTTGCAGACACTGTAACGTTCTCAATAGAGAGCGCACGGTAAGCAACATAGATTCTTTCGATTGATGAACCTGCTGCACAGTCACCAGTTCCTGGTCCTACTGCAACGATACCGCGCTCTACAGGACATTCGCCAAGTTCGCCTGACTTGATTTCAAGTACGTCAGCGAAGTTGGTTGTGCCTGTTTCGATTGGGTTGTCCATCTTAACATCCTTAGCAAGTGAGGATGTTGGGGCTGCAATTGCTACGAGAAGGTTCTCTAGAGTTGCCTCTGCAAATGCGGTTGCAAGATTAACCTGCATACCCTGCTTGTACAACTTTGCAACGTCAAGCAACTGATCGACCTGAACCTCACCGAAGTCTGGCTGGAACTGAAGTTCCAAACCATTCATGGTGTAACCAACGTTGCGAACTACGTTTGAGCCTGAAAGTGTCTCACGGTATGATGTTCCTGCAACGAAGTCTGGTAGAGCAGGGCTTGTGTTGGTTGGATCAAATTCAGCAGTCTTTGATACGAAGAGCGCTGCTGCGCCTACGATAATCTGCTTTGAATCACCACGGGTATATGCCATAATTTATTTCACCTCTTTTTTCCTTATTAGAATAATAGGGGCGTTTCCTCAATACCTATTATACTGCATTTTGTTACAAAAAGGTTTCTAATGAATTTGTAAAATGATATTCAGTTTCAACGATAAATTTAGTAATGTAAAATGGCCTGTTGCTAAAGTCTCTTGATACAGATGAATCATCTTGATATGCTCTTAGATGATGGAAGTATACTCCTGATGGCTCTTCCTGCTGTCTATTCCAATCATTAATATCTTGTGCAGCATCATCTTGTCGATCCAAGATATACTGGATTGCCATTCCCCACTCTATTGTTTTGTTTTGATCACCTTTTACATAATAAAGAAGGTGTTCTTTTTTTATTGGATAAAATGGCGAACTTGTTGTTCTTAAAATTCTGTCATAAATAACATATGGCTTCTTTTCCCATGACTTTTCTCCACTATGAGCATCACTAATAGGGAAAAATGGGATTATATTGCCATATTGTTTTTGAAATGTTGGCTCTATTTGTTTCATTACTGACCAAAGGTAGCCATTAACTGTGTCTGCTGGATAAACAAAATTAGAGAAGGTCATCTACTATACTCCCCGCTGATCTTAAATATGTCTTGCCAGCCGTTATTCCTGCTGACCTTCCGACTCTTGCTCCAGCCGCGAAGGACTGTGAAAATTCTATTGGATTTTCTAATTTCTTCATAAATGGCTTCAATAAGGATTTGGTGAAATATACATTGAAGAAATTATCTACTGCTCTTCCAAAACTTCCTTCTACTTGCTCCCCACCAGGATTAGCAATAAAGATTGAGTTGGTTGTAAAAACCATTTCCCCGTCTACCTCAAAGGCTAACACATCTGAAAATTTTGGTTCCACTACAACTTCAATTCCATTCTCCATCACAGATGCTTTGTCATAAAATATATCGTTTGATTCTGGAGATGGCGTATTTGATTTTAAAAACTTGCCAGAGAACGTTATAATTCTTTTTGATGATCTTACATTAATCTCAAACAATCTTGCGTTTTTGTTTCCAACGCTCCCCCATTCATAAACATGATGGAATGCCTCTGGATTTCCTCTTGCTTGAGCATCTATATACATTCCAAGGGCGTCTACTGCATACTCGCCTAATCTTTGATTAAATAATATTTGATCTATTTCTACTCCGTCTAAAAATCCATAAGAGTAGGAAACTGAATTTTTAAGAATTCTATTTATTTCTTTTGAGTCAATTTTAACACGCAACACGGCTGTTCAACTCCTGCGTGTCTGATCTTTCTAATTGAATCTTATAGTATTCAACTGTATTGAATGGTCCTATGTATGGCTGACAAGTTTTAATTTCATATATCGTTGGTACTGACTCATACTCTCCAGTTGTCTCTACAAAAAACACCTCATCATTACATGTTCCACTTCTAATATTTGTTAACAATATATGTGAAAGAGGGTAAAATAGTCCAGAAGAGGACTTTCTTGGATCTTTGTTTAATCTTCCATAAAGCATTGTCTCTAGTCTATAAAATCTAGAGTCATCGAATGTAAAGTTATTATTGTTTCCCTTATCTGCTATGGTGTAAAAAGAGCAAGATAGGGTAGAGTCAAGTTCCCATTTTTTTTCAATTGATCCATGCTTGCCCTGCGCTTCTCCAGCATAGTAAACATCACACTTCATCTGAAAGAAAAGACTTGAGCAATTAGAATCAAGAAGCCCCATGCTATAGAACTCCCAATCGATAAATAGGTCTTACATATGCAGAAAGAATCTTGTCTGCAATTCTATTACCAGTATCTTTGAACACTCCTGGATCGAATGATAGAGTAAATTGATCGCTCTTGTAGTCCTTAATATAACTATTAATATATGGAATGTTGTTGCACTTTAGATCGTTTATAAGAAGCATGGTTGCTTGCTTGATATCCTGAGGGATTATAGGCCATCCCGCTTCAATTTCAACAGTGTAATCCCATCCATTTGGGAAAAATGAATTATTTCCAGTTAAATCTATAAATGTCTTTGTATCATATATGGCATCTGAATAGTTAGGAGAATCATTAGTGTTATAAAGGGTAAATGAATCAGATCCAGCGTTTCTTCCTAATACTGGTTTATGTTGACGACGATTTACTCCGTAAGAGGATATTGGACCTACAGTTATAGCAGCCTTGTCTGGAGTTATATAGTAGGATTTTTTGTTTACCCAGTTTTCGTCTGTAGGAGATTCGTCATAAACAAGAACGTCATTCTCATAAACTTTAACTATTCTATTTAGTCTAAATGGTATTGGAAGATAATCGCTACCAAATCCAGTGGTTTCTATGGTTTTTATTTCATACATGAATCCACCAGTTATGGAATTTATAATTGCGCGAGCAATGGCCTCATACGTCTTTGCTTGCTCAATGTCTTCTTCTGTCTCAGCAAGGAGGATTGGATTTACATATGGACGCATAATAGTAAGCGTATCTATAATTGCCAAGTTGCCCCTGATCATTGGCAAACTTGGATCTTCTTGTATATTCTCATATATCTCTAAAGAATACTCACTATCGTATTTGGAAAAATAATCTGGAAGAGTTACTTCGATTACACCATCTTCATCTGAAATTGCTGGTATTTCTATTAGGTCTATAGCGTGATCATCAAGAATGACTACAACATATTCTACATTTGGCTGTAGTTCTCCTTGAGTAAAAGTTAGTGGAAATGGCTGTAGTCTTGTAATTTCCATATTTTATTTGCCGTAATGTGTTGCCACTTCTTCTGGGGTAGCCTCTCTTACCCCATTACGAGTTAGCCACTTTTCGGCAGCCTCCTTATTAATAATATTGTATCCCTTTGAAAGAGATCCAACTCCTGTCCAACGAACGTTGCTTGCTGACCAAAGGGCTACCTTATCCTTTTCCTTTTCAGCCTTCTTTTCTTGTAGTTGTTCCTTCTTATTAAGAGCATAGTCTGCTGCATTAGAAGAAACAACGCCATCGTTATTTGCGCGTGTATTTGACTTTCTTGGTGCCTTTACTTTTTTTGGTCCTGTAATTACTGTCTGACCATCCTCAGTCTTTTCTTCTGTTACAGCCTCTTGGATTGAAGCATCAATGATTTCTGGTGCGGCTTCTGCTACCTTAGCAGTTGTAGCGGTCTTTGCTGTACGCTTTTTAGGTACAGGCTTTTCCTCTACTGGACCTGATAATCCTGCACTGTCGGTAATTGCTTCTGTCATTTTAATACCCTTCTCTTATTGCAATTATATCAGAATATGCCTAGGGGGGCCAGCCAACAGGCTGACCCCCCATAGGTCTTGATTACTTCACTATCATGAAGTTGCGGCTGATGTGTCAGCGAATGCAACAGCGTCAAGTTCTTCCCATGTGATTCCGAAACGGACAAAGATGGTGTACTCAATTGTATCCTTCTTTGGCTTGTACTCACGGTTCACAGTAATATCGCGCTGGAAGCCCCATACGCGGTTCTGTGGGAATGTGAGATCTACGAAATCTGCTGGGTAGTAAGGAACTTCCTGAACGTCAATGCCAAGGACGCGGGTAGTGCGAGCACCACCGAATGTCTGTCCCTGTCCATTGAGGTAGGCCTGACGGTTTGCAGGAGTACCTGCTGGGTTGCCAGCAAATGCCTCTGCGATTGCGTCAGCGAGAGTTCCGTTCTTCTCAACGATGCTTGCGAAAACATCTGTACCAGCGTAGAACTTTAGACCTGACTTGATTGCACGGTACTTGCGTGGGAGAGCGTAAATCAACTCCTGCATTACCTGTGGTGTCCAACCAAGGGAGTCATCGACCACTGCCTCATGTGCATCACCAGAAGTCTTAACCTGGTTAACGAAACCGTTCATGATTCCGAGGAATGGATCAACACCTCCGTTGCCATTAATGGCAAGATCCTCAAGGTCATTACCAAAAGCGTTTGTCATAAGACGAACGAGGTGGTCCTCAAGAGCAGCACCTTCGATGTTGTCCTCAAGTGCCTCTGTTGAAACCTCCCAGTCCAAACGGATCTTCTTTGTGGTAAGTTCTACCTTTGTGAATGTTGCGCCTGCATTTGTGTACTCGCCAAGTGCCTGTGCAGCAGCGCGAATAACACGCTCGCCTACGTTGACCTTCTCAAGTTCAATGGTGTTTGCACGCATTGTAACTCTACGACCATCTTGGGCGAGAACTGTTGCGTCCCAAACATAGTCGATGAAACGACGGGCTTGTTCGGGATTTAGAATACCGCCAGGTACGCCAGTTGGGTTAACTGCGTTTGGGCCTGTCGTTACTCCGTAGTTAGCATTTGGAATGTTTCCTGGGGTTCCCCATGGATCTCCACCAACTACTGGATCTGTGCCTCCGATGCCAAGGTTAGCGACTGCACCCTGACCCTGATATAGACCTGGGTTTGGATCGCCATACTCTCCTGACTCTGAAGGCTGATTCTTTAGAATCTCTTCTGCCATTTGACTTTCACCTCCTGTGAATTTCTTTCTTAGTTAAATAGGTCGGCATTTGTGAGGAAACGACCGCCCCATGCAGATTCCATAGATTTCTGCATACTTACTGGTTCTTCCTGCAAGATCTCGCCAAGATCAGCAGACTTACGGAAAGCAGTGTCCTTTTCCACTGCGTCTACACGCTTTCCAAACTTATCTTCTACCTCTTCAACCTTACCTGCTACTCCAGCAACAGCCTTGTTAATGCCTTCAATCTTGGCATCAAGAGCCTTCACTGTCTCAGCAAGAGTGGATAGGGCAGATGAAAGAGACTCTGAGATCTGATTAATCATCTTCTCAGTCTTATCCTCTTCCTCGTCAGACTTTGGAGCATCCATCTTCATGGCTTCCTCGTCTTCCTTGTCCTCTTCTTCCATTTCATCTTCTTCGTCATTTTCTTCGATTTCTACTTCAATTGCCTTTTCAACGTCTTCTGGCTGGTCGGCCTTAACTGTCTCTGCAACTGTAGCATCATTCTCTTCAACTGGAAGATTAGTTGGTTCTGTTTCGACTGCCTCGCTCTTTGCGATTTCGTCTACAACAATTACGTCTGAGTCCATCTTGCTAACCTCCTTTACCTCTGATTTACTAATCGCATTAACTTTTTCTAATGAAGAAATATTCTTAATAACGCGACGATTTGTAGGTATTATTATACCGTCATTTTGTGAATATGCGTTTATAATCACAACTGGATCGTCTGACTTAGCCATAACAGCATTGTCGTCTGACGAAAGTCTTGCGCCGCCGTGGTAAATTATCTGAGAAACCTTTCCATAATTACCATCAAACTTTACAAAAGTATTTACATCAATATCCTTTTGAATCTCTGACTTTTTCACATTGTGAAGAATACCCTTGACCATTGTGGCCTTGTCTTCGTCATTTGACTCTACGAATCCGATGTTGTTCATTGAGGTGTCGCATTGTGGACACTTTGCAGAAGAATCCTTTGACATTTGTACAATATCATCTTTTCTGCACCAAAAAACATTTTCAATGTATGCCTTAGACAAATACCCAGTCATTTCACCCTTTTCAATACTAATAACATTAGCAAATTGATTTGCTGGGTTGTCTACCAAGGAAAGTTCACTTAAAGAATATTCCTTGATTACTTGATATGACTTTTCCATTTCTTCGTCATACATTTTTTCTGAGTCATGAATTTCCCCACCTATTGAGAAACCTGTAAGGGTGCCATCAAGAACCTTCTCCCATGTATCCTGAGCACCCTTTGATACATATGCAGAAACATATATTCCGTTATAAAATTTCTTTGATTCTGGATCGAAATACTTATCTTCCTTAAAAGAAACAATCTTGCCAACGGCGATTGGCTGATGCATTTCTCTTACGTTGCCACGAAAACTTTCAAACGCCTTGCGGGATGCTTCTGCTGGAACAACATCTCCTTGACGATCAAGATTATCTAGGGTTGCAAACCCTGAAACAATTCTTCTTTCTTTGTCAACCTTGTTGATTGGCATTGAAAGACGAATGTGATCTTTGTCTGTTGACCAATGCGCCTTATTGAGTTCCATATCAATCCTATTTTATCACAATTTTATAAACTTTTATTATATAGCATTATTATTGTGTTTTAGCGCCTTCGCCCTTTGGGTTTCTGCCACTAATCGCGCCAGCACCATCAGACTGATTGTTCGCTCTTTCAGAATCTCGTTCACGATTCTGCGCTGTATTTGCTCTTTCATCTGCTGCTTGACGAGCAGTAAGTTCAAGGGGCTCATCGCCACCATCCATCTGTGGCATTCCAATTTCTTCACGAATTTCATTAGGAGTCATTGCCTTGATCTTCGCATAGCGCTCATGAATCTGAGATTGTGCAACTTCATCAGTAAGGCTAACCTCATTAAATACAAACTGAACGAGGTCTGTCTTTTCACGAATGATCTTATTAATAGCCTTTGCAATATATTCTTGTAGCGGCTTGCATACTTGATCTCTGAATGTTCTATCTTGTGTCATGGCAGCAGCAACTGCGCTTCCGTCTACGCCGCCCAACTTTGATAAAGGAACTTGGTGCGCCATAAGAACATCATCGCGGTTCTGACGACGATACTGAGAGAATGATGCCTCCTGTACACCATTCTCAATTGGATGCATCTCAAACTCAATTTTTTGCCCATCCTGATCTCCAGGAAGAGGGATGTAAAGAGTTCTGTGGTTCTGTCCTCTAAGTCCAGTTTGGAAGAATCGGAATAACTTGTCTTCTGCCTCAGGAGATAACTTTGCACCCTTGACAGTGATGATGTATCTTGGAACAGCCTTGTTCTCAAAATAATCAATGTTGTAGTTTGCTGCCATCAAATCTCCTCTAAGCGATGTGAGAGCAGAAATGATATCTGGAATTCCATAGAAAGTATTGAGTGGGGAATATTCCTTGAGATGGATCACTTCGTTTGGACGGGGATCGCTAGTGACAGGATTTGAGTTCTTCGCACCAAAATTTCTAAAGTATGTGATTGTTCCAGCAATGATTTGAATATATCCGTCACGCAAGCGACGGACGCGCATCGTTGTTGCGGGAATGTGTCCGATATATCCTATTTCACCAGTTACTGTTCTGCCAATTTCGATATATCCATTTCCTGTTGCCTGCATATCTGTGACGACCTTTTCCAAAGTTTTAGTAAGACTATCGTCATCATTGCACTCTTCTAGCCAAGCGGATAGTTGCATCTTGACTTGTTCAATTCTCTTCTTTGCTTTGTCTTTGGCAGAATCGTTTGTGGCGGCTTCTAACTTCATCATTGTTGATGAAGTCATTTCAAACTTGTATCCAAGTCCAACGGTATTGGAAACCTTTGCATCTACTGCCGCGTGATTGGCAAAGGATGTGTCATAGTATGAAGAAAGTTCATAAAGGTTATATGGTGGGGTAATAAGGTCAAAGATTCCATAACCATTACGGTATACCTGACCAGGATTAATTTCCTTTGATCTTGCGTCGTCCTTGCCATATTGAACAGCCTTTGCATCCTTCAAATAGTTTTCAGATACTTGACCGTCTGCCTGATATGGAACCTTGTTGATGACAGTGTTTGCCTTTTCTACGCGAGAAACGCGACGCTTAAAGTTCTTTTCTAGACCCCTAAGCCCAAGCAAGTCGTCCCATGACTTGTTGAATGGATCAGAATTTGCCCATTCATTTTCTATAATTTGATCTGCCATCTTAGCATCAATAAAAAGTTCTTGCATTATTCAGCATCTCCATAAAGTTCAAGTGATTTCTTGGCTGCGGCTACCGCACCAATATCATTCAAAGATGGAATAAGTCCTTGATCAAGGCGATCAAGTTGCTCTTGATACTCCTCATCTGTTGCACGATTGATTCCAGCATAGAACCAAGGGGTGCCTTCTGATTGACCATATGACTTTGCGGCTTCTCTTAATTTAGCAATCTGACCAATATCATTTCTTACAGATGGTATATTGAGAAGTCTTCCCTCATCATCTTTAAACAAATGTCCATCTGGCAATCTCCAAAAATAAAGACCCCACTCAAAACCAAAGTGCTTACGTTGTGCGTCACCAGTATTCATTACTGTGACTTTAGACTTACCAAGAGTTGGACGTTTGCGATTGCTCATGAACACTATTGTACCAGATTATACTGGTTTTTCGGTAACAGTGCGCCAAGATATGGCAGAGTAGACACTTGATTCCGTCTTTTTAAACAACATGCCAGCATTATCATCAATAATATTCTTATTTGTGCCAGTATATGATCTATAAATGTCTGCTGGAGTATTAAAGTATGACGATGTTTGTCCCAAAATATATACATCTCTCCATACCTGATCCCCTGTATCCCAAAATGACCATGCTCTTTGTATACTATCAAAATTAAGAACATTTTCCCATGCTCTTAGGGTTAGATCTGTTTTTACTCCTAATCCTTTTGAAAGATAGTATGAGATGTTGTTAAATACCACGCCTCCGAACAAATCTATGCTTCCATCTTGGTATTCACTAAAATCTAGTTCTTGCGTAAAGGATATTCCTATTGAATTCCATTCATTGTTTATTAGCGTTGGTGTTAAAACATATCTTCCATTTTGATAAAATGCTATTTGAGTATATTCGTCAAGCGATACCCCGTTGTTGTTGTAAGCGCGAACAAAATTTCCTTCTTCTGTTTTTTCTAAAACAACTGAGATTACTCCATCTTTATGATTAATGTCTACTAGTCTTATGTTTTCAATCTCTTCAGAGAACTCTCCCTTTACGAAGAAGTGCAGCGCTCCAACAAAGAAGTCATAAGATGCATTTGCGTTTACTGGAATAGATGCAACGAATTTATTTGTTGGTGATGCTTGCGCTGGAGTGGTGTTAACTAATCTTATTCCAGATTTTTTAGTAGTGTAAAGATATGGTGAAGTTGTTTTATATATGAATAATGGATTTTCTGCTTTGTAGTTTATTGTTCCAGAATGTACTTTTTGTGGATATACTGGCGTACCAAATTTAGTTCCTATGATATTTCTTTGAGACATTGGATCTGTTAGTGACACCTCGTTAAGATTTTTTGAAGATATTTCTAAACTCTTAATTTTTAGAGGATTTTTTAGAATAGACCTTTGTTTAATATCAAAATGAACAACCATTGCATATTCTTCAAAGTTTTGTGTCTTAGGTGGATAAACAATAACGTTGTCCTTTATAACAAATTTTGTATCATATACCCTGTTTGGAAAGTCTATAGTATTTTCATTGTCTGCATATATTACTGAGTCTGTAGACAATGACTTTGTATTTGAGAAAGATGAAAGTGGAGCATTTGCTCCTTGATCAATTCTTTGAAATGTTAGATATGCATTTAAGGAAGACTTTGATATATTAATGTCTTGGCCTAATGTGTTGTTTTTGTATAGATTAAAATAGTTTGAATATGTTGGTGATGAAAGGTCTGCATATGTGTCACCCAAAAACTGATCTTGTAATTCTTGATATGTCCAAGTTCCCTCTGTTCCAACAAATGTATATCCAACATTTATTTGCATTACATCTAGATCATACTTATAATTGCCGTTTTCATCTTTTACATAGCCAGCGAAGTAACTTAATGGGTAATATTCTTCCCATTCTGATGCAATAGATATGTCCAAGAACATTTGTCCGTACTGATATTCTGGAATTAGTGTGTAACTTGCAATATGGTCTATGAGAATTTCATAGTTTTCTGATATTGCTATTCCATTTTGATCAAAAGATCCTTGCACTTGTTCAAAATTTGACTGGTTGCAGAATCCTACCAAATAAATTTTACCTTCAAAAGTGGATATCCCATCTCCGCCTATATAAAGTTGAATTGATGATGGTGATGAAAAGAATCTTGCAACCTCAAAGCCAAATTGAGCACTTACCCTCTCAAGATTAATTCCC
>CAZKLA010000001.1:41604-61857 GCA_964553455.1 uncultured Aquiluna sp. | reverse complement strand
CACGCCCACTCACACGATCACGCCAATGAGCACGTTTGGTATGACTTCCACTCGGTGGAGGAGTTCTCTGAAGCCTTTGTTGTCGCCCTAAATGACCTAAGGCCTGAGGCTTTCGTGGATGTCAACAAGAGCTACGACGCCTTCAAGATTGAACTGGAGAACCTTGAGACCCGGCTTGAGGGGCTATCCGGTCACTCACTAGGTCTAGGCGTGGTTGCAACCGAGGGTGTTGGCAACCTGCTGCTTGAGCACGCTGGCTTTGAGAACCTAACGCCTGAGGCTTTGGCAGACGCCATCGAGGAAGAGACCGAAGTTCCACCAGCGGCGCTCGCTGAGACCGAGACCCTGATCAAGAACAACCTAGTTTCTCTCCTGATCACCAACCTCCAGGTTGAGGACCAGGTGTCCGAGCGACTAAGAAAGCTAGCCGAAGCCGAGGGCGTTCCAGTGGTGCAGCTCAGTGAGCTAATCCCAGAGGAGGGCATGGACTACTTCGACTGGATGAACCAGGTTCTAGACCAGATTCAAGAGGCCGTCTACTAGTGAGCCTGCTTCAGGTCAAAAACGCATCGCTGGCATTTGACCAGCGCGTGGTTTGGCATGACCTGAACCTGGATATCCAGCCCGGAGAGTTTGTAGCTGTCATTGGAGCCAATGGCTCGGGTAAGTCCATGTTGCTCAAGAGCATTCTTGGTCAGCAGGCGCTGAGCTCCGGCTCGATTGAATTTCTAGGCAAGCCATCTCGGCACGGAAACACCCAGATTGGCTATGTGCCGCAGCACAGGGCAATCGACTCGGGTTTGCCACTGAAGGTGGTGGACGCGGTTCGATTCGGTCTTGATGGCCATAGCTTTGGGCTGCCGGTGCCATCTGCCAAGAAGAAAGCGCTAGCGCTGGAGGCTCTTGCCCAGGTTGATGCCGCTCACCTCGCTCAGACCCCGGTCGGTGAGCTCTCCGGCGGAGAGATGCAGCGCGTCAGGGTGGCTCAAGCCGTTATCTCGCACCCCAAGCTGATTTTGGCCGATGAACCGCTAAGTGCTCTGGATCTGCACCACCAGCAGGTGGTCAGTGAGCTGGTTCACCAGCAGAGCGAGCGTTTTGGCGCTGCCGTGCTGTTTGTCACCCATGACGTGAACCCGATCATCGACTACGTGGACCGGGTTCTGTATCTGGCTCAGGGCCGCTACTCCATCGGCACGGCCGATGAGGTGCTGCAGTCCGATGTCCTCAGTGAGCTTTACGGCACCGAGATTGACGTGGTGAGAAACCAGGGCCGTGTTGTGGTGCTTGGTGCTCACGATCACGACCACCACGAGGCAGAGGAGTGGCTGTAGTGGATTTCTCCGACATCATCAACTTCTCTGACTATGACCGCCTCATCCCGCTGGTCACCAACTCCCTAATTGCCGGTGCCCTACTTGCCCTAATTGGCGGCTTGGTTGGTGTCTTTGTAATGAACCGAGAGCTGTCCTTCGCGGTCCACGGCATCGCGGAGCTCTCCTTTGCCGGCGCCGCAATCGCGCTGCTAATTGGCTTTGATGTGGTGTTTGGCTCGATCTTTGGGTCTTTGATTGCTGCTGGAATCATTGCTTTCCTGGGGGATAGAGCCAAGGACCGAAACTCCATAGTCGCGGTCCTAATGCCCTTTGGTTTGGGTCTTGGAATCTTGGCGCTTTCGCTCTATCCAGGGCGTGCGGCCAACAAGTTTGGCCTACTAACCGGCCAGATTGTTGCGGTTGATGACCCGAAGCTACTCTCAATGGTCGGCATTGCCTTGTTGGTTGTGGTTTCGATGCTTTTGATTTGGCGGCCGCTGAGCTTTGCTTCGCTGGATCCTGAGGTCGCAATGGCACGCGGGGTGCCGGTGAAGGCCCTGGGCATTGGTTTTGTCATGCTGCTGGGATTGGCTGTCGCAGCTGCGGTTCAAATTGTCGGCGCTCTTTTGGTGCTGGCACTATTGGTGACCCCGGCTGCCGCTGCGCTTCGATTGAGTAGCAGCCAACTCTGGGTGCCGTTGTTGAGTGTTGGTTTTGCCGGCATCAGCATGATTGGCGGAATTCTTTTGGCACTTGGCTCATCGCTACCGATTAGCCCCTATGTAACAACGATTTCGTTCACGATCTACTTGATTGCCCGCCTAGTGGCCGCGGTTAGGTCGAAGTTGGCGGTGAGACAGTGACCCAGAAGCGCTCAACCTGGCAAAAGACCGCCGTGAAGGAGGCACTGAATGCCTCTGCCGGCTTTGTTTCTGCCCAGGAGCTCTATCAGGCACTTGTGCTGCAGGGCCAGAAGATCGGCCTAACTACCGTTTACCGCGCCCTCACGGACCTGGTTCAGCTCGGGGAGGCCGACAGCCTCGCCTCTGCCGATGGTGAGACCAAATATCGCAACTGCGGGACCGACCACCATCACCACCTGATCTGTCGTGAGTGTGGCCGGGCAGTCGAGTTTGAACTGCCTGGTTTTGAGGCCGCAGCTGACCAACTGGCCCGCTCTCACGGCTTTAAAGACGTCAGCCACAGCATCGAACTGTTTGGAATTTGCGGCGATTGTGGCGTGTCAGATTGAGTTTTCTAAATCAAGACTTGCTTTAGTGCCCCTCACTCTCCTAAACTTGAGTGGTTGCACGGGCTTAGGCCCTGACAATCCCCAACATAAGCTTCGGGTAAACACGCCCCTAGGAGGAGAAATGGCAGCCTACTGCCAGGTCACTGAGACTGGTCCACAGTTCGGTCACAAGGTTTCGCACGCTCAGAACAAGACCAAGCGTCGCTTCGACCCGAACATCCAGAAGAAGACCTACTTTGTTCCATCCATGGGACGCAAGGTGACCCTGAACGTTTCAGCACGCGGCATCAAGGTCATTGACGTCCGCGGCATCGAGTCCGTTATCGCTGAGCTTGTAGCTCGCGGCGAGAAGATCTAGGAAGATACAGATGGCCAAGGACAAGGACATCCGTCCAATCATCAAGCTGAAGTCAACCGCCGGCACTGGTTTCACCTACGTGACCAAGAAGAACCGTCGCAACGACCCAGACCGTATCGTTCTGAAGAAGTACGACCCAGTAGTGCGCAAGCACGTTGAATTCCGTGAGGAGCGCTAAAAATGGCTAAGAAGTCGAAGATCGCTAAGAACGAGCAGCGCAAAGTAATCGTTGAGCGTTACGCAGAACAGCGTCTAGCTCTAAAGAAGGCTTTGGTTGACCCAACCTCTACCGCTGAGCAGAAGGAAGCAGCCCGTTTGGGTCTGCAGAAGCTGCCAAAGGACGCCAGCCCAGTGCGCGTTCGCAGCCGTGACCTAGTTGATGGCCGCCCACGTGGTGTGCTTTCCAAGTTCGGCGTTAGCCGTGTTCGCTTCCGCGACATGGCTCACAAGGGTGAGCTACCAGGCATCACCAAGTCCAGCTGGTAATTAGTTTCTAACTAGACCCGCCCCAAGGCCCAGTTGCCTTTTGAGGGCGGGTTTAGTGTTTCTGCGCCAACCCATTCGGCGGCTAGTCGAAGTTCCTTCACCAATTCCGGGGTGATTGCCTTTAGGTCGCCCTTGGATAGCCAAGGCTCACTCCAAAGCGAAAGCACATTCAGCTGTTTGGCTTTGCGGTCGTTCTTGAGGTCCACCCGGCCCACCAGTTGGTCCCTGTAGAGGATCGGCAGGGTGTAGTAGCCATACTTGCGCTTGGCCTCAGGGGTGTAAATCTCGATTCGGTAGTCAAAGTCGTAGAGCCTCAGGGCTCGCTCGCGATGCCAAGTCACGGGATCAAACGGGCTCAACAGCCTCACTTGGCGCTCTCCGATGTCAAAATCCTGCTCGAGATTTAGAGAAGTTGACGCGTAACCTGGCTTTTCCCAGCCTTCGACCCCCACCTCGGTGACCTCACCGGCCTCAACCAATTGCCTAAGTAGCGGCTTGACTTCTGTGGTGCGGAACCTAAAGTAGTCCGCAATGTCCTCAGCAGTTCCGACACCGGTCGCCACCACGCTCTTTCGCACCAGTGCCAGTTTCTGCGCCTCTTCGCTCAGCTGAGTCTTTGGGAGCTCAACCTGCTCGGGTAGGGCATAGAGCCTCGAGAACTTGGTTCTCCCGGCGCTCACCAGCAATCCTGCGTCATAGAGGCGCTCGAGCGTGAGTTTGACCTCGGACCAGCCCCACCAGCCGCCTTTGCGCTGGTTTTGATCGTGTTCGAACTGAGAAACCGTCATGGGACCATTGGTTGCCAGTTCCGACTTGATCCAGCCGATGGTCTTAGCCTGCTCTTTGAGCATGGTTTGGACGCTGTGGCGGGACAGGGATTCTTGGCGACGGAACTCAAATAGCGCCCAATCGGGCTTTGCTAACAGGGTTGCGCAGTGAGCCCACTCCTCGGCAATCTGAGGCTCTCTAAAAGCCCACTGCTCAAATTCCGCCAGCGGATAGGCGCCCATCCGACTAAAGGCGGGTAACAGGTGTGCTCGCTCGAAGACGTTGACACTGTCGAGCTGAAAGACGTGGGTGGTAGCTAATACCTGATCCAGCGAGGAGTAATGAGCTTGAAAGCCTTGAGCGCCAAGGGCTAGCTTCCTAGCTTGCGCGTTAGAAATTGTGGCGGTGGCCGGCACGAGTGTTAGTAGCGCTCTCCGCGCAAAACTTGAACATCAGTCACCCATAGAGTGCAGGCGTAGTGCTCGAAGTATTTCTTTTCTAGGGCTTCAAGAATGGACGGCAGAGTGTCCTCTGAAACCACGCTCTCGATCTTGACGTTTCCGCCCTCTAGGTCGCCAGCGCGCTGGTTCTTGGGACCCTGGCCGTGTGCGGAGGTGACCGTGAGGCCCTTAGCGCCATTGGCAAACAGATCCTTGGCAATGCGCTGCTCCAGCGACGCCTCAACCACGATTGTCAGTAACTTCCTTGTTACCAGCATCACAAACCAACCCCTTCGAGCCATGTGCTCAGAGAAAGCATAAGTGGAATACCAAGCACCAAATTGAATGGGAAGGTAAAGCCGAGGCTGGCCGTTAGGTAACGTCCCGGGCTAGCCTCCGGCAGGGCCAGACGCACGGCGGCAGGCGCTGCGATGTATGAGGCGGAGGCGGATAGCACGCCAAGCACCATCGCTCCGCCAACGCTTAGGCCGGTGAGCTGTCCCGTCAATACCCCGAGCGAGCCGGCAAACATGGGGAAGCAGATCGCAAACAGCGCTAGCCCAACACCGCCAACCTTTAGGTCACTCAGGCGTCGACCAGCAACTATGCCCAGTTCGAGCAGGAACAGCGCCAGAATTCCAGTGAATAGCCCACCGAAGAAAGGCTCAATTCTGGTGTAGCCGGTTTCACCGGTGAAGAATCCAATCACAAGCCCGCCAGCTAGTAGCAATAGCGACTTTCCAGTCAGCACCTCTCGCATGCTCTCGCCGAGCGAGACCCCTGAAGCGCTAGCCCGCTTGGCAAGCCAAAGGCCAATCAAGATGCCGGGGATCTCCATGACTGCCAGCAAGCTAACCAGGTAGCCCTCGAATTCGATGCGCTGCCCCTCTAGGAACACCAGGGCAGCCGTAAAGGTAACCAGCGAAGTCGAACCGTAGTGAGCGGCAAGTGCCCCGCGGTCATCCTTGGTGTATTTGCCAAACAGTGGCAGCAGGTAGAAGGCCAAAATGGGCACCGCAGCGCTCAGCAGCAAGGTGCCGACCAGCGGGCTCAGCACCTGCTCCAGGTTGGTTTTGCTAAGCGCTACACCACCTTTGATGCCGATACCCAAAAGCAGATAAATGGTGATGGCCTGGTAAATCGGCTCTGGCAGCCTCAGGTCCGACTTGAGAGTGGTTGCCAAAAGACCGAGGGCAAAGGCCAGCACCGGGACGCTGGTTAGATTCTGCAGGGCTGCGTCAAGCATCAGTTTCGCAATTGCCCGAGGGCACCGATCAGGTCGCCAACTTTTCTATCAGTGCTGGTTTGGTGGCGAAGCGGAGAATCGAGGTTGATTGTGTAGCGGTTGTTGCGGCCCTGGCGCTGCTTACTTAGGTAGCCGGCCTCAACCAAGTCGTTTAGGACATTTACCACCGAGCGGGTGGTGATGCCCTCAATCTTCGCCAGTTCGTCCATGGTTAGCTCCGGATTATCGGAGAGCGCAATCAGCACGTGTGCGTGGTGGGAGAGGAATGTCCACTTGCTACTCACTACTTCCTCCTTTTGACAACCCGATCCAACTGCGCAATTTCCTCTTCGCTCGCACTCTCAAATGCGAACTGGGGTTCAACCTCCGCCGGGTGGCGACCCTGACCCTTGGTCTTGAGCAGCGAGGCCACAATGGCAATGGTGATTACCGTAACAATAACGCCAAGCGAGAGCAGAGTTGGGACCTTTACCACTTCGTGAAGCGCAAGCTTGATACCCACCCAGACCAGGATGAAGGACAGGCCGACCTTTAGGTAGACAAAGCGGTGAATCAGATCTGAGAGCAAGAAGTACATCGCGCGCAGACCCAATAGTGCGAAGGCGTTAGCCGCAAAGACAATAAACGGCTCGCTTGTGACGGCGAAGATTGCCGGGATTGAGTCAACGGCAAAGATGATGTCGGTGAACTCAACCAAGGCCAGTACCGCCAATAGCGGAGTAGCCACCAGCACTCCGGCCTTGCGAACAAATAGTCGCTGTCCGTAATACTTGTCCGTCATCGGTACAAGCTTCTGGAAGCCCTTCAAGAACTTGGATTCCGCTGGGTTGAAGTGGCTGTTGCGGTGAATCAACATCTTGATACCGGTGTAGATCAAGAACGCGGCAAAGATGTAAAGAATCCAACCAAAGCTCTTGATTAGTACCGCACCAGCAGCGATGAAGATGCCGCGGAAGACCAGCGCACCCAGCACACCCAGGAACAGCACTCGGTGCTGGTACTCACGCGGGACGCTAAAGGCAGCGAAGATAAGGGCCCAGATAAAGACGTTGTCTACCGCAAGCGACTTCTCGATCACAAAGCCGGAGAAGTACTGCTGGCCAATCTCAGGGCCGAAGTCCATCCAGAGGTAGATACCGAAGCCGATGCCGAGGGAAACCCAAAGCGAAGACCACAGCGCAGCCTCCTTAATAGAGATAACGCTGGCATGCCGGTGGGCAAAGAGATCCACCGCCAACATGAAGAGGATCAAACCTATGGTTACTGCCCATAGCGATAGCGATACGTCCACTGAGTTCCTAACTAGAAAGAAAATGCTAGAAATAAATTTCAGTAATACTAACTACAAATCCTGAGAATTTCTTCCAAATTCATAAAATCCCCGAGATTTCGGGGAAAAGTCCCCATTAACTCCCGCGCAACACGCCGAGCCATAATCCAACACAGGGGGTTTAGGGCATTAGGTTGAATTCGACAATCCTGTCCCTAGACGTCCAGGAGGACATTATGAACAAGAGCGAGCTCGTAGCAGCAGTTGCAAAGCACACTGGTGAGTCACAGGCAGCCGTAGGCCGCGTTATCGACGCAATGTTTGAGACCATCGGCGCATCCATCAAGAAGGGTGACAAGGTCACCATTCCTGGTTACCTAAGCGTTGACAAGGGCCGCCGTGCAGCACGCACCGGTCGCAACCCTCAGACTGGCGCAACCATCCAGATCGCTGCTGCAAACACCGTAAAGGTATCTGCAGGTAGCAAGCTAAAGGCTGCAGTTAAGTAATTAACAAAAACCTGCGAAAGCGGCGTTCGGGCTTGCCCGGCGCCGCTTTCTCATTCTCAAGGTTTAGGGTTGTTCAGTGAGCGATAAATCAAGAGGCTATGCCTACGTTGCGCTGCAGTTTGTGCTGCTGGGAGTCCTGCTAACCGCACCTCGACTGCCCGACCCCTATGGTTCGATGACACCATTTGTTTCCCTGCTCGGCCTGGTGCTGATGGCGCTTGCCGGAGTAATTCTTTTGATCAGTTTTGTGGGCTTGGGTAACTCCCTCACCGCCTCCCCGATGCCTAAGCAGCAGGGGCAGCTGGTAACCACTGGCCTCTATGCCTACGTTCGCCACCCGATTTACTCCGGACTTTTGCTGCTAAGCCTTGGTGTTGTGTTGGATGCCGGTTGGTGGCCGCAATTGGTTGTGGCGCTGATGCTGTTCTTGCTGCTTCGAATCAAGGCGCAGTTCGAGGAGAGCCTGCTTCGCAAGGCTTACCCAAAATACGCCGCCTACGCTCTCAAGACCCCGATGTTCTTCCCAAGGCTGGGTAAGTGACCGCTAGCATCGCCCGAAGGTCACTGGCGGTCATTGCCGTCGCAGCCATCGTTTCAGTAAGCACCCTGATTCTTGTTCTAGTTTGGGCTCAACTCACGCTTCCAGGGCAGTTCGCTGATCCAGGAGCGGTGGTGCGCTGGGGCACGCCAATTGTGAAACTGGTCATGAACTTCAGCATGGCGATCACCATCGGAACATTGGTGTTCGCCGCCTTCGCCGGTAATCCGGGGCAGCAAAAGCGACTGCAGCCAATCTCCTCATGGGCTGCGGCCATCTGGCTACTGTCGGCGGCAACCTACTTTGTGATGACTTACCTCTCTGCTGCCGGCATCACCATCAGCTACGGACCCGAGTTTTCCACCGGTCTTTGGCTTTTTGCCACCCAGATTGAACTGGGCGTGCTGCTGGCCTGGAACCTAGGGTTTGCCTTCGTCGTAAGCCTGAGCACAATCATTTTCCCCGCCGGTCGCATGATCGCGGTAAATGCGGCTTTGGCTATGGCCGGGCTTTACCCATTGGCCGAGTCAGGCCACGCATCAAGCGATGTTGGCCACTCCCTTGCGGTGAACTCGATGCTGTTGCACCTGGTTGGCATTTCGGTCTGGGTGGGTGGCTTGGTTGCGCTCTACTCGATTTACTTCGATGAGTCCGATAAGCGGCTCGATATGGTCAAGCGTTACTCAACCCTGGCCCTGTTTGCCTTTATCTTGGTGGCAATCTCCGGCGTTACCGGCGGCTTCATACGGCTCTATCAACCGCAGGACCTCTTGAGTGACTACGGTCTTTTACTGCTGGCCAAGGCCGCCATCCTTGTGTTGCTGGGAATCTTCGGTGCTTGGCACCGCCTGCGGCTGATCCGCAGCATCGAATCTGGATCAATGAGCTTTATTCGGGTCGTCGGCGTGGAGGTAGCGATCATGGCGATTGCGCTCGCCTTGGCGACTGCCCTGGCAAGGACTGCTCCTCCGATCAATCCAAAGCAGTTCGAGGCACTAACCCCAGCCCAAATTCTTACCGGAGACCCACTGCCACCAGAGCTAACCGATTTGTCGTGGGTCACGGTCTGGGATATCGACATCCTGTGGCTGACTGTTTCCCTGCTGGGCATAGCGGTTTACCTCAATGGCGTAAGGATTCTGCGAGGTAGAGGCGATAAGTGGCCGGTGGTGCGAACTGTGTCATGGGTGCTGGGTATGTTGGTGCTTCTTTACGTCACCAACGGAGCGCCAAATGCCTATCAGGAGTACCTATTCTCGGTTCACATGGTTGGGCACATGATGCTCAGCATGATGGTGCCGGTGCTGCTGGTGCCGGGAGCACCAGTGACCCTGCTCTCCAGAGCGCAGGCTCCTCGAACTGACGGCTCCAAGGGACTGCGCGAGTGGGTGCTTTGGGCGGTTCACACGCCCTTCGCCTGGCTCATCTCGCAGCCTGTGTTCGCTGGCCTGAACTTCGCACTCTCGCTGGTGATGTTCTACTACACCCCGCTGTTTAGGTGGGCAACCGAGCAGCACCTGGGTCACCAGTGGATGATTGTGCACTTCTTGATCACCGGCTACCTGTTTGTGCAGTCGCTCATGGGTGTTGACCCACAGCCCCACAAACCGCAATTCCCCGTAAAGCTCATGCTTTTGATCGGCACCATGGCGTTCCACGCCTTCTTCGGGCTCGGGCTAATGAATGAGAAGAGCCTGCTGCTGGCCGACTGGTTCGGTTCAATGGGCAGAACCTGGGGAGATGACCCACTCGCCGATCAGGCGGTAGGTGGTGCCTTTGCCTGGGGCGTGGGAGAACTACCAACCATCGTGATTGCCCTTGTGGTGGTCTACCAGTGGTACAAGAGTGATATTCGAGAGCGTCGCAGGCTTGATCGAGCATCAGACCGAGCCGGTAATCGCGATGTTGAGGACTACAACAAGATGCTCGAGGAGCTTAGTAAGCGACAGGACAGGCGTCGATGATTATTGAACTATCTAGCGAACAGCAGGCGCTGTTTGATTACATCGAGCAAAGCGATGTCAATGTTTTTGTCACCGGTCGTGCCGGGACCGGTAAGTCCACCCTGCTCTCGCACTTGACCGCCAACACCGAGAAGAGCTTTGCAGTTTGCGCTCCGACCGGGGTTGCCGCGCTCAACGTGGGTGGCGTCACTATCCATTCGCTTTTCACCTTTCCGTTTGGGGTGTTGGGCGAGGTAGATATCGCCAAGCACCTAAACCGACGCACCAGGGATGTGCTCAAGGCTTTGGACATGCTGGTGATCGACGAAGTTTCAATGGTTTCTGCCGACCTGATGGACGCCATCGATCGCGCCCTGCGGATTGCCCGCGGCAAGCGCAGCCTGCCCTTTGGTGGTGCTCAGCTGGTGATGTTTGGAGATCCTTACCAATTAGCCCCGGTGCCGCCTCAGGACCCGCAGGAGCGTGCCTACATGGCACAGAATTACCAATCTGGCTGGTTCTTTGATGCTCACGTCTGGCGGGATGCTGATCTTGAGCGTTTCGAACTTGGCGAAATCTTCAGGCAATCAGATGCCGAGTTCAAGGAGATCCTGAACGCAATTCGAGACGGCTCAGTAACCCAAGAGATGCTCAATCGCATTAACCAGGCGGGTAATCGCTTCCCGCCGCACCCCGACGTGATTAAACTGGCCACCATTAACGCCACTGTTAATCAGGTAAACGCCCAGCGCATGGCCCTGATTAGCCAGGAACCCAAGAACTTTCGGGCCAGCTACACCGATGATGCCGCGAAAATCTTCGGCAGGACGCTTCCGGCCGAGACCGATCTGCAACTCAAAGTCGGCGCTCAGGTGATGTTTATCAAGAACGACGACTCTTCGATGATGAAGGCCCCAACCGGTGGCACCATCAAGCGCTGGGTGAATGGCACCATCGGTCACATCGTTGATCTGCCAAAATCCGGCATTGTGATTGTTGAGGTTGATGGCGAGCAGTTTGATGTTGGCCCGGCGACCTGGGAGAAGGTGCGCTACGAGGTTGAGGAAGAGTTCGACGAGGCCAGCGGCAGGCTAAAGGAGACGCTAGTTCCCATTACCTTGGCCGAGTTCAAGCAGATTCCGCTCCGTCTTGCCTGGGCCGTAACCATACACAAGTCGCAGGGTCAGACCTATGACGAGGTTCAGATTGATATGGGTCGCGGAGCATTTTCGCCAGGACAGACCTATGTCGCACTTTCAAGGGTTCGCTCCCTCGACGGCCTCTACCTAACCCGAGCCATCACCATGGCCGATGTCATGGTCGATCAGGATGTGATTCGCTTTATGTCCGGGGGTCGGAGCGTAACCACCAGTTCAGAGCATCTGCCACCCTTCTAGCCCAGTAACTCTCGTGGTGACCGGTGTTTGGGTAGATGTTTGTGACCAGCTGGTCTCCCGGCAGATACCCCTTTGAAACTAGCTGCTGGGCAGCAAGCTGATGGAACGGCGGGTAGTACTGATCCAGTTCAATAGTTCCGCTATCGGTCCAAACCCTGTGGGCTCCCGGTGCCGGCAGCTGATCGACCAGGCCAGTGACCATTCGCTCCTCGCCAAACACCCAGTGACTTGAGAAGCAAATGGCTGTGCCAAACACCTCTGGTCTTTGCCCCATGGCATACATCGAGATCAAGCCGCCCATGCTGGCGCCCATGACCGCTGTGCGATCAACTGAGTGCTCAACCCCGTAGCGCTCGAGCACAAACGGCACGATTGCGTCAGCCAAAAGCGAGACGTAGGCATCACCAAAGGGCTCAGTCCCGGTTGCTCGATAGCTCTCGGGCAGGTGTCGCCAGAAGAACTCGATGTCCTGGCGAACAATCTTCTCCGGAGAGAGTTCTCGGATTCTGGTCGCATCGCTTAGCCCCCAGACCGCAACCACAATGGGCGCTGGGCTTCTTACCTCATCGCGCAGTGCGGTCAGCACCTCCCAGGTCTTGCCGGTGTAGGAGTCTTGCTCGTCGAAGATGTTGCGGCCATCGTGCATAACCAACAGCGGGGTCTTTGGGTTTACGTCTTTGGGCACCCAGACATCAACCAGATGCCCATCAAACTCAAAGCGTTCGAGTTTTCCGCCAGCTAAGCGTCGCTCGATTAGCTTTCGGTCGCGCATCGCAAGGAACAGCGGGAAGGTAAAGGCCATTGCGGTGACTGAACTTAGAGCGATGTAGAGCCAAACCCGCTTCATGCCCAAGCGCTTGCCCTCGTAGATCATGAAGATCGCCACTGCGATAGCCACTATCAGCAGATCAATGGAGAGCACCCAGTCCACCGCGGTGCCAAACCAGGCCTTTAGGTAGTCCTGATTGCTCATAACCGCTATGCCGTTGAAGACCCAGGCGGTTATCAGTCCGATAGCTGCTAGGACAAAGAAAGCGATTGACCGAGCTTGGAGTTTTCTGACCATTTAGGAATTGTTTCACCAATTTTGCGAATGTATATCTTTGGAACTCAACAAAGGTTGTAAATGTATCGTCTTGGCCAGGCCATCGTCGCTCACTCAAAGCTCTTTCTATTTGGTTTTGTGAGTCTTATCGCACTCTCCAGCATCTGGGGATTCCAGGCCTTCGGCAACCTAAAGGGTGGCGGTTACGACAACCCAAATTCCGACTCTTCTAAGGTCGCGGACATTCTGCGCGACGAGTTCGACCAGGATCCAGCCGAGGTAATCGTTTTAGTTGACCTCAAAACCCGTGCCGATGCCATGAAGTCAGACGGCAGCTTTGAGAACTTTGCCCTGGTCGATGAGCTTTCTGACAAATTTGGCAAGATCTCGGGCGTGGAAGAGGTTCTGAACTACTACAGCCTCGGTATGCCACCAACCTTGGTGTCCACCGATGGCAAGCTGGTTTACATCCTGGTTGACCTAGATAACAACGTGGATCACGCCCCAATCGTGGCCGAGCTGGTTGATACCTACACCGGCGAATACAAGGGCGCTCAGGTGCACTTTGCTGGATTTGAGGCAATCACCAAGGAAATCAATCACACCATCGAGGCCGATCTGATTCGAGCTGAGATCATCGCGGTCCCAATTGTGCTGCTGCTTTTGATTCTGGTGTTTGGTTCCGTGACGGCAGCCTCGCTGCCGCTGATTGTCGGTGGTTTGGCAATTGTCGGCTCGTTCTTTGTGATTTATGTCGCAAGCCAGTTCACCGATGTCTCGATCTTCGCGCTCAACCTGATAACCGGCTTGGGCTTAGGACTCGGTATTGACTACAGCCTGTTGGTGGTCAATCGCTTCCGTGAGGAGCGAGCGGCCGGTAACTCGGTTGGCGATTCGGTAGCCAACACGGTGGCATCGGCAGGCAAGACTGTTCTGTTCTCGGGCCTTACGGTCGCGGTGGTAATGCTCTCCATGGCGTTCTTCCCGCAGTACTTCCTGCAGTCCTTCGCACTGGCTGGATTCACGGTTGTGATGATTGCGGTTGTGGGTGCTGCGGTTGCCGTCCCCGCCATGATGAACCTCCTCGGCGATCGAGTAAACAGCCTGCGGATCATCAAGCGTGATTTGGCCCCGAAGGAGCACGGAGGCTGGGAGAAACTGGCCCGCTTCACCATGCGCAGGCCACTACCCGTACTGTTTGTGTCGCTGTTGTTCTTGGCGTCGCTGTTCTCGCTGTCTTCGAATATCTCCTTCGGCCAGGTGGACGATCGAGTGCTGCCGGCAGATTCGCCAGCGCAGATTGCCTCCAACCTGCTTAGAGAGCGCTTTGAAGGCCGTGAATCTAGCCCGGTTGAAATTTTGGTTCAGGGCAGCGATGCCGCTATCGAACGTTACGTGGCGGATCTGGCTGAGGTAGAGGACATCGTTCGAGTCAACATCGTTCCAAGCGATGCCGATACCGAGTGGACTCACATTGTTGCCATCAGCGATGTTGAGCCACGAAGCCCAGCCGGCTATGACCAGACCGTGGAGATTCGTGCTCTAGAGAGTGACTTGGATCAGGTCCTGGTCGGCGGTTCAGCAGGTTTCTACACCGATAGCCAACAGGGCATCGAGGGCGCACTGCCGATAGCGGCGCTCTGGATCTTTGTCAGCACCATGATTCTGCTATTCCTGTTTACCGGCAGCGTGATCTTGCCGATCAAGGCCATCCTGCTGAACGTGCTGTCGCTGGGCGCCACCCTGGGTCTGGTGTCTTGGATCTTCCAAAACGGTCACCTGCAGTGGCTGCTGGGCGAATACTCGGTCACCGGCACGATTGACACGTCGTCGGTTGTGATGATTGGTGTGGTGGCGTTCGGTTTGTCGATGGACTACGAGCTGTTCCTGCTCTCTCGCATCAAGGAGCAACATGACGCCGGTATGAATACCGTGAACTCGGTGGCATATGGCCTACAGCGTTCAGGGCGAATCATCACCGCGGCAGCGTTTATCTTGGCGGTTACCTTCGGTGCCTTCGCATCCTCAGGGGTGTCGATCATGAAGATGCTCGGTTTGGGTATCGCGATCGCGATCTTGCTTGATGCCACCGTGGTGAGAGCCCTGCTGGTTCCAGCGCTGATGCGCCTGTTTGGCTCATTGAACTGGTGGGCTCCGCGCTGGATGAAGCGGCTTTACGTCAAAGCAGGCCTAAGCCACTAAAGGTATTCTTTAGTTTCCTAAGGAGACTGCAATTACCTCGTCGATTCCAATAACTCAGCCGATTCGAATTCCATTCGACGGCAGGGCTAAGCGCTATCGACTGGGGATTTTGCTTGCTTACCCCGGACTATTCATTCTCATGGCCGGCGATGCCGTTCGCTACAGCATTGGCTGGGCTGGCTGGGCAGTGGTGGTTGGCGTCGGTGCGGTTGTAGCCCTGGTGGCACTGATTGCCGGTAGACCAGGTAAAACTCTGTTGCGAGTTCCAATCCCGCTGGCATTACTGCTGGCTTTGATGGTGCTCAGCCTGATCTGGAGCCAGTACCGAGATTTCACCGCAATCGGCGTTGTAGCGCAGCTGGGGACCACCATCTTTGCGCTGTTTTTAGCCAATCAGTTCGGCTGGCGACAACTACTGAACGTGTTTGCCAATGCCCTGCGCTTTGTCTTAGCGGCATCGCTGCTATTTGAGTTCGTGGCAGCCATCTTTGGTCCGATCAAGCCAATCTTCCCCAACTACGAGGGGGATGAGCCGCCATCGGCTTCGTATCTTTGGTCGCAGGGCAATCTTTTTGATGGCGATCGCATTCAGGGCATCATGGGCAACGCCAACCTGCTTGCCTTCACCGCCGTCTTGGGCATCATGGTGTTTTTGGTTGAGTACATCGTCACCCATAGAAAACGCAACATCCCGCTGGCCTCTTTGATCCTTGCGGTCTTGCTGGCGGCGCTCGCGAAGAGTGCGGGCATGACATTGGCTATTGCCCTAATTGCCTTTGCTGCTTTGATCGCAATCTTCTCCGAGGGTAGGGATAGAGCGACCAGGCACAAGATCTACGGCTACGGAATCTGGGCCTTGGGCTCGTTGGCGGTGTTGGGGCTTATCTACCGAGTCGAGCTTTTTGACTTGCTGGGTCGATCCCCAGATGCTTCCGGCAGGTTCTACATCTGGGGTGAGGTGCTGAACCTGATTTGGGAGAAGCCGCTGGAGGGTTGGGGCTGGATCAGCTACTGGGTGCCGGGGGTGGAGCCCTTCGAAGGTCTGATCGTGATCAATAACGTCCCGATGTATCAGGCCCACAATGCCTACCTCGATGTCTGGCTCCAGCTGGGAATCGTGGGCCTCGCACTCTTGATTTGGCTGATGGCCTCCGGCTTCAACCGGCTTTGGGCGGTTGCGGTTCGCCACACCAACCCGCTCTATTTGTTCCCGTTGTTTGGCTTTTTGGTTATCGCAGCTCAGTCGCTGACCGAATCCAGGCTGCTAATCGAGATCAGCTGGGTGCTTTTGGTGCTGCTGACCACCAAGAGTCGGGAACCATTTGCGGAATTGGAGCCACTGGGCAGAACCCCGAAGCGACTAAAGCTGCTGAGAGCGCCAAAAGGCTGGTTTAGGAAGCAGCGCCCTTAAGCCTGATCTGCTCTTTATAAATATCAATCATGCGCTCGGTGAGCTTGGACTGTAGTAGCCAAGAGGTGTCTTCGCCGTCACCGCGGCGATTATTGCCACCCAGCACATCAGCATGCGCCAGGCGCATGCTTTGGGCAAGCGCCTCGATGCTTTCATCTTCGGTCACCCACCAGTGGCCAGGCTTTAGCTCTCCCGCCACGCGCTTGTCGCAGCAAAGCGCCGGGGTTCCAAAAGCAGCTGCCTCAAACACCGTCATGCCCTGAGTTTCAAAGCCAATCGAGGTTTGAAGCACTACGTCGGCATCGGCAAAGGCCTGCAGCATCTGATCGCGATCCACACGCCCGTTGAAACTGACTTTGTGACCGATGCGCAGCGTCCTAACCAAGCTCTTTGCTGGCTTTTCAAGTGCACCGGTGCCGTAGATAACTAGCTCAGCATCCAAGTTGGCCTTCTTGAAGGCTCGAATGGCCTGAAGTAGGCGCTTCTCCCGCAGGAATCTGCCAGCCCAGATGAACTGAACCGGCTTATTTGGAACTTCGGTTTGACGCTTTAGTCCCGCGACTGAATCGTCATCAACTCCGTTGAGCATTACCGTGACGTTTTGGGAGATGCCGTGCTCTTCAATGGTTTTGGCAAAGTGGGAGCTTGGGGCTAACACCAGATCAGCATGTGGATAGGTGATTGCCATGTATTCCCAGCCGTCGTGGGCTTCCTGCTTGGGCTGGCCAGAGACGGCGCAGTACTTCTTGGCGGCAAAGTTGAAAAGTCTTGCGTTCAGGCGCTTACCAATAATGCGCTCCAGCACCACATCGATGTTGGTGTGGGCGTGGTGGATCAGCGGTATGTTGTGCTTTTTGGCCAGTGCTAGCGAGACGGCTGCCGCAGCAAAGTCACCTTGCAGGTGAATCAGGTCAAACTTCTGGTTTTCAAAGACGGCTTCGGCAACCTCGTAGGCCTCTTCCATGTCCCAAACCGCTGAGTACTCACCATCTGGGCTGAGTCTTCTGGAGGGCAGCACCACGGTGTCATCGTCCGGTAGGGCATTGGCAGACTTTGGGGCAAAGATGGTGACCTGAACGCCAGCGCGTTCTAGAAACTTGCGCTGCAGCCTGACGGAGGTCTGGACCCCTCCCAGGCTCATCGGATGCTGATCCATGAAGATCGCTATGTGCAAGAAATCACCTTTGCTTGTGCCCTAGGAATGCTAGCAATAAAGCCCACGGCAAAGAGTTTGATTACGCCCGCTATGGATTATTACCGAGCAAAGGAAATGCCCCCGGTTTCCCGGGGGCATTTCTTAGTTTGTTGCTAGTTACTTCTTGTTGCCGATGCCCTTGGCTACAAGAACCAATAGCGCGGTTACAACGGTACCGATAGCAATTGCTAGCACGTAGGTTAGCCAGTCGCTCACCAGTGGGAACACGAAGATTCCACCGTGAGGTGCGCGTAGCTCGTTGCCGAATAGCGCAACTAGCGCACCGGTGATACCGGAACCGATCATGATCGATGGGATAACGCGAGCTGGGTCAGCAGCTGCGAATGGGATTGCACCCTCAGAGATGAAGGATGCACCTAGTAGCCAGGCAGCCTTGCCGTTCTCCTGCTCAGACTCGCTGAATGCCTTCTTACGTAGGTTGGTAGCAAGAGCTAGACCTAGTGGAGGAGTCATACCAGCGGCCATAACGATCGCCATGATCTGGAACTCGGTTGCGGAAGCCGCAGCACCCGCAGTTGCTAGACCGGTAACAGCGAAGGTGTAAGCAACCTTGTTAACTGGGCCACCCATGTCGAAGGCCATCATTAGACCAAGGATTAGACCTAGAACTGCCAGTGCGCCACCCGATAGACCGTTTAGCCAAGAGGTTAGACCGGTGATTAGGGCAGAAACTGGAGCCTTTAGAACTAGAACCATTGCTAGACCAGTGATCAGCGATGCTAGAAGTGGAATTACCACAACTGGCATAACTGGCTTGATCCAGTTGGCTACCTTCCAGCGGCTGATCCATAGAGCCACACCACCAGCGATGAAACCACCAAGGATTGCTCCTAGGAAGCCGGTGCCGGTGCCCAGTGGGTTTCCGTCTAGACCAGTTGCCAAAGCACCAGCTACGAATCCAGGAACTAGACCAGGGCGGTCAGCGATTGCGTAGGCGATGTAAGCAGCTAGAACTGGAACGAAGAATGCGAATGCAGCCTTACCGAACCAGAAGATAACGAATGCCCAGTAACCGATGTTAAGGAAATCGTAGTCACCGGCGATCTGCATCTTCTCGGCGTCGTAGGCGTGGATGCCGTCGGTGCCAAACCCGATTGAACCGAGTAGGAATCCGATGGCGATAAGAATTCCACCTGCTGCAACAAATGGAATCATGTATGAAACACCAGTCATCAGCCATTGGCGAATCTTGGTGGCAGTGCTTGTGGTAGTCACTATGGGCCTCCTATAGCTCCATTGCTTTCCTAAATCGCATTTGCGATTGAGGCGTTGTTACTTTTTGCCAAATAGGCCTCCGAAGAAGCCACCCTTCTTTTCTTTTGGTTCAGAAGGAGTCTTTGCCTCCGCAGCCTTGGCCGGAGATGCTTCTCCAACTTTGGCGGCGGTACCGTCGGCAGCTGCCTGAAGCACCTGCTCGACGAGTTCTACTGCGCTCTTCATGGCCTTGGCCACACCCACCTGGATGTATGGCTTGCCATTGAAGCGATCGCGGTCCTTGACCTCTAGGTCAACCGCGAAAATTACGGCGTCTGCCGAGTCGATAACGTCCTGCTTTAGCGGGTTTGAGCCGGCAGACCCTTGGGTCTCAACGATTACCTCGTGGCCAAGCTTCTTGCCAGCCTGCTCCAAAGCCTCAGCTGCCATGTAGGTGTGGGCGATACCGGTGATGCAAGAAGTTACACAAACTACCTTTGCCATTATTTCTGGACCTCCTTGGTCACGATTTCTGCGATCTGCGCTGGGTTAGTCTCGGCGCGAAGACGGTCACGGAATTCCTCGTGCATGATCTTGCGTGCCAGTGAACCCAGAATCTCTAGGTGGACGTTGTCGCCCGATGCCGGTGCGGCAATCAGGAAGATTAGGTGGGAAGCGCCATCGTCAGCACCAAAGTCAATGCCCTTGGTCGTGGTTGCTACCGCAACCGATGGGATGGTTACCAAGTCTGATTGAGCGTGAGGGATGGCAACGCCACCTTCGATTCCGGTTGGGAAGTGCTCTTCACGAGCCGCAACAGCAGCCAGGTACTCATCCAGCCCAGTTAGGCGGCCAGCGGCTAGTAGGCGCTCGGCTAGCTGGCGAACTGCCTGCTCTTTGGTGGTGGCGTCGATCTCAACGATGACGATTTCTTCAGTGGTTATGGGGTGAGTCATAGATTCCTAGCACTACGGAGACGTAAGAACACAGCTAAAGCTGTTGACGTCGTGCGCTCCGTTGCGCAGACCCCCTTTCCAAACTGGAAGCGGTTACTTACTGTTGGAAACAATTTATACAGGTTGTTCTCAGTTGCGGTGGTGATTTGAACACTAATTGGCTAAATTTACCGCTCACAATTTGTAGGTCTTCAACAAAAAGCCCTAAACCATGGGTTGAAGGTTGGCAAAAAAGTTCCGAAAAAACGCTAAGGAACTTTTCGTTCTTGGACCGGGGCCTTCCAAGCCCAATACAGCAGCGGCAACTGCAGTGGCAGTCTTAGCCAGGCAATAAGCGCAATGTCTGGATTGGAGCTCAAGCTGTCGATGGCAAACCACCAGTTTGCCGGCCAAACCGCCAGCAGTGTGAAGACGGTCAAGAGCGGTGCCCAGCGCTGTTTGAAGATCAAGCCAACTGCGGCCGCAAGCTCCATGACTCCCGAAATCACTACGAGTTCGGTCTTCAATGGCAACCAGGGCGGCATCAGCCACAAGAACGCACCTGGGTTTACTAAGTGGAGCACTCCTGAGGTAAGGAACAAAGCGGCGACAATAAGTGCGCCGATTCTGAGGCCTATCGCTTTGCGAGCCACAGCACAAACCCGTCCAGCCAGCTTCTAGGCATCACATAAAACACAAGTTTTAGAGCTCGCACATCCCATGAAAC
>CAZKLA010000001.1:36280-41504 GCA_964553455.1 uncultured Aquiluna sp. | reverse complement strand
CGCCTTACCTCTTCAGGGGTGGTTTCCTCAACCGAGGAGAAGTTTCCGTAGCCGGCATTGGCGACCATTAGGTCGATACTGCCGTGATCGGCGATGGCCTCTTTCACCACGGCATCAATGTCGCTGCGGATGGTGACATCCATTCGACGGGGAATTGCCCCGAATTCCTTGGTTTTTTCCAGCGCTACCGAATCTCGATCGGTGGCATAGACCACCCAACCCCTGTTGGTTAGCTCCTTGGCGAGACCAAGCCCAAAGCCGGAGCCGGCTCCCGTGATGATGGCGACATTGCTCATGTCACCATCTAATCACCAAGTTGCCAGTATTACTCGACGTCTCTTCGCAAACTGGTTGCGATGGCGGCCGTCGCGAACACAGCTCCAAAGCCCAGTAGCACCAAGGCTGCGGTCAATGGCGGTAGGTAGTTGCTAGTGTCAAAGCCCAATTCAGGAGCGTCGATATCCAAAGCCATCATTGCGGTGATTAGACCGGAAGGCAGCCACTTGCCAGCATCTGACCAAAGCGCCAGCAGTAGTGGATCGATAATGAACAGGTAGATCAAGGTGCCAATAATTGCGAGCATCTGGTTTCGAACCAGGGTCCCAATCGCAACGCCAATCAATCCCAACACAGCACCGCCTAGAGTCGCGGCCATAAAGGTATTTGCCAGCAAGTTCTCGCTCGGCTGAGCCGCGTCCTCAAAGCCTTGAAGAACGAACCATCCGGCAGCCATTGAAAATGCGGTGGAAATCCACATCACCAAAACTCCAGCAATTGCCGCAATGGCTAACTTGTTGGCGACCACGGCACCACGCTTAGGCGAGGTCAGGAAGGTTGCCACCGCGGTTCCGTGCCGGAACTCGCCGGCCATCAACAATATGCCGATGATGATCGCGAAGATGTAGCCGGAAATGCCATTGGCATAGACCGAGTCGATAGCCTCGGTGGAGTCTAGAGATAGGCCAAACATCTCACCCTGGCTCTCCAGGATGAACGGGGTCACCACAACCGACAGGATTGAAATCAATGTGGCGGCAATTAGCAGCCCCCAGTTAGCGCGGGCATAGATCAGTTTGCGCCACTCAGATTTGATTAGATTCATGACAGTTGACCTCCGGTGAGCTTTAGGAACGCCTCTTCCAGCGAGTGTCCCTGAGTTACTTCTGCGATGGTGCCCTGAGCAATCAAGGCTCCACGGTTGATGATGAGGACATCGTCCACAGTGTTCTGCATTTCAGCCAGCTGGTGGGACGAGACCAAGATGGTCCGACCCCCCTGAGCGAGGTTCCGCAGGAAGTTCCTTAGCCAGGCAATACCGGCTGGGTCTAGACCGTTGGCTGGCTCATCGAGAATCAAAATCTCGGGGTCTCCCAAGATCGCTCCAGCCAGCGCAAGACGCTGCTTCATTCCAAGTGAGTAGTTCTTCATGCGCTTGTCTGCGGCAGGCGTCAGCTCCACTAGCTCCAGCACCTCATCAACCCGCGCGTCAGCAATTCCCGCAGCAGCTGCAACCACCTTGAGGTTTTGCTTGCCAGTTAGCGCTGGGTGAAAGCCGCGTGAGTCCAAGACTGTGCCAACTCGCTGTAGCGGGTTGGCAAGCTGCTGGTACTCAGTCCCCAGGATCTTTGCGCTCCCAGAGGTTGGCCGGCTCAGCCCTACCAAGCAACGAAGAGTTGTTGACTTACCAGCCCCGTTTGGGCCGAGGAATCCAGTAATACGTCCGGCGTAGATTTTGGCGGAGAGGTTATCAACCGCCCGCTGCTTGCCGAATTGCTTTACAAGAGACTCAAATTCGATAGCTACTGCTGTCATTTAGGTGCTTTCTCTGTATTTGGGTGGTTCATGAAATTCATAAGTTCCTGCTGCGTCGTCATTAGCTTCACTGCTACTTGCTCGTCGGTTATTGGCCCACCGAGCGAGGCCTCCAACTGGGGCAGGAAAATCAGATTTGCCAGCGCTTGCGAGGTCAATAGTGCTGCGGCAGTGTCAATGTCCGCTATGTGCCGAAACTGCCCGGCTGCCATGCCCGATTCCAACATTTGTTTGGTTTCCAGCAGCGCATACTCAAAGAGGGCAGCACTGTATTCGTTGTTTGCCAGCAGTACCTGACGGAAAAACTGCAACTTGGTTTGGCCGGATTGAACCAAAGCCACCCAGTCACTGACGCGAGCATCTGGATCTTTGGCAAGTGCGGCCTTCTCTTCGCCAATCCAGACCCCGAGGGTCTGGATGATTGCCTCTTTGACCAACTGATCTTTGGTCGCAAAGTAGTGAATCAGTAGCGCTGGAGATGCCCCGGCAACCTTTGCTATCGACCTAATGCTGGTCTTCTCAAACCCGTTGCGCGCAAATTCTTCGATGGCAACACCTAGAAGCTGCTCACGAGTGGTTTGGCTTGAACGCATGTTCAAATACTAAACACCTGTTCAATCTGATGTCAAGCACCAACTCGTGGAAGAATGTCTCCATGACTTCTCACACTTCTGTAGCAACTCTGCACACCAACCACGGCGCAATCAAGGTCAACCTGTTTGGACTTCACGCTCCAAAGACCGTAGCTAACTTCGAAGGCCTAGCTACCGGCGCAATCGAGTGGAAGGATCCTCACACTGGCGAGACCCACACCGGCAAGCCGCTATACGACGGCGTTGTCTTCCACCGCGTTATCGAAGGCTTCATGATTCAGGGTGGCGACCCAACCGGCACCGGCATGGGCGGCCCTGGCTACCAGTTCGGTGATGAGATCCACTCAGAGCTAACTTTCCAAGAGCCATACAAGTTGGCAATGGCTAACGCAGGTCCTGGCACCAACGGCTCACAGTTCTTTATCACCGTCGCCCCAACCACCTGGCTCCACGGCAAGCACACCGTATTCGGTGACGTTGTTGACGAGGAAAGCCGCAAGGTTGTCGACAAGATTGGCCAGGTTGCCACCGATGGTCGCGACCGTCCGCTGGATGACGTGGTCATCAAGTCCATCACCATCGAAAAGGTCTAATTGGCCTTTCGGCTATCAGCTAGAAGAGCGCCGATAACCAGCTTGCTGCTGGTTATCAACGTCTTGATTTGGCTTGGGCAGATATCTCCGCTGGGGTATCTGTTTACCAATCAGTTCTTCTACGCACCGCTTTTCACGCCTTGGGAGCCTTGGCGAATGCTCACCTCGGGCTTCGTGCACGACTGGAATAGCCCTTGGCACATTCTGCTGAACTCGTATGCCATCTGGATTTTCGGGCAGCAGCTCGAGCCAATGCTGGGAAAGCTGCGCTTTTTAGCGCTCTACCTGGTGTCAATTTTCGGTGGATCGGTCGCGGTGCTTTGGCTGTCAAACCCTCAAGTCCCGGTGGTTGGCGCATCCGGTGCGCTATTTGGCTTGATGGGTGCGTTCTTTATCGTGATCAGGTCGATCGGCGGTAACCCGACTCAGATCTTTTTGCTAATCGCCATCAACTTCTCGATGGGCTTCTTTGTATCCGGAATCTCGTGGGAGGGGCACCTAGGTGGCCTGGTCACCGGATTGGCAATCGCTTCGATCTATGCCGCGACAAGACGCCAGAATCAGCAGTTTGCCCAGTTCTTGGGTGTTGGAATGGTAATCGCAGCGCTAGTAGTGCTCACGCTGTGGCGAATTCAGGAGTGGATTTAGTTACTTCCACTTGGTGGTCATGACAAAGCCAATCATGGCGATGCCGAAACCAATCAAGATGTTCCAGTTGCTTAGGTCTAGGAACGAAGCACTACCCAGTGGGTACTGAGCGCTAGAGATGTAGAAAACTAGAATCCAAAGTAGACCCACGATCATCAGACCGAACATGGTGACCTTGTACCAGGTTGGGTTCTCTCCCTGCTCATCGCCAACGATGGCTGGGCGAACAGTTTCCTTTTGCTGGGCCGGCTTGCGACGCGAAGTTGATTCAGGCATGCCAGAAGTTTATAACCTCAAGACGCATCCTGCTCACTCAAGTTAGGCTATTGGGACTATGGTCCGGATTTTGGTGCTCGACAATTACGACAGTTTTGTCTACACGCTCAACGGCTACCTGCAGCAGCTGGGCGCTGAAACCGAGGTCATCAGAAACGATGCCGTCACCGAGGCTGAACTGCCAGCACTTTTAGCCAGGTTTGATGCGGTTTTGATCTCTCCGGGTCCTGGCACCCCGGCTGATGCTGGGCTATCGATTCCAACCGTGAAGTTTGCCCTTGAGACCGGCTACCCAGTCTTTGGTGTTTGCCTCGGTCACCAGGCAATCGCCGAGGCCATGGGCGCAACCGTAAAGAGTGCGCCGGAGCTGATGCACGGCAAGATTTCCAAGATCAACCACAAAGACAGCACGATTTTTGCCGGCCTGCCTCAGGGCTTCAATGCCACCAGATATCACTCACTGGCCGTGGTTTCTGAGACTGTGCCAGCTGATTTGAAGATCACCGGCCACACCGATTCCGGTGTGATCATGAGCCTGCAGCACGTTTCAAAGCCGATTTACGGGGTGCAGTTCCACCCGGAATCGGTAATGACCGAGGGCGGCTATCAGATGCTAGCCAACTGGTTGGCAACTCTTGGTGAGACTGCGGCACTCGAAAAAGCTAAGTCACTTAGCCCAAGAATCGAAACTAACTAGTTTCCATCTCCCGTATCCACTACCGGATCGACAATGCACTCCACGTACAGGATGATGCTCTGCATTTGTGGGGCCTGGCCGGCAGGTACTGACTGGTCAAGCACGGTATTGCCGATCTGACCAGCACAGGTTGGACCATCTAGGGTCTCGATAGAAACCGAATAGCCAATGGTTGGTGCGGTGAGAATGTTTCTCGCCTCAACCACATCTAGGTTTCTCACATCTGGAATTTGAACCGTGCCGTCAGAGAGCACCAGGTTCACAACCGAGCCAAGTGGCAGTTTGGCGTTAGCCACTGGGTCGGAGGCAACCACGGTTCCCTCTGGAACATTGGCACTGGAGACCACGGTTATGGTTCCAACCGTCAATCCCTGGGCTTCAATCAGCATGACCGCTGAGGCCTCGGTTTGACCAACCAAACTTGGCACCATCACCTCGGTAGCACCGCTTGATACGTAGAGCGTGATTGGGGTGTTAGGCGAAACCTGGGTTCCAGCCGGCGGTTCCTGGCGAATAACCACGCCCTCTGGCACGGTGTCGCTCTTCTCGTAAACCCTGAGCACCAGAAGATCCTGCGCTGCCAACGTGGCGGCCGCATCGTCGTA
>CAZKLA010000001.1:0-36180 GCA_964553455.1 uncultured Aquiluna sp. | reverse complement strand
AAACCCTGAGCACCAGAAGATCCTGCGCTGCCAACGTGGCGGCCGCATCGTCGTATAGCGAACCTTCGACGCTCGAAACCGTGATTCCGGAGTTTGGGTTGATAGGAGCGCCAGCTCCACCCAGGTTCATTACCCAGAACAGCAAACCAACCAGAATTACGACCACACCGGTGCCAAGACCCCACCACAGCACAGCCGCATTGACCTTGCTGTCGGTTACGGTCTGGACCGTCTCGCTAGGAACCGTCTCAAAGCCATCAATTAGATCAACGCTGTCGGTGCTGGGGGTCAATACCGAGGTTGGTGCCACCAACAGCTCGGTTTCCGGCGCGGTAACAACCGCTGGGGTAACTGGGTTCGGCACGGTCTGGCCATTGGCAGCGGCGAGCAGGTGCTCGCGGAATTCCTCAGCGGTCTGGAAACGATCGGCACGGTCCTTAGCCATGGCGCGAAGCACGACCTGGTCTAATTCCGCGCTAACTCTGGAGTTGAATTCACTCGGCGGGGTTACTGCCTCGGAGACGTGCTGGTAGGCAACTGAAACAGCGCTCTCACCCTTGAATGGCGGGCGCCCTGCCAACAGCTCATAAAGAATTACACCGGTTGAGTAGAGGTCGGTGCGACCATCTACCGCTTCACCACGAGCTTGCTCGGGAGAGAAATACTGTGCGGTGCCAATGATGCCCGCGGTGGCAGCCTGGGTGGCGGAGTTGTCTGAGACCGCCCTGGCAATACCAAAGTCCATGACCTTGACCGAGTCGCCATCACCGATCATTACATTGGCAGGCTTGATGTCGCGGTGAACCACACCTGCGCGGTGAGAAACCTCTAGAGCGGTCAGAATGCCGCCGATGTAGCGGATGGCCTGCTCAGGTGCGATTCCACCCTCGTGAATCAGTTCTCGAAGCAGACGGCCGCGAACCAGCTCCATGATGATGTACGGCGTCTTACGGGGATTGCCGTTTTCGTCAGTTGTCTCTTCTTCGCCGGCGTCGTAAACCCTAACGATGGTCGGGTGTGCCATGCGAGCAGAAGCCTGAGCTTCCTGGCGGAACTTAGATTCGAAGCTGGCGTCGTTAGCTAGGTCTGACTTGAGTAGCTTGATTGCGACAGTGCGTCCGAGGCGAGTGTCGTAACCCTCGTAAACCTCGGCCATGCCACCACGGCCTACCAACTGCCCCATCCGGTATCGGCCGGCAATCAGTCTTTCATTCTCAGTCAAAATAGCTCTTTCTACCCCGCCATAGTTTAGTTTTCGAAGCTGGCACTTGCCTGTAGGACTCGGTCACTGTCTTTACCCCTGCGAACCCTCTTCGGTGGACTCAGCTGCCGGATCGGAAACCGTGGACGACTCTGTGGTTCCAGGTTCCGGAATCACAACCGGTGCGTCTTCAACCTTCTCCACATAGTAGGTAACGTCAATCACGCTGCCGATTGTTATGTTTCCAGTTGGAGAAACCGCGTAGACGGTCCTCGCCAGAGGGCTGCCAGCCGGAACCTCATCGCCCGCGATAGCGTTCACCCGCATGCCAAGCTCGGCCAGGCGGGCCGTCACAATGCTGAGGTTCTCCCCGATAATCTCCGAACGCAGAATTAGCTCGCTTGTCACCACCGGTGACTCGGAGACCTCCGCACTTTCGGTTGCGACGTCAGGAGACGTAGTTTGCTCAGTACTGGTTGGGCTTTGGGTCGGCAGGTTGTCGGTGTCTGGATCCGAGAGGATGGCGACAATCACGACGATGGCGGTAATACCCAGCAGGCCAACCGTGGCAAGCCAAGGCCAAACAATCGGCGCTCGCGGCAGCGGAGCGGTGTCGGTTGGGATTACCTCGGTAACACTCTGCTCGATATAGCTGGTGTCGGTTGAGGTGCTAGCCCTAAATCCAGGCTTGCGCTTCTCACGAAGCAGTGCCTCCGCTCGAATAGCTAACGAAGTCGCCGATTCCGGGCGCTGTGACGGCTTCTTGGCTAGGCAGCTCAGCACTAAGTTCTGGACCCTGGGGTCAATGGTTTCCGGCAGGGCCGGAGGCATCTCGTTGATGTGAGCCATCGCGATTGCCATTTGGTTCTCGCCGGTGAATGGCCGCTTTCCAGCCAATGCCTCATAGGCAACCACGCCTAGCGAGTAGAGGTCGGTGGCGGGGGTGGAGGTCTTACCGGTTGCCTGCTCGGGGGCTAGGTATTGGACCGTGCCCATGACCTGACCGGTCTTAGTTAGCGGCACCTGATCGCCCACGCGGGCAATGCCGAAGTCGGTGATTTTGACCTTGCCATCGGGGGTGATGAGCAGATTGCCAGGTTTGATGTCACGGTGAACCAGACCTCTGGCGTGAGCAGCTCCGAGTGCTCTCGAGGTTTGGGCGATGATGTCCAAAACCTTTTCTTCCGAGAGTCGCTTCTCTCGCTCCAAGAGCCTGGAGAGCGATTCACCGGGAACCAGCTCCATGACCAAATAGGCGCTACCAGCGTCCTCGCCATAGTCAAAAATGTTCGCAATGCCCTCGTGCTCAACCAAAGCTGCGCTCTTGGCCTCGGTGCGGAATCGCTCTAGGAACAATGGGTCGCCCAGGTACTCCTCTTTGAGGATTTTGATGGCGACTTGGCGAAGGATTAGCTCATCCTCAGCCTGCCAAACCTCACCCATTCCGCCGATCGCAATACGAAGCTGCAGGCGATAGCGGTCACCGTAGAGCTGCCCTACCGAAGGTTTCATTTCTTTAGCACCGCCTCAATCACCAGACGAGCGATCGGAGCGGCAATCTGGTTTCCGGTTCCGTTTTGTCCGGCACCTCCGCCATCTTCAACTACCACTGCGACGGCAACCCTTGGCGCTTCGGCAGGAGCAAAGCCGGTAAACCAAAGCGTGTATGGATCGTTTATGCCGTTCTCTGCGGTGCCGGTTTTACCAGCAACTGCGACACCTTCAATTTGAGCTCGGGTGCCAACTCCGGAATTAACCGAGTCGACCATCATGCGGGTTAGGAAACCTGCGGTTAGCTTCGACATCGGCGAGGAGAGCACCTCGGGCTCTGGCTGACTGAGCACATTTAGGTTGGATGCGACTATCAAGTCGATCAACTGTGGTCGCATCAGCACACCCTGGTTGGCAATCGAAGCCGACACCATTGCCATCTGCAACGGGCTGACTCGAACATCGAACTGTCCAAAGCCGGTCAGCGCAACCTGAGAGTCTTCGAGGTTCTCGGGGTAAATGCTCGGAGTGACCGGGAGCGGTATCTGCAGGTCACTTCCAAACCCCATTAGTTCAGCCTGAGCCCTAATCCGCTGCTCACCAAGTGCCACCGCCAGCATCGCAAACGGTACGTTGCAGGACTTGATTAGTGCGAACTCCAGGGTTACGGTTTCGCCCTCACCACATGGCTTACCCGTGCTGTTTTCAACGAAGCTGAAGGTTCTCGGTAGTCGGTAACGCTGCGGGTTCTCAAGCTCACTGGTTGCGGTGTATTGACCGGATTCGAGAGCTGCCGCCGCAACCACAAGTTTGAAGGTTGAGCCAGGGTGGTAGAGATCGCCCGCGATCGCTCGGTTGATAAGCGGGTCATCCTCGTCTTCAACGTAGGCCTTGTAGGCATCGGTAACCGGGCCGTAAAGATGTGCGGCTAACAGGTTGGCATCGAAGGTCGGCTTTGAGACCATGGCCAGAATTCGACCGGTGGCTGGCTCAATCGCAACCACTGCGCCCTTGCGATTACCCAGCGCATCCCAGGCAGCCCGCTGCACATCCGGATCGATGGTTAGCTCCACCGCAGCTCCGGTAACTGGCTTGCCATCCAAAAGTGCGTTGATTTGCTCGAAGAATTGAGCGGATGACTGCCCGGAGAGATAGCTGTTCATCTCATACTCGATACCGGCAGCACCGGAGAATAGCGAGAAATAGCCAATAATCGGGCTGTAGAGCACAGAAGCGTATTCTCGGTTGAAGCGGTAAGCGTCATTCACCGGAACGCTCTCCACCACCGGAACGCCATCAACCAAAATAGCGCCGCGCTGGGTCTTATAGGTTTCGTAGGAAGCGCGAACATTGCGGCTGTCCTCATAAAGGTCACCGCTGCGCAAAACCTGGATAGAGCTGGCCATTGCGAACAGCGCCAGGAACATCGCGGTTAGCGCAAGTCCTACTCTTCTGACCTGTTTGTTCATGCTTCCACCCGCTTAAGCGACGAGTCGGAAATCCTAAGAAGTAGCGCGATGATGATCCAGTTCGCAACCAGTGAGGAGCCACCAGCAGCCATAAACGGAGTGGTCAGCCCGGTCATTGGCAACAGCCCCATCACACCAGATGCCACCACAAACAGCTGCAGGCCAATTACAAAGCTCAGACCAATTGAAAGCAGTCTTGAGAAATCGTCGGGGTGGCTATTGGCAATGCGCAAACCGCGATAAACCAAGAGCAGGTAGATAGCCAGAATGGCAAACAGCCCAGCCAGACCAAGCTCTTCACCCATGGCGGCCAAGATGAAGTCGGATTCGGCAAGAGGAATCAGCTGCGGGAAACCGCCACCCAAGCCAGTGCCAATAACATCGCCATTGGCCATGCCGAACAGCGCTTGCACCAACTGATAGCTGCCACCGGCAGCGTTGTAGTTTGCGGAAGCAAACGGATCTAACCAGGCATCAAATCTTCTGCCCACATAGTCAAAGACTCTCGAGGCCACCAAGGCTCCGGTGACCATCATGGTCAGTCCTGCACCAACGTAAAAGGCTCTGCCGGTTGCGGTGTAGATCATCACCAGGAACAGTCCGAAGTACAAAATCGAGGTTCCCAGATCGCGCTGGAGCACCAAAACGCCAAGTGACGCCGCCCAGAACAGCAGAATCGGGCCTAAGTCCTTGGCTCTCGGGACCTTCATGAACAAAAGCCGCGATCCAATTTCGCTCAGGGTGTCTTTTTTAGAAACCAGGTAACCGGCAAAGAAGATGGCCAGCAGAATCTTGGCGACCTCGCCGGGCTGGAAGGACAGCTCCCCAACGCCAATCCACAGGGTGGCTCCGTTGACAGTCTTGCCGATGACCGGAGCCGCCGGCAGCATCAACAGGAATACCGCCATTGCTCCGGCAAGATACGGATATCTTCTGAGCACCAGGTGATTAGGGACTAATCGCACTACCGCAGCCGCCACAATCATGGCGAAGCAGGTGAGCCAGACCTGGCGATCGGCATAGATCTCAATGCCACCGCGGGCAATCTCAGCTAGGTCAAGGCGATAGATCATTGCGATGCCCAAGCCATTTAGTAGATAAGCCAAGGGCAACATCAAACCATCGGCACCAACCGCATGCTTACGTAATACGTAGTGCACAATGGCAGCCGTTATGGCTGGGGGTGCCCAGTAGTAGAGCATGTCCCAGCTCATCTTCTGCAGTACCGCCAGCTGAACCTGCGCCAGCGCAAAAGCATGGATACCAGCCACCCAAAACAGCAGCACCGCTTCAAAGTTTCTAGACCTCGGCACTGCCTTCAGCAGCATCGGTATTGCTGTGGTCAGCGAGACGTTACTCATTGCTATCCCTCAGCTGTTCAAGGATGCGCTGCGCATCCTCCAGCGACTCTGCCGAAATAGAGCGCTCAATAAGTGTCTGCTGGAAGGGTTCGAGGTCATTCAGCTGGATCTCGCTGACAAGGTATGGCTCGGAGAATTTCCATGGGCCAAGTGATTCACGAATGCCCTGGAAGATGGTCACCTGACCCTGATAGACATCCACGTAGTAGCGGGTCTGGGTGTATTGGTAAGCGATGTAGCCCATGCCCGCAAGCAATCCAGCAACTAGCAACCAGCTGGCGATGATTCGGAATGAGCGCCAGCGAATCTTGCGCCTGGTCTCCGAGAGAATCTTGTTTAGTAGCTCCTCGGACTCCGGTGCGTATTGAGTCGGGTCCTCTGGGGTCTGAAGCAGTTCGAGTAGGTTGCGCGGTGAGAACAGGCGCAGAATCTTGCCACCCTTGCGCTCCTCGATAACAACCTCGTTGGCTGCTGAGCCAACAAACTGGGCACTCGGCTCAAACTCGCTGTTGGTGGCAGGGCGCACCAAATCCACAATCACCACGGTGACATTGTCGGGAGCACCAAATTCCAGCGCTTCGCCGACCAACAGTTCGGCAACCTCTTCGGTTGGGATTCTTGAGGTGAGAATGCGGTCCATGACATTCTCCGGAACCACGCCACTGAGGCCATCACTACAGATCAGCCAGCGGTCACCTGGCAGTGCATCGTGAAGGGCGATATCGATTTCCGGTTCGCCAGAAACATCTCCCAAGACTCGCATCAGGACGCTGCGACGAGGGTGGACCAGCGCTTCTTCCGGTGTGATGCGCCCCAGGTCAACCAGCTTCTGAACGAAGGTGTGATCTGCGGTGATCTGGGTGACCTCACCATCTCTGGCTCGATAAATTCTTGAGTCACCAATGTGCGCGGTAATGATCTGAGAGCCGTGCAGCAGCATTCCGGAGAAAGTGGTGCCCATGCCCTCAAGCTCCGGGTGTTCTGCCACGGTGGAGGAGAGCATGCCGTTAGCCTCCAGGATTCCGGTCCGCAGCGATTCGATAGCCTCCTCGACGCTTTCGTACCGAGCGTCAGTCAGCGCAACGCGCTGTGAGGAAATGGCGGATGCGATGTCTCCACCGGCGTGACCACCCATGCCGTCGGCAACGAAAAACAGTTGGTAGCCGGCATAGCCAGAGTCCTGGTTAGAGCTGCGGTGCTTGCCAATGTCGCTAGCTGCATAGGAGATGGATTTAACCGCCACGGCTGATTACCTCAACTCGAAGGTGGTGGTGCCGATTCGAATGGTTGCGCCCTGGCGAATGGTTGCCGGAGTTGTGACCTTCCTGCCGTCCAGGTAGGTGCCGTTGGTGGAGTTCAAATCCTGCAGTACCCAGTCCTCGCCAACCAAGACCAGCTTGGAGTGCATGTTGGAAGCAAACTCATCCGAGATCACAACATCGCAGCTTGCCCCTCGGCCAATTAGCAGCTCGCGCTTGCCCGCGATGTCGATAAAGGTTCCCGCGGTTCTGCCGGTGAGCATTGCGATTTGGGTCGGGTCAAACACTTCACCATCTTCGATTCCCAGGCTGGCAACCGAACCAGCAACCGAGCCACCGCCAGCCAACGCTGGCGCGTTCTGCCTGGCAATCTTGCTAATTACTCGGCGACCGTAGAGATCGGCACGAATCACCGAGAGCAGGCTGAGGATAAAGATCCAGAGCACTGCCACGAAGCCGATTCTGACCAGAAATAGGGCTAGTTCACTCACGAGGCCACCTGCGCATTCGCACTGAGTTCAAATACAAATTCGCTGCGACCGGCCTTAATCACATTGCCCGAACGCAGCACAATTTCGGAGATGCGAACATCGTCTACGAAGGTTCCGTTTGTGGACTGACGATCGCGAATGGCTGCCACTTCACCATTCCAAGCAATCTCAAAGTGGATTCGGCTCAATCCTCGATCATCGACCGCGATGTCGGAACTGTTGTCACGACCAACGGTGGTGACTCCGGTCTTTAGTGAGATTCGCTTGCCCTCAACAATTAGTGCCGGCAACCAGTTCACCGATTGGTTTAGCACCGCATAGCCGACTTTGACCTGACCGCGCGGTACCTGCTGGTCTGGTACTACCTGGAGTTCAAGATTGCTGGAGAGTCGGTAGCCCTGCTTGGCGGCGTACTTAGCAACTTCGAGCTGTACGGCACTGAGAATTCCGGGGGTCACCCTGGGGAAGTCGGTTGGAGCAACCAGGACCTTATAAAGGTGTGGAACTAAGACCCGATCTTTGTCCAATGCGGCAGCGGCTTGATCCATGGTGGAGCGAATTGCCTGGGTGATTTCAACCGGCTGCAATTCGGCTTTGCTAAAACGCGCAAAGACGGAGCCGACGCTCGTTTCAATGCGCTTCTCAACCTTGTCCAGAAAGCTCAATTAGCCCGCTCTCACCATCTTTAGGAGTGAGGGTAAGTCTACCCACCCACCCCTTATGACGGGCTTATTTCTCTGGTAATCTCTGAACTCGTTACAAGCCTTATGGCTTTGATTCGCGCGAGTGGCGAAATGGCAGACGCGCTGGCTTCAGGTGCCAGTGTCCGCAAGGACGTGCGGGTTCAAGTCCCGCCTCGCGCACCACAGGAGACCAATTGACTTTAGAGACCTTCGTCATCGCACTCGAGGTGCTTGGCGTGATCGCATTTGCCCTCTCCGGCGTTATCGAAGCAGCTAGAAAGCACTTTGACCTGGTGGGCGTTGCGATGGTTTCCTTCGTGACCGCATTTGGTGGCGGAACTCTGCGCGACGTGCTTTTGGATCGCAAGCCATTTTTCTGGGTTGAGCAGGAGTTTTGGGTTTGGGCTTTGATCGGTCTAGCACTGGCCCTGCCGTTCTTTTTCCGCTCCAGGCACATGGAGCTCACCGAGCGAGCAATCTTGGTTCCGGATGCCATTGGGCTTGGAATCTTTACGGCTGGTGGAACTCACATCGCACTGGAACTCGGCAGTAGTCCGCTGGTCTCCGTGCTGATGGGTGTTATCACAGCAGTCTTCGGCGGAGTCCTCAGAGATGTCTTGGTGAATGAGGTGCCGAGAGCACTTCACGATCACCAGCCATACGCAGTGGTGGCCTTTGCCGGTGCCTGGATTGTTGTGATGCTAGACGCCCTAGCTGTCCCCACCTCAATAACGCTTTTGGTCGGAAGCAGCTCGATTATCTTGGTTCGACTACTTGCCATCAAGTTCGGTTGGGAACTGAAGCGCTGGCGCTTTCTCTAGCCCACTTCTTGAAGTTTGCGGCCCCTGGTGTGGGTTGGCTTGCACTCTAGATTTGCTGGGTCTTCGTTGCAGCTATCACAAAGCAAAACCAAGTCCTTGCAGCCTAGGTTCTGGCAGTTTCTGAATTCCTTGGTTGCGCCACCGCAGCACTCGCAGACACCGATGGTCTTTGCCTCGTCTGAGAAGTCAATATTCATGCGGCCGTCAAATACGTAGAGCGAGCCTTCCCAAAGACCCTTGTCGCGGTAACGCTCGCCGTAGCGAACAATGCCGCCTTCGATCTGGTAGACCTCCTGAAAACCTCGGTTGATCATTACCGCCGAGAGAATCTCGCATCGAATACCACCGGTGCAGTAGGTGACGATTGGCTTGTCCTTGAGGTGGTCATACTTCCCGCTCTCAAGCTCTGCGATGAAATCGTGGGTGGTCTGTACGTCTGGAACAATCGCGTTCTTGAACTTGCCAATCTTGGCCTCAAATGCGTTGCGACCGTCAAAGAAGACAACCTCATCGCCACGCTCTTCGACCAACTGGTTTACCTGGTGTGGCTTTAGGTGCTTGCCACCATTGACGACGCCAGACTTCGCGACCTCAATCTCGTTTGGAGTGGTGAAAGCCACCAGTTCCTTGCGAGCCTTGACGCTGAGTCTTGGGAAATCGTTGCCGGTGCCGTCTGACCACTTGAAATCGATCTTGCCGAAGCCCGGGTATTCCTTGGTGGCGCGGCAATACTTCTTGAGGTCTTCCATGTCGCCACCCAAGGTGCCGTTGATGCCGTGCTCGGAAATCAGGATGCGGCCCTTGAGGTTCAAAGACGCGCAGAGCGTCTTCTGCCAAAGCATTACCGCCTTGGGGTCTGCTACCGGCGCGAAGCCGTAGTAAAGAATGATTTTGTTCAGAGCCATAATCCAAGTTTACCCCCGCACAACCGCCATAGACTAGGGGGCATGTCAATGAAGCCTGGGCTAGATAAAGCCGAACTAAATCACAGCATTCGTCCACAGGATGACCTCTTCAGACACGTCAATGGTCTGTGGCTGGAGAACACCCCGATCCCAGAAGATCAGGCTGTCTACGGCAGCTTCATGATCCTGCGCGATGACTCCGAGCTAGCCGTAAAGGAAGTCCTAGAGGACGCCGCAGCTAACCCAAGACCTGGGGTAGCTCAGCAGATTGGTGACCTCTACGCATCTTTCCTAGACGAGGACCGCATTGAGAAGCTAGGAGCGGAGCCACTTCAGGATGGCCTCAACCGCATTTCCTCTGTTTCTAATCGCAGTGAGTTCTTCCGACTGCTTGGCGCACTAGAGCGTGAGGGTGTGCCGGGAATCTGGGGTAGCTACGTAGACAACGACGCAGGAAACCCAGAGCGCTACCTGGTTCACATGTACCAGGGCGGAATCGGTCTTCCTGACAAGGATTACTACACCGACGAGAAGTACGAGGACATTCGCACCGAGTACGTCCCTCACATCTCCCGGATGCTGATGCTGGCTGGCTGGTCGGCAACTGACGCAATTGATGCTGCACAGGCGATCTATGCTCTCGAGGCGAAGATCGCAAGTCACCACTGGAGCAGAGTCGAGTCTCGCGAGGCAGAAAAGACCTACAACCTAAAGGACCTAGCGGGCCTCAAGAGCTTGAACAAAAAGATTCTTTGGGATGAATACCTTGAGGGTGCTGCGCTAAAGAGTTCATTACTCGATTGGAATGTAGTAATGATGCCGTCCTTCTTTGAGGGCATCGAAGACCTGCTTTCCGATGACCACCTAGATACTTGGAAGCTATGGCTGAGCTGGGTGTACGTGCGCTCCTATGCTCCATACCTGAGCTCCGGATTTATCGAAGAGCGCTTTGCCTTCTACGGCACCAAGCTCACCGGACAGCCGGTCAACCGACCACGCTGGAAGCGTGCGGTTGCTTTGGTTGAGGGCAGCCTCGGCGAAGCCGTTGGACAGATCTATGTCGAGAAGCACTTCCCAGCGTCTTCGAAAAAGAAGATGGAAGTTTTGGTTGGACACCTAATCGAGGCTTATCGCCAGAGCATCACCAGCTTGGACTGGATGACCGAGGAAACCAAGGTCAAGGCCCTGGAGAAGCTTTCGAAGTTCACCCCAAAGATTGGTTACCCAGACAAGTGGAAGGACTACTCCGCAATCCAGATCTCACGCGATGATTTGGTAGGAAATGTTCGACGCGTTTCCAGCTGGGAGTTTGACTACCACGCCAACAAGATTGGTGCTCCAATCGATCGCGACGAGTGGCACATGACCCCGCAGACCGTGAACGCCTACTACAACCCAGGTCTGAACGAGATCGTCTTCCCGGCAGCGATCCTGCAGCCGCCGTTCTTCTCTCCAGAGGCAGACGACGCCATCAACTTCGGTGGCATCGGTGGCGTAATCGGTCACGAGATCGGTCACGGTTTTGACGACCAAGGCTCGAAGTATGACGGCGACGGAAAGCTAGTTTCCTGGTGGACCGAGGCCGACCGTAAGGCCTTTGAGGAGCGCACCCGCTCACTCATCGACCAGTACAACGAGCTCAGCCCAACCGAGTTGGATGACAGCCACAAGGTAAACGGCGAGCTCACCATCGGTGAGAACATCGGTGACCTTGGCGGTTTGGGTATCGGCTGGAAGGCTTACCTGATTTCCCTGAACGGTGCCGAGCCGCCGGTTATCGACGGCGTGAGTGCTGCAGAGCGCTTCTTGATGTCTTGGGCACAGTGCTGGAGAGGAAAGTCTCGCGATGAGATAGCGATTCAGCGGTTGGCGACCGACCCACACTCGCCAGCTGAGTTCCGCTGCAACCAGGTTGTGAAGAACCTGGATCTGTTCCACGAGACCTACCAAACCACTGAGTCCGACCAGCTTTGGTTGGACCCAGACAAGCGCGTTGTGATCTGGTGAAACTCTGGTTTCGAATCCTCTATGTGATGCTCACCTGGAGGAGCAGATCGCGCTTGCGCATCGATGAGGTTTCCACCACATCGTTCCGAGTGCTACCGACAGATCTAGATATCTATCGGCACATGAACAATGGTGTGTTTCTAACTCTCATGGACCTGGGTCGCTATGACCAGGGGTTGCGCACTGGTTTCTGGCAGAAGTGGCGCAAGCTAGGCTGGTACCCAATCGTCGTGAACTCAACCATCAGCTACCGGAAGTCGCTCGAGCCTTGGCAGAAGTTCGACATCGAAACCAAAGTTATTGGTTGGGATGATGTCGCCTACTACATCGAGCAGCGCTTTGTCAGAAACGGCGAGATTTACGCAAGGGCAATCATGCGCGGCAGATTCCTCAAGCGCAGCTGGGGAATTGTGACCCCCAAAGAGGTTATGGACGGCTCCGGCGGATGGCCAGGCGAAGAGCCAAGACTTCCGAAGTGGGTTGTGGATTGGGCTAACAGCACTCAGCTGCCAAAAGGCAAAGAGCCTGCTCCGAGCACCTGGGACTAGGAGCTAGCGCCAGGCCACTTGCAGGCGGCGATGGCTTCCTCGATTGGGTTCAGCAATAGATCCTGAGTCTCAGGGTGCTTCTCCATGTACTTCACTGTGTAAGAGCAGATCGGCACAACCTTGCCCATGTCCTCTGCGCGAATGGTGTCCAGTGACTCACGAAGCAAAATGGCAGCTAAGTTCTTGCCCTGATGCGCAGGGTCAACCTCGGTGTGAGTCAGGCGGATCTCTGAGTCGACTTGCTCGTAGTCCATCAGACCAACGCGTTCCTCATCCAAGAAGATCTCGAAGCGATTGTTTGCTGGGTTGTGAACTACGTTCGGGCTCATGCTGTTAATCTTTCACTCGTGACTGGCAACTTAGTAATCATGGGGGATAACCTCGAGCATCTCAAGTCGATGCCAAGTGAATCTGTGCAGTTGATATACATTGACCCGCCATTCAACACCGGTCGTGAACAGGTCCGCACCAATCGCACCTCCAGAGTCAGCGAATCGGGCAGGGTTGGTTTCCAGGGTAAAAGGTATGAGCAGGTCGTATCCAAGGTGCTGAGTTACGACGATGAGTTTGCTGATTACTGGGCCTTTCTAGAACCCAGGCTCGAAGAGAGTTGGCGATTACTGTCCGACACTGGAACGCTCTATTTGCATCTCGACTATCGGGAATCCCACTATGCGAAGGTGCTACTCGATGCGCTGTTTGGCAGAGAGAGTTTTCTGAACGAGATCATATGGGCTTATGACTACGGGGCACGCTCCAAGTCCCGCTGGCCAGCGAAGCACGACAACATCCTGGTTTATGTAAAGAATCCAAAGACCTACTACTTCAACTCGCAAGAGGTAGATCGCGAGCCATACATGGCTCCAGGGTTAGTCACTAAGGAAAAGGCCGAACTGGGAAAGCTGCCTACCGATGTCTGGTGGCACACCATTGTCTCCCCAACCGGTAAAGAGAAGACCGGCTATCCCACTCAAAAGCCCGAGGGCATTCTCCGAAGAATAATCACAGCCAGCTCCAAACCAGGTGACACCGTCTTGGACTTCTTTGCCGGATCAGGAACCACGGCGGCGGTGGCAGCCAAGCTCGATAGACGATTCATAACCATCGATCGCAATCCCGATTCGATAGCGGTGGTTACCGAAAGACTCAAACAGAACGGCGTCGAGTTTCAGCTGGTTTCAGACTCAACCAAATAACGTATGCCGATATCAGAATGTAGATAGCGGCAACCGTGATAGCCATTCCAAGATTCTCTTCTCCCGGGCGACCCAGCAGTTTGTATATCACAATAGGCAATGTCTCGTTAGCTCCGAATGCCAAGAAGCTCGCCGCACCAAACTCCCCGATCGAGACCATGGCGCCGAACGCTACGGCAAGGGCAACACTCTTTTTGATCAGCGGCAATTCAATAAGCCTGATTCGATTCAACGCCCCCGCTCCATCCAAGCGACTGGCCTCAAGTAACTCCCTGTCAATCGCCAGGTGAGCCGGGCGCAGGATTTGGTAGGCAACCGGAAGCGCGAATAGAACCTGAACCAGAGGAAGCAATAACCACGAGCTGGTAAGTGACCTTGGCAGATAGCCAGATACTGCCAAGGTCGCCAGACCAATTACAACCGGAGATAGGCCAACGCTAATCAGCACCCAGCCAGAGGAGCGTTTACGTCCGGCTAGCAGGTAGGCGATTGGGGTCGCAACCATTACAACCACAATCGCGTTCCTCAAGCTGTTGAGGCTTGCTTCCAACACCGTGATGTTGAGCAACTGTCGTTCGCCCTTGGTGGCCAGGTTTGCCAAGTTCGCAGCAAGGCCCTCGCCGGAGAAAGCTCTCGACACAGCTGAGGTCAAAGCCAATCCCACGACAATCACCAGAATCGGACCAAGTAGTTTCTCAAACCAATTCGGACGAATCAGTGACTTTTGAATTTGGTCCAGTGCGCTCGGGGTTCCGTGAACTTTCTTCGACGCCCAGAACATTGCGAGAGTCAGCAGCGTCTGGAGCCCTGCGTATTGAGCAGCTTGCTCGAGGTCTAACCGCTGCAGGGCAGCGATTGCGATTTCGGTTTCGAGAGTCTTTACTTTTCCCTCGCCCAGCGTGAGCACCAAACCAAAACTGGTGGCGGAATAGAGCGCGACTAACAAACTTGCGGATGCCAACCCCGGACGTTGCTGCGGAAGTTCAACGGATCTTCTAATCCGGGAGTCGGACGCACCATCTAGCCGAGCGGCATCAACCTGATCATTGCTAACGGTTGTCCCAGCGTAAACCTTGGCGATGAATCCAAAATTCATAAACGCATGAGCTACCACCACCAACAACATCCCAAAATTGGAATCTACTTCTAACTCACCAAACACCCCGACCACAGCCAAGCCGACCAGCAGGGGAGGAAGTAGAAACGGAATCAGGGTTAGCGTGCTGATGATGCGAGCTGACCCAGACCCCAGGGATCTGAGCCAGCTACCGAATGGGATGCCGATTGCTAGCGAGGCGAGCGCGCTCACCACAGCAATGAATGCTGTGGTGAGCAGTAGCTCGAGGCTAGTTGTCAAAAACGTCTGACCAGTCTTTTAGCCATCGTTCGCGGTTTGCGGCAAAGTCAAGGTTCTCACCGATCACGCTTTCAGCAGGTGCACCGAATTCTTGGAACTCTGCTGGTATAGCAAAGCCAGCATTTGGATAAACAAACATGTTCCATGGCAGTGCTTCCTGGAAGCTCTCCGACAGCAGGAAGTCGATTACAGCCTGGCCCCCAGCGGTGTTTAGAGCGCCCTTTACGACACCTGCGTACTCGTACTGCCTGAAGCACTCGGTGCTTAGTGACTTGGACTGTGGCTTGCCATCCTTTAGCTCCGCAACCGGCGAGCTGGCGTAGCTAAGCACGATTGGTCTGGTTCCACCGTAGCGAGTGAACTCGGTGAAGTAGGCGTCGGTCCAACTCGCAGTTGTCTTGAGGCCGTTATCGCGCAGCGATCTCCAGTAGGCAAACACCTCAGCTTCAGTTTCAAAACCAGCGTGGGTGGTGATTAGAAATGCCATTCCGGGAGACGACAGATTTGGGTTGGAGACAACAACCAAGTCCTTGTACTCGCTGTTGCCAAGCTCTCTCCAGCTGGCTGGTGGCTGAATGTTGTTCTTCTCGAACCATTGGATGTCATAGTTGAAGCAAACATCTCCGTAGTTGACCTGCTCGAGTTTCTCGACGATGTCGTTCTCGATCGCCACCGAGGCGAAGGTGTTGTCAATTCCATATGCCACATCAGCAATTGGAGCGTTCTTGGTTAGCACCAGCTGGTTAGTGAGGCTACCGGTATCACCGAGTGTGATTACCTCGAGTTGGTAGCCGGTGGACTCTTCAAACTCGGCAATTTGCTCATCGCTGATATAAAAGGACTCGTGGACTGCGAGCCTCACGGATTCAATCTTCTCTTCGGTTGCCGGAGTGCATCCAGTGAGCACCAGCGCGGCGATTGCTATTGAAACCAGTTTCTTCATTTCGTGCCTTTCAAATAGTTAGGCACGGGTAAGAGGTGTCTCCCTGCGTTGGCATTACCCAGATCAGGTTCGACGGTCGAAGACTAGCTAGTCTTCCTCTCAGTCCGGTTTACCGAACTCCCGTGTAGCAAAAAGTATAAGTCTTAGTGCCCAGCGGCCGCAGCCTCAGCTGCCTCTTGAGACGCGCTCTTTTCTCTAAGCGGAATCTCTTTGATAAACCAGCTGACAACAAAGGCAATTGCGATGATGACCGCTGCCAACATAAACACCGTCAGGGAGCTTTCCACAAAGCCCATTCGGAAGGGCAGGGTCAATCGTTCATCGGCGCCAATTAGGAAAGAGCTGTCATTTGTGATTCCCTCAGCGCCTGCTGGTCCAGCCTTCAAGATGTCCAGGATGCTGGCATTGGCCTGGTTCTCTAAAACCGCAGGGTCCTGCAGCGCCTGCGCAAATCCCGCCTTCACGGCAGATGTTTCGAAAGCTGCCTGGATCTTGCCAACCACCTGCGAGAACAGAATCGACATAAAGATGGCCACACCGAAGGTGCCGCCCATTTGCCTAAAGAAGGTTGCCGAAGAGGTGGCCACACCGATGTCCTTGGCTTCAACCGCATTCTGGCTTGCCACCATGGTGGTCTGCATCAGCTGGCCCAGTCCCATACCGATTAGAACCATGCCGATTGCCAGCACCCAAAGTGGGGTGTCAGCTCGCATCAGTAGAACCATGTATAGGTAACCGATGGTTAGGGTTGCGGTTCCGGTGTTAAAGAAGATGCGGTACTTACCAGTCTTTGAGGTCACTCGACCAGCGGTAATGGTCGCGCTCATCATCCCAACCACCATCGGCAGCATCATGAATCCAACCATGGTCGGCGAGACTCCATAGATGATCTGGATGACCAGAGGAAGCACAATCATTCCGCCGAACATTCCGATACCGATGATGAAGCCGAGAATCTGAGTCCTCGCAAAGGTCTGGTTCTTGAAAAGCTTCAATGGGATCAGGGCGGAATCACCCATCTTCTTCTCGATGGTAATGAACGAGATGATTCCAACCACGCCGGTCACATACATCGCGATAGACATTGGCGATCCCCAACCCCACTCGCGACCCAGCTCAGCAACCAAAAGTAGCGGTACGGTCGCGAAGACGATCGTCACAGCGCCCCACCAGTCAATCCGCTGCTGCTTGGGAGTGTGTGGAACGTGCAGGAAGACAGTCACCATGATTAGCGACGCAATTCCAACCGGCAGGTTGATAAGGAATACCCAGCGCCAGCCATCGATCCAAAGAATCTGGTCAATGCCGGCGAAGGTTCCACCAACGACTGGCCCAAGCAGCGACGAAGAGCCAAAGACCGCTAGGAACAATCCCTGGTATCTGGCTCGCTCTCTCGGGGGAACGATGTCGGCGATGATTGTCAGCGCCAGCGAGAAAAGACCACCGGCACCAATACCTTGAAGAGCGCGGTAGGCAGCCAGCTCAAACATGGTGGTGGCAAAGCCAGTGGTAACAGAACCGATGATGAATATCACAATTGCGACTAGGAACAATGGGCGACGACCAAACAGGTCACCGAGCTTGCCGTAAATAGGCGTCGAGACTGTCGAGGTGATCAGGTAGGCAGTGGTTGCCCAAGCCTGAAGCGAGAGCCCGTCCAGGTCATCCGCGATGGTGCGCATCGCAGCGCCTACGACTGATTGGTCTAGGGCAGCTAGGAACATGCCCGACATCAAACCGATCAGGACCAACCAGATTTGCCTTTGTGTCATGGCACCTGATTGGGCAGCCTCTTTTGCGGCTTCCCGCTTTGATTTAGTCGGCAATTGCGCTCCAAGTTTTAGGGTGGTACTCGTGCCCAAGTCTAGACCTCTAGTCAGGAACCCACTTTTTGTGTTTGTTCCTCCTATTGCGTTGCTCGCGCTTGGTTTCACGCTCATCTTTCAACCCGGAGCGTTCGCTCCGCAGCACGAGCTTGTGATTCAAGCGATTAATGAACGCAGGGCTAGCGAGAAACAGCCAAACGCCTTGCCACTAACTCAATTCCACCAGACCAGACTTGCCACCAATTTCGCAAGCTCTGACTTTGTAGTTGTGAACAAACAGCGTCCGCTGCAGCCACTGAACTTTGAACCTGTGAACCTTAGGAAGATAGCCAGCTCCGAGTCCTTGGATAACTCAAGGGGGCTTCAGCTATCCAATCAAGCCGCAACCGCCTTGGAGAAGCTGGCGGCAGACATGAAGACCGAGGGCGCCGGGAAGCTCTTTGTAAACTCAGCGTTCCGCTCATATGAATACCAGCAGGAGCTGTTCACATCGAAGACTCGGCAATATGGCTTGGCGGGCGCTCTTCTTAGAAGCGCGAAGGCCGGCCACTCCGAACACCAAACCGGGCTGGCCGTCGACGTTTCAGTTCCTGCGCAGGGTTGCGCAATCATGCAGTGCTTCGGAGACACCACCGGTGGTAAGTGGTTGTCCGAGAATTCCTGGAAGTACGGATTTATTATTCGCTACGAGCGGGACACCACCTCGACTACCGGCTACACCTACGAACCATGGCATCTGAGATATGTAGGTGCGTGGGTTGCGACTTTGTATTCCAAAACAGGAATGAAGACCTTGGAGGATTTCTGGGGATACAGTGCGGCTGAGTTCTATCCCGAGGAAATGGCTGAGTCAACCAGTAACTGAGCCTGCTTGAGAACCTGCTCCAGGTGCTGCTCACCCTTGAAAGATTCGCCATAAATCTTGTAGACATCTTCGGTCCCAGAGGGACGTGCCGCAAACCAAGCATTTCTCGTTGAAACCTTTAGGCCACCTAGGGCTCCGCCAGATCGGGCTGACGTTTCGATCTTTACAATCTGCTCCCCAGCTAACTCAGCAACTTGAACATCGTCCGCGTTCAGTGCAGCCAGAGCAGCTTTTTGCTTTAGGTCGGCGGGGGCATCTACTCGCCTGTAGTGCGGTTCCCCAAATTCGCGAGTGATTTCGGCATAGCGCTCCGATGGGCTAGAGCCTGTAAAGGCCTGCATCTCGGCCGCAAGCAGGCACAGAATCAGTCCATCCTTATCGGTTGACCATGGCTGGCCATTGAGCCTTAGGAACGAGGCACCTGCCGACTCCTCGCCACCAAAGCCAAGTTGACCGCTGGAGAGTCCAGGCACAAACCACTTGAAACCCACCGGAACTTCGAGGAGCTTTCTACCGGTTGCCTCAACAACTCTGTCAATTAGAGATGACGAGACCATTGTCTTTCCAACAGCAGCCTCGTCATCCCAGCCGTCACGAGCCCGGAATAGGTAGTCGATACACGCCACCAGAAAGTGGTTTGGGTTCATGAGTCCAGCGTCGGAAGTAACGATTCCGTGCCGATCGGCATCGGCATCGTTGCCGGTTGAGATGTCGTAGTTGGATTTGTTCTCAATTAGAGAGGCCATCGCGTATGGCGATGAGCAGTCCATGCGAATCTTGCCATCCCAGTCCAAGCTCATGAAACCGAATTGGTAGTCAACCGCTGGGTTTATGACCTCTAGGTTTAGGTTGTAGCGCTCAGCGATTAGCGGCCAGTAGTCAACCGATGCACCACCGAGTGGGTCCGCGCCGATGCGTATTCCAGCATCGCTGATGTGCTTGAGTTTCAGGACTTGATCAAGTTGTGAGACGTAGTTCTCTCGAAAGTCAAAGTGGTGTGGGTTTGGAGCTTTGCGCTTTACCTCGGTTAGTCCTGCCCGAATCAACTCATTAGCTCGAGTCGCTATCCAACCGGTGGCGTCGGAGTCTGCCGGCCCGCCGTGCGGAGCGTTGTATTTGATGCCGCCGTCTTGCGGGGGATTGTGACTTGGAGTGATGACGATGCCGTCGGCTTGGCGATCACTACCGTGGGGAAGCTGAGCGTTGTGATCGATGATGGCGACCGACACTGCCGGGGTCGGGGTATAGCCATTGTGCGAATCAATCAGTGCCAGCACATCATTTCCAGCCAACACCTCAAGCACTGAGATTTGGGCTGGTTCGCTAAGTGCGTGAGTATCTCGCCCGATGTAAATCGGCCCATTGATGTCCTGAGACCTTCGGTACTCAACGATTGCCTGGGTGATTGCCAAGATGTGCTGTTCGTTGAAAGAAGTACTGAGCGAGCTTCCGCGGTGACCTGAGGTGCCAAAGGAGACCTTTTGCGTTGCTAGCGAGACATCTGGCTTCAGCTCAAAGTAAGCAGAAGTGAGCTTGGCTAGGTCGACTAGGTCGGCTGATTTGGCAGGTTTGCCAGCGCGTTCGTGCATGCTTTCCTCGATTACTTCCTTATCAAAAGGTATAGCCATCTGAACCCAATGTGTAGGTAGTGGGCTAACAATCAGTAATCACTTTGCGGCCTCAGGCCACATCTGCCCTAATCTTGAGGCATGTCTAACCCGCTAACCATTGCCTACCTAGGACCTGCCGGCACCTTCACCGAGATGGCTGCCAAGCAGCTCAACGGTTCTGACTCGGCAAGTTTTCTGCCGGTCGGCAGTGTTCGTGAAGCGCTAGACGCAGTTTTGTCGGGTGCTGCTGATCGAGCGGTGGTGCCGATTGAGAACTCTCTCGAGGGTGGCGTCTCGGCAACCATGGACGCCTTGGCCAGCACCAGCGGAGTTCAAATCTTTGGCGAGTACCTGGTTCCGGTGACTTTTGATTTGATGGCATCGCCGGGGACAACCTTGGATTCGATCGAAGTGGTTTACACCCATCCAGTGGCCTATGCCCAGTCTCGCAACTGGCTACAGGCAAAGATCCCAAACCACTCGCACATCCCAACCTCATCAACCGCCGCCGCTGCTAAGGCAACAGTTTCCGGTAGCACCTCGGATGCGGCCATTGCTGCCCCTAGCGCAGCTGGCATGTATGGCCTAATTACCCTGGCCAGTGACATTGGTGAGAACAAGAATGCTCAGACTCGTTTCATCGAGGTTGGACGTTCGGCTAAGCCAACTGCTCGAACGGGCTTTGACAAGACCAGCGTGATTGTCGAGTTGCCAGATGACAGACCTGGTGGGCTACTTGAGATGTTGGAGCAGTTCGCTGCTCGTGGCGTCAATCTTTCTCGAATCGAGTCTCGCCCAGTTGGTGACCGCTTTGGTCGTTACCGATTCAACATTGATGCCCAAGGGCACATTGACGACCAGGCAATAGCCGAAGCCCTAATGGGACTGCATCGTTTCTCACCTAAGGTGCTTTTCCTGGGCTCATACCCCAGGGCAGATAAGAGTGAATCAGTTCACGAGGGCAATAATGCTAATGACGCCTATCAGTCGGCTCAGGACTGGTTGGACTCGCTCAAAGGGTGAGTCTCGGCGAAACTCAAAGCCGAATCTTTAGCGCCTTGTGTTTCAGGCTGAAGTCCACCTCTAAGACTTCACCAATCACATCGCCATCCAACTGGAGTGGGCTGGGGTGGTGTGGCTTGACTCGAATCCTCGCACCACCGAGGTTCTCGATGGTCTTTAGGTTCGCGGTTAGGTCCATCCACTTGCGCCCCAGAGCCAGTGGTCGCACCACTTTGTTCTGCCAAGTCACTCGGGCAAAGAAGTCCACCCAGTTCCAGATTTTCCTTGGGCCGATAGCAGCGACATCCAATTTGCCATCGTCCAATCGGGCATCGGGCATCATCGAAATCTGTCCTGGCAGCCAGCCGGCATTGCCGATCAATATCGAGTAGCTCTTCAGGGTTTTCGGAGTTAGGTCATCTACCAGGACTTCGAACTTCTCAAATTTCAGAGGTAGCGATCTAATGCCACCTTCTATATAGGCAATCCAACCAACCCGTCTTTTCAGCTCCGGCTGGGTGCGCTGCATAATGCGGGCATCCATGCCGATGCCGGCAATACCGGTGAAGTAGTACTTGGTGAGGTCCCCGTGAGGGTTAATGGCCTTAGCCACCCCCAGGTCGATTTCATAGGTGTCGCCGATAACAGCACGTTGAATGCACTTGTCTAGGTTGGTGATTGGCAGTTTTAGGTTTCGGGCAAGGATGTTGCCGGTCCCGATAGGCACCAGGCCCAAGCTCACCGAAGCTTCCTCTTCGAACACTGCTTGAATGCAGGCTCTTAGCGTGCCATCCCCGCCGGCCACGATGACGTGGTTGGCACCTGACTCAATAGCTTGTTTTGTGATCTCTAGGCCGCCGGTCTTTGAATCCGAGGGGTAGAACTTGAGGCCTTGAAAACCTGTTTTGGCAAAGGCGGCTTCAATTTTCTCCAGCGAAATTTTGGAGGGGTGGAAGATGACCGCGATGTTGTGCACTCCACAAGCCTAGGCGTTATTGAAGGTAGGCTTGAGGCCGTGATTGACCTCAATCTTTTAAGAGAGAACCCAGAAGCCATCAGGGCTTCGCAGCAAGCGCGCGGCGCAGATGTTTCGCTGGTGGATCAAGCCATTGCGCTGGATCTGGACAAGCGTGCGGCGCTCGCAGAATTTGAGCGGCTTCGAGCTGCTCAAAACCAGCACGGCAAGTTGGTTGCTACTGCTCCGAAAGAGGAGAAGGCCACTCTGGTTGCTCAGGGTCAAGAGATGGCAGTCGCGGTGAAGGCCGCAGATGCCGCCGCCAATGCTGCCGATGAGGCGCTCACCAAAGTTCTCTACAAGATCGAAAACGTTGTTATCGAGGATGTTCCTGCCGGTGGCGAAGAGAACTTCGTGCTGGTCAAAGAGGTGGGCACCATCCCAACCTTCAGTTTTGAACCAAAAGACCACGCTGAGCTAGGCGAGCTACTAGATGTCATCGACATCGAACGCGGCGTAAAGATTTCTGGATCGCGCTTCTATTTCCTAAAGGGCTGGGGCGCACGACTTGAACTAGCGATGATGCAGTTGGCACTCGACCAGGCTGCCGAAGCAGGCTTCACCGTTTTGATCACCCCGACGTTGGTAAAGCCAGAGGTTATGCAGGGCACCGGATTCTTGGGCGAGCACGCCGATGAGATCTACTACCTACCTGCTGATGACCTGTACCTAACCGGCACCAGCGAAGTGGCCCTCGCCGGCTATCACCGCGATGAAATCATCGACAGCCTGGATCAGCCAATGCGCTACGCCGGCTGGTCCACCTGTTACCGCAGAGAAGCAGGTGCCGCTGGCAAGGACAACCGAGGAATCTTGCGCGTGCACCAGTTCAACAAACTTGAGATGTTTAGCTACTGCAAGCCAGAAGAGGCCGAGGCCGAGCACGCTCGCCTGCTGGCTTGGCAAGAGCAGATGCTCCAGAAGTGCGAGCTGCCATACCGAGTTATCGACGTTGCTGCCGGCGACCTAGGTTCCTCGGCTGCCAGAAAGTATGACGTAGAGGCTTGGGTTCCGACCCAGGGCACCTATCGTGAGCTGACCTCTACCTCCAACTGCACCACCTTCCAGGCCCGCAGGCTCAACACTCGCTACCGCGATGAGAGCGGTAAGCCAAGAACCGCCGCCACCCTAAACGGCACCTTGGCCACCACCAGATGGCTGGTAGCGATTCTGGAGAACCACCAGCAGGAAGACGGTTCGGTGGTTATTCCAAAGGCGCTTCGTCCATACCTTGGCGGTATCGAAAAGATTGTGCCTAAGCGCTAACTCATGGCAGCTTTCGAACCCTGGCTGATTGGCATCGACATCGATGGCACCTTGGTGCACGATGACGGGTTTTTATCCCAACGGGTGATGGAGCAAGTTTCTCGAGTGCGGGCGCTGGGTCACGAGGTAGTCATTGCCACTGGTCGAGCAGCAGCCAATGCCTATCCGGTGATCAAAGATTTAGGGGTCACTCTCAACCACTCGGTTTGTTCTAACGGTGCGGTTACCATTCGGCTAGAGGACGACCACCCTCGTGGCTATGCGATGCACGATGTGAAGACCTTCGATCCCGCCGAAGTCCTAACCGAGCTGATTGAGCACTTGCCAAACGCTCACTTCGCGGTTGAGCACGCCGATGGCAGCTACCGCTTTCACAAGCCTTTCCCTTCCTACGCACTGGGCGATGACAATCGGGAGGCACCGCTTTCGGAACTGCTGGAGCACCCGGTCTCACGTGTGGTGGTGCTGTCCCCGGAGCACGACGTTGATGAATTCCTAGGCCTGATGGCCAAGGTTGGGCTGCAGTCGGTTTCATACGCAATTGGCTACACCGCCTGGTTGGACATTGCACCCAAGGGGATCGACAAGGGTCATGCCCTAGAGCAGCTGCGTCAGCACTATGAAATCCCCGGTGAGCGCACGCTGGTTATGGGTGATGGTCGCAATGACATCGAGATGTTCCGCTGGGCTCGCTCGATGGGTGGTTACGCCTTCGCCATGGGCCAGGCCCCAGAAGAGGTAAAGCTAGAGGCCACCGCAGTCACCGCAGCGGTTGATCAAGATGGTGTTGCTCAGGTGCTGGAGGCACTTGAGGGTCTCAAATTCTTAGATTAACCGCTAAACTTTCCCGCGGAGGTCTGTCCGAGCGGCCGATGGAGCTGGTCTTGAAAACCAGTGGACAGCAATGTCTCGTGGGTTCGAATCCCACGGCCTCCGCCATTTTCCTAGAGAGAATTCAGTCATTCTTCTCTAGACTTCTACGGTGACTCAGCACGAATACAACTTTGACTTAGGCCCTAGGCCAAAAAGGCGGGGTTGGCTCAAGAAATCCTTCATCGCCATGGCGACTGTATTCGGCCTAACCGCTGCTTTGTTGGGCGGCGGTTACATCTATCTCACGACCACATTAAATGCCGCCGGTATCGATGTTTTTGACTCAGAGGGTCAAGAGTTCCAGCTCCCAACTGCTGCAGAGATAAACGGTCCGATCAACATCCTGTTGATTGGTTCTGACACCAGAGAAGGCCAAGAATCAACTGCCTATGGTCCCGTTGGTGCAGAGCTTGCAGACGTGATCATTTTGATTCACGTGAGCCAAGACCGCTCGAATGCGGTTGCAGTCTCTTTCCCAAGAGACCTAATGATTTCAACGCCTGAATGCCCAAACCCCGAAGGTGGCGAGCCATACCCGGCTAAAGAGTTAGTCCAAATCAACGCGACCATGAACACCGGTGGGCCAGCCTGCACCCTCACCGCCGTTCAGGCGCTAACAGGAGTCAAGATTCCCTATTTGGCCATGATTGACTTCAAGGGCGTAATCGCCATGAGTCGGGTTGTCGGTGGGGTTACGGTTTGTGTCTCAGAGGACATCAATGATCCAAAAACAAACCTTTATCTTGAGGCTGGAGAGCACTCTTTGGTCGGAGACCAAGCACTTGCCTTCCTTCGAACCAGATATGGCGTTGGCGATGGATCTGACCTTTCAAGAATTTCAAACCAGCAGGTCTTTTTGACCTCGCTTGTGCGAAAGCTCAAGGACGAAGGTGTGCTCTCCAACCCATTCAAGATGTTTGAGGTCGGCACCGCCGCTCTTGAGAACATGACCCTTTCAAAGTCTTTGACCAACCTTGGCGTCATGCTCGGCATGGCTAGGGAAGTGAACCAAGTAGACCTCGACATGATTACCTTCCTAAAGCTCCCTGTTTATGACATGAAGGGCGCGAACGCAGGCAGGGTTGCCCTGGTTGAGGACAAGGCTGACTTCCTGTTCGCCAAGATTGCAAACGATGAGCCCTTGATTCTCTCCAAAGCCAACCCAGGCTCAGGAGCCGTAGTTGTTGATGAAGGCGATGCCGGTTCAGTTGAACCAGCAACCGTTTCAGAGGCTGTCAGCACCGAGTCCGAGCCACTTCCCGATTGGGTGCAGGGCACCAAGGCTTCAGTGAAGAGCTGCTCTAAGTAATTGGCACAGCTTCGCTGTTTTCTTGTAGGCTTAGCGCGCATCTTGGAGACGTCGCATAGCCCGGTCGAGTGCGCCTCACTGCTAATGAGGTAGGGGTCTTAAAAGCCCCTCGGAGGTTCAAATCCTCTCGTCTCCGCGTTCATAACTCCCCCGCATCAGCAGGGGAGTTTTTTTTCACGACATGATTTCTCGATTGTTTGCCGATTGTTCATTTTTTGCCCTAAAGTACTGACTACTGAGGGAGTATTCCTTCGCAGTCATCTCGTCAATACGGTGAAAACCCGGGGCGGCTGGTCACCTAGAAATAGGTGACGGGAGAGACTCAGTATTCGGTTAACAATGGAGTTGACCAACGAAGTTCACTGCTTTGTTACCGGATCTGGCTTCCTGACTGGAAGTTTTCATTTCTTTGGAGGAAATAGCAGTGAAGAAATTCGCAATCGCAGCAACCACGTTCGCGTTGGTTGCATCAACAATGACTTTGGCACCGGCAGCCAACGCAAACACCAGGGCTGAGAACGCTCGCTACGGTCTTGCTTGTGCTACCAACGGCCAAATTGCTGCAAAGCGCGGCGCTGACGGCAGCGACCTTGTTTGCCGCGTTGCTCCGCAGGGCAGCTTCAAGGGCAAGAGAATCTGGCAGTACGCAAAGTGGCCAACTCTTCGCTCGATGGACGTTCTAGTCCCAGCTGGTGCTGGTGGTGGCTACGACACCACTGCTCGCCGCATGATGGAGTCCATGAAGGCAGAAGGTGTTCTACTTTCTGACGCGACCTACCGCAACCTTCCTGGTGCTGGTGGAACAGTCGGCCTCTCCAGCTTCCTAAACAACGACACCGGTAAGGCTGGTCGCGCGTTGATGATGGGATTTGCGCTGGTTGGTGGAGTCCAGTCGACCAAGTCGACCTTCAAGAACTCTGACGCAGTTGCAGCAGCTCGCCTAATGGGTGAGTTCGAGGTCATCGTAGTTCCTGCAAACTCCCCATACAGAACCCTTAGGGACCTGACTGCTGACATCAAGGCAAAGAAGACCGCATTGCCAATTGCTGGTGGAAACCTTGGTGGTATTGACCACTTCACCGCCGTGCAGGTTTATGAGGCACTCGGTCTTTCGATCAAGGACCTGAACTACATCGTTTACTCGGGCGGTGCTCAGGTAACCACGGCTCTACTAAACGGAACTGCCCGTGCAGGTATCTCTGGTTGGGGAGAATTCAAGTCTCAGGTTGAGGCTGGAACCCTTCGCATTCTAGGTGTATCGTCCGCAAAGCGTGTCACCGGCATCCCAGCCCCAACCTTCACCGAAGGTGGTGTCAAGGTTGTTGCAGCGAACTGGCGTGGATTGATGCTTCCAAAGGGCACCAGCGATGCCAACCGTAACTTGGTTATTCGCGCCCTTGACGTTACCCGCAATGGTGACGCCTGGAAGGCAAACCTAAGGAACAACGTCTGGAGCAACAACTGGTTGGCTGGCCCAGCATTTGGAACCTGGCTTGAGTCCGAGGAAGCCAAGATCAAGAAGCTGTACACCGACCTAGGTCTGTAATTCAGTGATCAAAGCTCCAAAGCAGATTGCAAAGGGGGAGCTGGTTTTTACCAGCTTCCTCTTTGCAACTTCAGTAGTTGTATTAGTTGACACCGCGAACATGATTGAATCCAACGCAGTTGGATTCGTGGGTCCAAAAATCTTCCCAACCATGGTCGGTGGATTGATGTTTTTCCTCTCCGCAATTCAGTTGGTTCTCGTACTGCTTGGACAAAAGGGAGAGCCTGAAGGCATCGAGGCTGGGGTAAAGCAAGATAGGCCAAACTGGAAAGCCTTCGGGATTGTTGCCTTGGCCTTGGTCCTTTATGCAAGCTTCATCGAAATTTTGGGCTTTTTAGTAATGGGTCCAATCCTTTACTTCTTGATTGGCAGGGCCATCGGGGTAAAGAAGAACTTAATTTTGGCCGTTGTTGCGGTCGTCCTAAGCGCTCTTGTTTTCATAGGTTTCACTCAGGGGCTCGGACTTTATCTTCCCTTGGGATTCGATTTTCTCACCCCTGCTGGGTCAATTGATGATGGTGGTTGGTAATGGATTTCTCTGATTTCTTGCAGGGGTTTGCCGCGTCTCTCACTTGGACGAACCTCGCCTTCGGGTTGTTGGGAACGATCCTTGGAACCCTGGTAGGTGTTCTACCAGGAATTGGACCAGCATTAGCAATCTCACTGCTCTTGCCCGTCACGCTGACAGTTGATCCCACCGCAGCGTTGATTATGTTTGCGGCCATCTACTACGGAACTATGTTCGGTGGATCGACCACATCAATTCTCCTAAATGCCCCAGGTGAATCTGGTTCCGTCATGACCACACTAGAGGGCAACAAAATGGCCCGGAATGGCAGGGCGGGGGCTGCCCTGGCCACAGCCGCAATTGGGTCCTTTGTTGCTGGCGCGATAGCGACAGGAATCGTGGCTGCCGCCGCACCGACAATTGCATGGATCGGTGTTCGTATGACGCCGGCGGATTTCTTCGCACTCATGGTGTTGGCGTTTGGAACGGTCGGTGCTGTTTTGGGCCAGTCCGTTATTCGAGGCCTACTCTCGCTATCCATGGGTCTTGCCATTGGTCTCATTGGTCTCGACCTCCAAACAGGATCTAGCCGCCTGACCTTCGACATTCCTCGAATGACCGACGGTATTGAGACTGTGGTCTTGATCGTCTCGCTCTTCGCCCTTGGTGAAGTACTCTACGTTGCGCTATACGGTCAGCTCGGAGTGGCGGATCGCAACTCCTTCAAGGGCTTCGCGACCATGACCAAATCCGACTGGAAACGCTCATGGGGACCTTGGCTTCGTGGTACCGCGATTGGTTTCCCAACTGGAGTTATCCCAGCTGGTGGATCAGAGCTACCAACCTTCTTGAGTTACAGCCTCGAGAAGAAGCTTGCAAAGAAGAAGCACGATGAGTTTGGTAAGGGCGCAATTGAAGGCGTTGCCGGTCCTGAGGCCGCAAACAACGCAAACGCAGCTGGTGCGATGGTTCCACTGTTGGCACTAGGTCTTCCGACCAGCGCAACCGCAGCTGTCATGTTGGCTGCCTTTCAACAGTTCGACATTCAGCCTGGGCCATTATTGTTTACAGACCAGCCAATGCTGGTCTGGACCTTGATTGCTTCGTTGTTCATCGGTAACTTTTTGCTTCTGGTCCTGAATCTTCCTCTTGCGGGCGTGTGGGCAAAGCTTTTGTTGATTCCAGCACCGTATCTTTACGGAGGAATCACGCTGTTTGCTTTAGTTGGGGCCTATGTGCTGAACAGTGAGCCGTTTGACATCTGGGTGGGCATAGTTATTGGAGTCCTGGGTTTGCTGTTTAGACGGTATGGCTATCCGGTAACGCCGTTGATCCTTGGTGTCATTCTTGGCCCCATGGCTGAGCAGGAGTTCCGTAGAGCCCTTCAAGGCTCCTCTGGAGACCCAAGCATCTTGATCGCGAGCCCATTCTCTCTGAGTGTTTACATCCTGCTTGCCATAGCGATTGCAACCCCAAAGCTCTACTCACTTTGGAAGAAAAAGCAAACCGCATAAATGAAGCTAGCTAGTGCGAGCAACAGCCGTTGGCTGTTGCTCGTTCTACTTAACTCGGCCTTTATTCAGGCCGGGGTCTATGTCGTTAGGCCGATGATTACCTATCGGGCAGTGGACTTAGGCGCTGATGCTGTTTTGGTTGGGATGGTGGGCTCCGCTTTTGCCATCGCCCCGCTTGTCTTTGCCATTCAAATGGGCAAGTGGGTGGACAAGGGTAGAGACGGCACCGCTTTGGTGGCGGGTTCTGTTTTGGCCCTGTTTGTTACTGTCGCCTTGATCTACTTCGAAACCCTCGCCTTCCTGTTCTTGGCCATGCCTCTACTTGGGATAGGGCACCTCTTTGCCATGACCGGTGGTCAAACCATGATTGCCCACCGATCTCCAGATCCGAAGTATGAGAGAAACTTTGGGCTACTGACTTTTTACGCCTCTGTCGGACACGCTATCGGCCCATTTGTCGGTGGAGTCTTAGCTGACCGAGGAGGTATTGAGGTTGAGGTCAACTCGGCCCTGTGGTTTGCTGCAGCACTGTTTGTTCTCGCTGCACTGAGCGTCGCCACCCTTTACAAAAAGATTGAGCGCAAGCGCTCATCACCTCAGGTAAGCGCGAGGGCAGTGCGCAAAGTTTTTGCAGTCAAGGGCTACAAGCCCGCGATCTTTGTTGCCTCTTCATCGACTGCGGTTGTGGATGTGATGTTGATCTTCTTGCCGCTGTTGGGTCGAGAACTCGGGCTGGGTTCATCTCAGATAGGCATTCTGCTTGCGATTAGAGGCATTGCTTCAATGGGTGTTCGAATAGTTCTTGGGCGAATCAATGATCGCCTGGGGATGAAATTCATTCTCAATGCCGGAGCCCTTGTCACTCTTCTCGGCTCGATTTCGATTGCATTTATAACCGACTTTTTCTGGCTGGCGGTCGCTATTGCGATTACCGGTTTTGCGATGGGAATCGGCCAGCCCGCGACTATGGCATGGGTCTCGAGAATTTCAGACCCAGATCATCGTGGGCTTGCCATCTCAATCAGGCTTTCTGCTAATCGACTGGGCCAGGTTGCGGTTCCTGTCGTGGCGGGCGCTATCGCAACCGGCGGGGTAGGAACAGTCTTCTTTTTACTCGCAGCTTTGCAGGCAGCTTCGATTGTGGTTACCACTAAAGCGCTCAAGTACTGAATTGGTCTTCATGGCTTGGGAGAGCTAGCATTGGGGAAAGTTTTGACGCCGGGGTCTAGGTCTTGAAAGGAGAAGCGGCAAGCAGTGCCTTGTCCGATCTCTCCCATGAAAAAGTTCTTGAAGCGATTCACCATTTGGGTGATGGCACCAATCTTGCTTCTGGTGATTGCAATCACATCGCTGACCCTGGTCATTCGATATCCAAATCCTGTTGAAGCGCTTGCGCTAGCTGAGAGTCTGCCTTCCGAGCAACCTGACCTAATGCCAACCCATGAGATTTTGACCTCGGGCCAACCGCATCGGTGGGCGGTTTCCTCAACCCAGGAGTCTTTGCCAGAGACCTTTTCTTTTGAGGGTCGAGAGTTCAACACAGAAGACCTGCTCAGAGCAACCGCAACCAATGCATTTCTGGTGATCAGAGACGGCGTCATTACACATGAAAGTTATGCCGATGGGTTTAGCGCGGATCAATTGACTAACACCATGAGTATTGGCAAGACCATGGTTGGAATAGCCGCAGGCGCACTGATTTCAGATGGCCTGATGCGCGAGCAGGAGTCTGTGGTCACCTACCTACCCCAGTTTGCAGATGTTGAAGGGTTGCAGGATGTGACTATTCAGCACCTGCTTGACATGCAGTCCTGCATAGGTATCGACGAGGATTACCCCGCGGGACCCGCGGGCTGGGGCTCCCCAATCGCACAAATGTTTGCAACCACCGATATGGAGTTTGTCCTTGAGAACAATCTACGGGTGGTGTGTGATCCAGGCAGTGAGGAGTATGTCTATCGCTCTGTGAACACCCAACTACTTGGCATGGCCATCAAGCAGGTCACGGGACAATCCTTAGCTAAGTACTTCGAGACGAAGGTCTGGAGCCGACTAGGGGCTAGCAACAATGCGAGCTGGGCAGTCGATAAGCAGGGTGGTTGGGAGAAGTCCTACTGCTGCTTCAACACAACCGCAAGGGATCTAGCACTTGTCGGAAGCGTGTTCCTAAACAGTGGAAGATCAGCCTTCGGGCCGAGTGAGCAGCAGGTCGTACTCTCACAGGACTGGTTTGCCAGAATGACAACCCCAGCTGAAATCTGGTTTGGTGGTTTTGGCTCTGAGCGCTTTGGCGCAAATATGTGGCATCGACCAAACGGCTCACTGCTTACCCAGGGTTATCGTGGCCAGTTCATGATCATGAACCCGAGCACCAACACCTTAGTTATCAAGCTCTCCGACGATGTCCAGAGTCTCTACTACGACGAAGTTCTAGCCCTTCTCGACCTCGTTAGCGAGAAGAAGCCATAGATTTTCGGACTATGTCCACTAAATACACAGGAATCTTTCTGGTTGGTGTGGGAGTTTTACCCAAAGAAGGTCCGCTCATGAGGCCCTAGAGAGAAGCACAGATGAAAAAGCGGCGTTGGCCATGGGTTGTCGGAAGCATTGCTGTTGTTTCGGTATTTGTGGGCGGATTAGTTTTCACTAGCCTGAACCAAACCGTTCAATACGAGACTTTCGAAGTTGCACCGACCGAAGTCATCAAGACAGTCTCGGCTAACGGTCAGCTTGCAGAAACTCAGCTACTTGCCTATGGTCCGAGCGAAGAACCCGTCCTGGCATCAGCAAATGGCTCACCGGCCATCCCGGTGCAGTTTGGCGTGAGCCTTGAGATTGAAGAGATCTTGGTTCAAGAGGGCGACAGGGTTGAGGCCGAAGATGTGCTCTTCAGCTACCTAAACCAACTTGGTCAGAGCGTCGAGGTCACTGCGATTGCCGATGGACTAGTCAGATCCGTTGACACCTCGGAGGGACTTAGAACCTCAGGTGCTGTCCTAACGGTTGGAAGTGCAGAACCTGTAGTTTCAGTTTTCGTCAGTGAATACGATGCCGACCTAGTTTCCCTTGGCCAAAGAACCAGCATCGAGCTGGATGCCATAAATGCGGTCTTTGAGGGTGAGGTAGTTCGGATTGGTCAGGTGGCTCAATCGGTGAGCGGGATCAAGCAGTATGAGGTTTTGGTTCAGGTAAACGAGGTTCCAGAGGGTGCTCGATTTGGCATGAGCGCAACTGCTGAAATCGAAGTTGAAAAGAAGTCCGATGTCCTAGCCATTCCGATGGGATCGCTCATCGGTGACGAGCCTGAGGTTGAAATCCTCACCACTGATGCTGAGGGCAACCAGAGTGTTTCCAAGGTCAAGGTCGAGCTTGGGCTCTCTGGAGACAGTTTGGTAGAAGTCCTTAGCGGCGTGAATGAGGGCGACCTGGTAGTCACGGGTGTGAGTGGATCAATACCTGATCCAGTGAACTTCGGACCTCCCCCAGGAGCACGAAACAGTGGCTGATGCTGTCGTTGAACTCGAGAATGTTCGACGCGAATACTTAGTTGGCGACCAAAAGACCATTGCACTTGATGGTGTATCGCTAACCATTGAGCGCGGCGAATTTGTGGCGATTGTCGGACCGTCGGGCAGTGGCAAGTCAACCATGATGAACCTAATTGGCTGCCTTGATAGACCAAGCTCTGGGGTGGTGAAGATCGCCTCTGACCCAACCGGTGAGCTAAACGACAATCAGCTGACAGCGCTTAGGTCTAAGGCCATTGGATTTGTCTTTCAGCAATTTCAGCTTTTGCCCAACACTTCTGCAATTGAAAATGTAATGGCCCCACTTTTGTATCAAGGAGTTTGTTCAAAAGAAGCCAAGCGAGCAGCTACTGAAATACTCACTCGACTGGGCTTAGGGGAGCGACTCAACTTTGATCGAAACAGGCTCTCGGGCGGTCAGCAGCAACGAGTTGCAATCGCGAGGGCTCTTGTCACCAGCCCAGACATAGTTCTGGCTGATGAGCCAACCGGAGCACTCGATTCAAAGACTGGTGCCCAAGTCATTGAGCTGCTCAAGGAGCTGAATCAAGAAGGCAGAACCATCATCTTGATTACTCATGATTTGGATATTGCTGCCAGTGCTCCTAGAAGAGTGTTCCTGCGCGATGGGCTCATTGAGCGCGACGAGAGGGGTGTGAAATGAGACTTCTTGGAACCGCTCGGCTTGCGCTAAATAGAATCTGGGCAACCAAGACCCGTTCGCTACTGACAATGCTTGGCGTTGTCATCGGCGTTGCAGCCATCGTTGCTCTCACCTCAATTGTTGACGGGGCATCCCAGGGAATCAACAGATCACTTGCGACCTTAGGCACCAACCAGCTCAACATCACAGCCATGGCACCCGACGCACTGACTGAGCAGGATGCCCAAGCCTTGGCTGAGCTGGATGGCGTATCGATCATGTTTGTTCAGACTCAGAACGAGGGCACCATCGCAACCGAAAACAAAAGAGTCAATGCTCGCCTCGTTGGAGTTTCTTCGCGCTACTTTGAAGCGGTGAAGCCCGAAATTGCCCTCGGTGCATATCTCTCTAACAGCAAGTTCGCCTCAGAGGCCAAGGATGTTGTCTTTGGTGCTGATGCAGCCAATGACCTTGGCCTCACCTCAGACATGCTTGGTCAAACCGTAAAACTAAACGGTCAAGACTTCAGACTCGTTGGAGTGCTCGACGATCAGGCAGGTTTTGGAACAAGTGGGCGGGTTTATGTGACCCTGGACTCAGCCCGAAAGCTGTTTAGTCAATACCCGTACGTCTCAAGCATTGTGGTTCAAGCTGAGACACCTGAGGCAGTCGATGCTTTGCAATTGGCATCCGATCGACTCTTGCGCGAACGTTACGGCCTGGGACCTGATACCGATGCCCGCTACACAATCACCAACCAAGCGTCGCTGATTGCTGCGGTTAGCAGCATCACCGACACCCTCGGCCTGCTCCTCACTGGCATCGCCGGCATCTCGTTGGTCGTTGGTGGCATCGGCATCATGAACATCATGCTGGTGTCGGTTCGTGAGCGAACCCGAGAAATCGGTGTCCGCAGGGCAATTGGAGCCAAGCAGTCCAACATCCTCACTCAGTTCTTGATCGAGGCAATAGTTCTATCCCTGGCCGGAGGAGTGATTGGACTGATCTTGGGTCAGATAGCAGCGTTCTTCCTGGCGATAGTCGGAGATTGGGTCTTCTCGATACAGCTTGAAACTGTCCTTCTAGCTCTTGGATTTAGCTTGGTGGTTGGCGTTCTGTTCGGCGTTTGGCCCGCTAGAACAGCCGCCAAACTAGAGCCAATCGATGCCTTGAGATTTGAGTAGTGAGCAAGCTGCAGTCAAATCCCACCTTGTCCAGAGGTGGGGGAATCTACTAGACTCTCACTTCGTTACCCAGCGTTTGTAGCTCAACGGATAGAGCATCTGACTACGGATCAGAAGGTTGGGGGTTCGAGTCCCTCCAAGCGCACGAAACCCGCTAAGAATTTCACGACTTAGCGGGTTTCTCTTTTCTCTTCGCTCTCTATCCAGCGCCGACATAGACTCAAAGCATGGATTCCCTAAACCGCCATGAAGACTATGGCCAAGAGCTCCTTGACGAATCTCATCTCAAATCTGACCCCATTGAGCAGTTCAAGATTTGGCTGAAGGAAGCTGAAGAGCAGAAAATCTATGAGCCCAACGCTTTTGTTTTAGGAACGATTGATTCTGAGAACCAGGTTCGATCACGGACGGTGTTGCTTAAGGGCGTTGATCAGCGCGGATTCTTCTTTGCTACCAACTACCTATCCCGCAAGGGTGAGGCACTGGTAGCTAACCCGAGTGTGAGTGCAGTTTTTGGGTGGTATTCGATCTACCGCCAAGTCTTAATTCAAGGGGTTGCAGAGAAGGTAGAGCCAGCGGAGTCAGACGCCTATTTCAACTCAAGACCTCACGAATCGAAGGTGGCAGCTTGGTCCTCACATCAGTCTCAGCCGATTGAATCCAGAGCTGCTCTTGATGCTCAGTTTGATTCGGCACTAAAGAGATTTGCTGATTCAGAGACACCAAGGCCCGATTACTGGGGTGGTTATCGCATCATCCCTTCCAGGATCGAATTCTGGAAGGGAAGGTCTAATCGCATGCATGACCGGATTGAGTATGTGAAGGATGGGGCTTCAGGGGATTGGAAAGTGCAGCGCCTCCAACCCTAGAGAAACGGCCTCAGTTCAACTCTTCGATTGCAAGCTAGAGAACCCTTAGCTGCCAGCTCCTTGGCCATGCCTTCTGATTCAGCCTCGATAATCCAAAAACCACTGTAGAAATCGTCACCTGAAAAAAGCGACCCTGGCAAAATCTCACCTTTGTTTGCTGTGCTATCAATCAGGTGGGCTTTGCTTGGAGCTGCTAGGCCCGCGGCCATCACCCAGTGACCGTCTGCCCGAAGTAGGTCGTTGAACTTATCGATTTCAGCAATCTCGTTAGTGCTTGCAGAGCGTGACTGCTGGTCTATGACAAAGATCATGAACTTCATGGATTCAGCCTAGAGCTATGAGGTTTGAACCTTCTCGGTAACAGGGTGCAGAAACCGCAAAACCGTCTCCTTGCTGGTGAGTGCAGGAGTGACAATCTGAACGTGCTTCACATGGTCAGTTGCCATGTGAAGTTCCCAGGCTTGCACGGACGCCCACTTTTCTAGCATCAACCAGTGGCCACTGTTCTCCTCGATAACCAGGTCATAGAGGAGACAGCCCGGCTCTTGAAGTGTCTTGGAAATGAGGTCTTCGAACACTTCTCTTGCTTGCGCTAGCTTGTCCTGACGAGGGTAAATCTCTGCGATTAGATAAAGAGGGGTCATTCGCTATCTTCTGGGATGGTTTGGATGGTGCCGGTAATTGTGCCGACCAATGTGTCCCCCGTGAATTCGCTTGTTGGAGCATCCTTCACCACTCGACCCAGACGCAATACGACAATCCGGTCGGTAACCTCAAGAACGTGAGGAAGGGTGTGAGAGATAAAGATAACCCCTAGCCCTTTCTTCTTTGCCTCTTTGATGACCTGCAAAACTTCGCCAGCCTGACGAGCTCCAAGGTGGTTTGTTGGCT